>JAPSHM010000158.1 GCA_031179845.1 Pedobacter sp.
GAATAATTTAAAGTCTATATTGGAAAAATGAGTATACAATCGATTAATCCGGTAAATGGGAAAACGATCCAATCGTACAAAGAAGATTCGGATAGTCTTGTTTCGCGTAAGATAAAACAAACTCAGGCCGCCTGGCTAAAATGGCGCGAAACTGATATCGGGTATCGGGCTGCATTAATGAACAAACTAGCAGATGGACTTCATGACGAGCGCGAGAACCTTGCCCGGTTGATGGCGCTGGAAATGGGGAAACCCTTGAAGGACGGGATTTCCGAAATAGAGAAATGTGTTGCTGCCTGTAAGTACTATGCGGCAGAAGCAGCTACTTTACTAGAAGACCAACTGATCGATACGGAAGCTTCAAAAAGCTATGTAACTTTCCAACCTTTGGGTGTTATTTTGGCCATCATGCCATGGAACTTCCCCTTCTGTCAGGTTTTCAGGTTTCTTGCTCCTGCCCTGATGGCGGGCAACTGCGGGTTACTCAAGCACGCATCGAATGTACCGGGCTGTGGACTGGCCATCGAACGACTGATCAAGGATGCTGGCTTTCCAGAACATGTATTTCAGACCTTGATGATTGGCAGTAAGGCGGTGAACGCGGTAATTGCCAATCCGATGATCAGTGCTGTAACTTTAACCGGGAGTACTGGCGCGGGTATTCAAGTTGCGACACAGGCGGGTTCTCTGTTGAAAAAAACAGTCCTTGAGTTGGGTGGCAGTGACGCCTACCTTGTTTTGGCTGATGCCGATCTGGAGGAAGCCGCAGAGATCTGCGTAAGCAGCCGCCTGATCAATAACGGACAAAGCTGTATTGCAGCCAAACGATTTATCCTCGTTAAGGAGATTGAAAAGGATTTTACAGCCTTGTTTATAGATAACATGAAGCGTCGGATGTTAGGTGATCCATTTGAAGAAGGCACTGACCTCGGACCAATGGCTCGTGCAGATCTTCGTGATGAACTGCATCAACAGGTAATGGAAAATCTCAATAAAGGGGCTAAATGCTTGCTTGGGGGAACAATACCGTCATTTACAGGTAAGCATGCTTTTTATGCGCCCACCGTTCTTGCCGGGATAAAAAAGGGAATGCCTGCCTACAGTGAGGAGATGTTCGGCCCTGTTGCTGCCCTGTTGTCTGCTCGGGACATTGATCAGGCCATCATGCTGGCCAATGACACTTCATTCGGTTTAGGTGCAGCGGTTTTCACCAGGGATGGTTCTGTTGGCGAAGAAATTGCCAGGGCCAGGTTACAAGCTGGGTCATGCTTTGTTAACTCGCTGGTCAGGTCGGATCCCAGGTTGCCATTTGGCGGCATTAAACAGTCGGGCTATGGTCGCGAGCTCAGTTCTTTTGGTATTCAGGAGTTTGTGAACATCAAGACAGTTTATATTAAATAATCTCCTTAATCCCATAAAGCTTTCCATCCACCTCCAAAGCTTTTTGTGATTTCTCCACGGAAAAGCGCAAGTACAATGATCACTGACCCGCAAGCCATATCATTCATGATTGGAAAAGGATCTTGATAGCCTAGCACCAATGGGGCCGCCATAATCCAGAGGCCCATTGGGATGTTTGTTGTGCGCAGCCCCCGCGTTGCTTCCCAACACGCAATGGTTGCGATGGTAGCGACGATCGGTCCGAATATATAATTACTTTTCGCCCCTGCGTCTGGATATTCAATTACGGCGGGACTTGCCATTAGCCATATTCCAATCAAGATATTTAAGATCTGTGCCCACATGATTTCATTAGATTAGTTTAGACCTTTTTGCCCCAAAATGCTTTCCATCCTGATTTTCCGGCTTTTTTTACCTGCTTCATATATTGCATGGAGGCCAGTGTTTCATCCATCGCAGGCCCGATCATCAGAACCGAAATGACTGCCGAGGCAAGGCATAAAGTACACCAGGAATCAAAAAGTACGGGTTGAAGGATGACGAGCAAAATACTTACGAGCCCAAGTGGTCCGACGGCAATGCCAAAGAGGATCACCATCCATGGCATGGTTTTCCAACGTTTCTCACCGCCAATTATACCGGTGACGGCATCTGCTACGTAGGCGAACGCCCCCAATAGTGCATCTGGAATTGGAAGGATCTTAGAAATGTGAGAATTCAGGATGATTACACTTCCATTGCCAAAGAATGGTTCCCATACCTTAGTGATCACTCTAAGCTGATAAAGTGCGAGGTAACCGGCGATCCCGGTTCCCAGAAAAGCCAGAAGGATGATCGGGATCCGTTGATCCCAGGTTGACGGATTATAACTCCAACCTGGTGGAACACTTTCGTTCTCATAATTCTGGATGATGCTCCAGTTTAGATTTTTCAGGAATCCCTGATTCGTCCAATTTATTTCTCCTGTACCAGGCCACCGGGTCTGCTTTGAGATTTTCGATCATCGCTGGCAGGGTATCCATTAAATTGTGCTGAGGCTCCCAGCCGAGTAATCTTTTTGCCCTTGAAATGTCTAGTTCGTAATGATCATCGGCACGGTCGATCATCCAGGGTTTGATGAACGGATCGCTGATCAGGTCCTGCGCCCAGGCGCCGACTTTGGCCAATGGTTTAGGGATTTCAAACGTTTCCCATTCTTTACCGTGGACCAATACGCCTATTCGTTCCTGCAGCGCCGCGTAACTTGGGGTAACCGGCTCGGCGATGTTTATGGCAACATCATCCGGCAGTTCATACCTTTTCTCGATCGTTTTCACCAGGGCAGCCATCAGGTCATCCAAATGAAGAAACACATTTCCGTGCGTTACATCTCCGGAATAAAAATAGCTGGTTAGGCTTTTTTCGTAGATGCGCTGGATCTGATGGCTGAGTGGAATGGAGTGTCCCTGCTCATCGTATACCCCTGCAAGGCGTAGGATGACGGCAGGAATGGCGCCTCTTTTATCATGAATGATGGCTTCGGTGTCTACTTTCGATTCGGGGTACTCCCAATTGGGCGCTAATGGGCAGTCTTCATTGATCTTCTCGCCGGGACTGCCAGGTTTATAGATCAGATTGGTGCTCGAGAAAACGAATTGCTCTACGTCAAACTCCTGAAGGGCATGCAGCAGTTTTTCCGTTCCTTTGACGGTCACTTCTTCGTACAGCGGGCTCGGTTTTCCGGAAAAATCGTAATAGGCTGCAAGGTGTATCACGGAGGCGATCTTCCTGCCATAGGCATATTTAACCCGGTTGAGTGCCATGGCAATGCTTTTTTCATCCGTAATGTCGAACCCTACATATTCGACCTTTTCAGGTGGGTGAGTATTTCCAGACCTATCTAGACCAACCGCCTGATAATCGTTCTGTAAGCGCTCAATCAACCTGGAACCGATCAGTCCGCTCCCACCTGTTACCAGCACCAGTTCCTTGCCTGGGTCTTTAGTTTCAAAAACATTGCTGGCGCCTTCGTTTTCCGTATTTGTCATAAAACTCGATTTAAATTATAAAGGCTTCTGAAATAGAATTATTTGAATGGTTGAACTGCGTTATAGAGGGCTTCATCGAGACCATAAACATCGTTACAGAACCGGACCATTTTTTGGTCTTTGTCGGCCCATGCGGTATAATAATACAGCCGGATTGGGATGTGCTCGGGCAATGAAATATAACGGGCTTGTGGCCGACCGCTTTCCATGGCCTTCTTGATCAGGTTGTACTTTTCTCCTTTTCCAAAAAGTGCAAAAGCAAGATCAAGTGGTTTTTCGACACGTACACAGCCATGACTTACGGCCCGCACTGCCAACTTAAACGCTTTTTGTACCGGGGTGTCATGGAGGTAAACACTGCTTTCATTATTGAAGAGGAATTTGATCTTTCCCAGGGCATTCTCTTTTCCGGGCTGCTGTTGAAATGAATATTCCCCAAGATCGGCTGTCGTCCAGTCGATCTCTGCCGGGTTGCCAACAAGTTTCCCTTTTCGGTATACATTGATGTTGCTGTTGGCGAGGTAATGAGGATCTTCGGCTGCGCGTTTAGCGATCTCATTCCTTGCAATACTTTGGGGGATATTCCAGACTGGGTTGACCTGTACACTGTGGATCATGCTGCCTAATTGCGGAGTTTCCATGTCGCCCGGCTCCCCTACGCAGACCTTCATGTGTAAGATAGATCGTTCGTTCTCGATTACATCAAGTGTAAAATTTGCAATGTTTACAGATACGTATTTTGGCTCGGCAGGTTTGTTCTTCCACCTTAATCTTTCCAGGTTGACGGTTAACGCCCTTACGGTATCTGACTGAGGATCATCGGAAAGCGTGATCAAAGTGGTCAGCATTTTTTGCATGGCCTGATAGCCTTTGTCTGTTGGCTGGATCGCTTCCAGGAATCCTTTCAAATTCTCTACTTCAAAGATGCGCAGAATGCTGCTGCTGTCGGGCGCCAACGTTGGAATCGTATAACTTTTATAAATCTTAAAAGGATTGACGAAGCCAAATTGCAGGGCATTGCTGTACTTGACGAGGGAAGCGGCTACCGCCAGCTCCAACCCTGTTATCGTCCGAAAATTCTCAAGGGTTGCATCGGGGTCCCGATCTTGGTATCTGATCTGCCATGCGCTTATTGTTCCGGGTGAAAATAGTGCTGTATCTAACCCATGACCAGCTGAATTGTGCAGATAGTCCAAAAGGTCCTGCAATTGATTGCCGGGAAGGAATCGGGGTGTTAAGATCGGCTGAAAGCTATGTTGTTCATATAACCCGTAGATGATTTGGGCATGGGGTAATTTGCCCGACATTTTCTTAAACATCTTTTTAAATTCTTCCTCAAAATCACTTTCCTGAAGTTTTTTTTCTGGGGAATCTTCTACCGGATGTTGTAGGGCATGTTCTACGGAATGTTCTATGTGCTCTTCAACTGGTTCGATTTGAAGAACGGAGCTTTGTGTGAAATGAGTTCTGGTAACGCTTTTTGGCGGTCGTTTGGCGCTACATGACAAGAATGAACAGGCACAACAAAATATGATCGCCCATATGATGATATTCCCTTTGTCGATTCTCTTGATCATAACGGCTTTATGAGAACGCTTAAAGAACAGATCCGGCATCGATCCGGATCTGTCTTACCTGTCAAACTAAATCTTCATCCGGATCATCACTGATAATTTCGTCCTCATCTGGATCGTCGACAACGATATCTTCCTCATCCTCCTCGTCCTCTGGTCCTAGCAGTTCTTCGTTGAGCGGCGTGCCCTCGCCATCAGCAAACTGTACTTCCTGGTCGGTATATCCTGCATCCGAATCGTCGGGCGAAGAACTTCGATCTACCTGGAACTGTTCAAGATTTGAAATTTCCTCTTCTTTCAATTGTTCTTGGTTGTTGCTTTCCATAACATTAAGTTTTTAAATTAGTTAACAGCTAAGTTTTAGTATTAAACACCGGTGTAAAGCATTAAGTTTTTACCGGTTGCAAATATGACAGTCCGAATTAAGACGGTGTAAATGGTATGGGGAGAAAACTTAGATGGGCAGAATAGTGTTTAAATGAATGATGAAAGAAGTCGAGATCAATACCGTTGAAGATTACATGGCCCTGATCAAGCGAACCAAGGAAGCGATCAGTAAACGCTCGGAATTTGCTGGTTTTTTATTTAGGGGCCAGATCAGTGACTACCCTTTGATTCCAAAAATACGCAGACTGCAAGCCAAGGGCGATTTGCTTCAGATCGAATGGCTTCTATTGGAAGAGTTTAAGCGTGCAAATCCATTGCTGATCAGGGAACACATGCCAATGGACGATTGGGATTATTTAACGCTTGGACAACATTTTGGATTGCCCACACGCTTGCTGGACTGGTCTAACAGCGCCCTTACCGCGCTATGGTTCGCTACAGAAACGCGGCCACCTGAAAACGTGCCTGCTCCGTATGCAGTGGTCTGGATACTTTCGGCCTATCATGACGATTTTGATCTGAACATCCAGAATGTCCATCCCTTTGAAGTTGAACATACTAAGATCTTTCGCCCAAGGATCATTAAGCAGCGCATCAATAACCAATCGGGGGTTTTTAGCATCTTCTCCACAAAGGAGATCATAGAGCGGCAGCGGATCGATGAGGTTCCCGGCTTTGAGAAAAAGCTGATCAAGGTAAAAATTCCCGCAGACAGGGCCGATGAGATTCGAACCGACCTGGATACAATGGGCGTAAATGCATTTTCTATTTACCCGGAGTTAGAGGGGCTTTGTACTTATTTGCAATGGCGGTACTTTTAGTTAACCTAACAGTCGCGAGTTTTCATAATTCAACGGAACCGTCTCTTTTGACGTCGGGCTACGGAACATGATTACCCCTGTTGAATCACGCACCTTGTTGCGAAGCGATGGATTGGTGATCAACGCATTATCTTCAGTATTATTCATCACAAATACCCCTGCGCCAACGATATTGTTACTTCCAATTATAACATTCTCTTTCACTAAAGAGTTCATTCCCAAAAATGAGTTATGTCCTATTGTTACGTTTCCTGCAAGTATGTTTCCTGACAGCAAGACATTGTTTTTTATGGTTGAATGATGGCCGATTCGTGAACCGATCAACATGCAGTTGTTTCCAACGGTTACGAAGGGATGAATGTTGCAGCCCTGGTCGATGAAGACATTTTTGCCAACCACCAGATCAGGCCAGACGATAGCTTTGGATGAGATGTAATTGACAAAGGTATAACCGGCTTCTTTTGCTTTTAAATAGGCAGTTTCCCGCGCACTATTCCTTCCAATCGCGACATGTACAAGGTAATTCTCTTTTGGGTAATCGATTATGGCCTGGTTGAAGCTAACAATTGGAAGCCCTAGCAATTTGGCCCCTAATGGAGGTATGTAAGCGTCATCCACACAGTAAGCCACTACCTTGTGTGGGCTATCGTGGTTGAGGGCATAAGTTATAAATTCAGCCATTTTTCCTGTACCATAAATTAGAACTTTCATACTATCGGAATTAAAAGATTTTAGAACTACTTGTCGCACTTAAAGTTATACTATTTTTCTTTCCCCCGTACCTGTCCAGCCGTTTTGACCAATGCTGATTCACAGCTTTCACAGGGAACTAAATGACGATGTCGGTTATCGGAAATATTGCGTAAGACAATTGGGGCAAAATATGTCAGTTATAAGTAAACGGGAAAGACGATCCTGGTTACAAAATTGAAAAAGCAAATTGTATGCGCTTCACATCAGCAGGTTTACATTTTAACCAGCTAACTTTTCAATGAACCGGAACTTTGTTGATTTCCAGGGTTGGATGTTGATAGTTCCGTATCACCGAAGATTGATACTTTAAATTTATTGACATTGGATTAGGTGATTGTAATGTCTTCATTTCCGGAGCATACAGGCCCAGGATTTCAAGCGCCTTATTTAACAACGGATCTTCCGGGTCTCCAAATGCTTTTAGGGGTAACAACGAAAATTCGTTTACCTCGTAATTTGGCTTCAAACCTTCCTGGTAATTCCCTGCCTGCTGAGCATTATACAGCTTAAATATCAAGGGGTGTAATACAATATTTAGTCGCTTCGGGTTCCGTAGATCGCTTATTGCAAAACTAGCCATATCTTTTCCCATAGTTGTAGTTCCGATTTGGATAACATCAACATAGGGTCGCAGATTGTTGATCAGCAGCTCAGCTGCTGATGCCGTTGCAGATGACGTGAGCACGATGACCCGGCTCAGGGATAGCCGGTAATTTATTACCTCGGCAAATGACTGCGGCTGAAAGGAGTTTTCATATATGGTCTTTTGGAATGAACTTACTCTTCTACCAGCGTTTTTATTGCCCTGATAGATTACAAAAGTTTGATCAGCTGTTGCATGACTCAATGCTCCGGCAATCTTTGCTGTGGTAGAAACATCTCCACCCGGGTTGTAACGTAGATCAAGGATCAACTCTGAAATTCCTTTATCGCGAAGCATCCGCAAAGAATCTAATATTTGATAATCATATTTGCCAGAGAACTGATTGTAAAAAAGGTAACCTGCATTCTTGCTTCCCAAATTGAAGATCTTAGTCAAATAAACAGGTTGTTCGGAATGCCTTGTGTATTGAATTTTCATAGATCCCGCAGCCACTAACTCCCCTGAGACAAGATTAGCCAGCGTGAGATCTACTCCTTCTCCAAGACGCAGTATTTTAGCGACCTCCTCCAAATTGATTCTTCTTAAAGGTAGGCCATTTACAGCGGTAAAAAAATCTCCTCGTTTCAGGCCGCTTCTATGCGCCGGCCCTTCAGGGACCACCAAAGTCACCGTTCCCATAAATTCCTCTGCCTGGTTTTTATTTTCCAAAAAGGCATATTCGAAACCATACCAGGCAAATGAGGAATATTCTTTTTTTTCTTCATCCGGATTAACCAGGAAAGAAAATCTATCTGCGGTATGGAGCAGCGATTTGAAAAAAGGATTTGGACGTGCATGGTCTTGCGGGCGAACAGGTAATTGGTCCTTCCAAAAATAATAAACCTTCATACTGTCTAAGATCCAGCTGTTGGCTTCGTTCAGATGAATCGATTGATTCTCTTTTTTACAACCTGAAGCAATGGTGAAGCTCAATGTTATTAAGAAAACTACCAGTGTTCTATCTCTTAGATGAATTGAATTATATATACGCCCCATGCTTATATAAGCTTTGAACGAGGAAAATTCCCTATTGTAGTCTAAAACAAATATTAAATTAAAAAAAAAATCTGTTCCGGGTAGGGAGTTTGTTCTTCCCAGAGATTATAGTAGTAAAGAGCGAATAAAGAACGAATGAACAAAGAGATATTAAAACGGTTTTTTGACGGAAGGAGTAACACTTGGGAAAAAAAGCAGGTGCAGGAATACTTCGAAGGCGACGAGCTTGAGGTATTTG
>JAPSHM010000010.1 GCA_031179845.1 Pedobacter sp.
CAATCGGCTTATAGTCGCAGATTTTCTAGCATGCTTTTTGTCGTTTTCGCGTCAGAAATATCAAATCGTCAATATCTTCGTTCTATAAGGTAACGTCTAGCATGAGCAATAAACCCCAGAAAAGTTTTTTTAAGGCCATTAAAGGAAAGGTGATCGTTGCTTTACTGCTGGCCTGCTTTGCCCTATTCATGGCATGGGGGGTAAGTAAGGTTGCCTTTGAAGAAATGCTGGTCACCGTAGAAAATATAACTGCACCTAGCGAGCGACTTAGAGTGGTCAATGCCATTTCAAGAAAAATCAGCAGCCTCGATCAAAAGCAAAAAAGACTGGCTTTTAACGATCCAGGCAATTATAACAGGCTTTTCAAAGAATCCGGGCAGCTCAGGCGCGTATTGGATACGTTGGGCGCATTATACAAAGATGATACTGTTCAACTTGCCCGTATCGTTACCATAAAAAAACTTCTAAGTGAACGCGACAAGCAATTTGTCAATTACCTTAAAGTAAGAGAACGACTGATCAATAACCAATCCTTTTCTACACGGGTCAGGAACATCAATGCGCTGGTCGCAAAAGGTACTGAAAAGGTCGACAGTACGATTGTTGCCACAGAACAAAAAACCTCTACAACAACCATTTACCCCACAGAAGAAAAGCCAAAAGGTTTCTTCAATAAACTATTTGGTAAGCGGAAGAACCAGGACCAGGACAACTCATTCAGAATTGTAAACGAAGAGAAAATCACAAGAGATACGATCGCGCTGGCAGAGGAAGACCGGATCGCCAAAAATCTCGAACGATCCCTGAAGCAGATTGAAAGGGAACAAAGGATCAAGAAAGAACGCTTCATCAATCGGGAAGCGATACTTGCCGATGCCAATAATCTATTGGTAAGTCAAATGCTCGATGTCTTAAGAAAGGTAGAAAGTGAAGTGGTTGCCCAGATCGAATTGAATGGCATTCAGGCAAGAAATGTAGTCAACACCGGAATCAACACCATCAATATCATCATGCTGGTCTTTTTCCTTTTAACTGTACTGCTCCTTTACCTGATTTTAACAGATATCACCAAAAGCAACAAGTACAGGGCCGAACTCGAGTTGGCCAAAGACGAAGCGGAATATCATGGAATGGCCAAACAACGGTTCCTTTCCAACATGAGCCATGAGATCAGGACTCCTTTACAAGCCATCGTTGGCTATTCAGAGATTATCAGGCAACAGGAGCACCCGACAAGGAAAGATATAGACGCCATCTACCATTCATCAGAACACCTGCTTCAAATCGTGAACGAAGTGCTGGATTATAACAGGATCATCTCCGGTAAATTTACTTTTACAGAAAAGGCCTTTAATATTGAACAACTGCTGAATGAGGTTGTCTCCGTGATGCGCAGGCAGGCAGAGCTAAAATCACTTCAACTCCTCGCCGAGTTCCAGCTTTCAGGGCTGAACTACATTGAAGGAGATCCGTTCAGATTAAAGCAAATATTATACAACCTGATCGGCAATGCGATCAAATTTACATTGACGGGAGAGGTTACGCTTTCCGCGCATTACAAAAGACAAGGCGATAAGCTCCATTTTACCTTCATGGTGAAGGACACGGGTGTCGGACTTACAGAAGCAGAGTGTAAACGGATATTTAATGAGTTTGAACAGGTCAATTCCCTGGATAATGAAGAGGTGAACAAGAACGGAACGGGACTCGGACTAACCATTGTCAAATCACTTACTGATCAGCAGGGTGGAAGGATCTATGTAAAAAGCAAGAAAGGGAAAGGAAGCACATTTACCGTTTACCTAACCTTTAAATTCGCAGAAAAACCAGCTGCTAAGAGCCTGTCCGTGCGGCCCGGAATTTATAAGGGAAAAATCTGGATCGTAGATGATGACCAGCTGATCCTGGATCTCTGCAGGATCATCTTTGAAAAACGACAGGTGGACGCCGAGTTCTTTAATTCCCCATCTCAATTATTAAATGCTCCCTGGGACGATTCCGTTAAATATATCCTGATGGATATAAGAATGCCGGAAATGAACGGGATCACGCTATGTTGGAAGCTGCGCGAGATGATTGGCTACACGGTAAAGATCTATGCAATCACTGCACAGGTTCTGCCGGATGAACGGGATTACCTATTAAATAATGGATTTGATGGATTGATCATGAAACCATTCAAGGAAGAAGAGCTGTTGGCAGTATTTGAAGGAGAAACTGAAGCTGATGCCGAAGCAGAAGAAGTGCCTGATTTGGACTTAACGGCATTGAGAAAGATGACCTTTGATGATGAGGACCAACTGCAACGCATTCTTTCGAGATTCTCGATAGATAGTTTAAATGACAGTACAGAGATCCGGGAAGCTATTCTTAAAAATGATCAGGACAGACTAAGGTTGCTAACCCACAGGATCGCAGGTAGAACAGGACAAGTTGGAGCGAAAAAGCTGGCCGCTGGTTTTAGGGCAATGGAAATGGAAGTTGCCGGCTCTCAACAACTGAATTCTACTACTGAAGAAAAACTTTTAGACCTCCTCGAGCAGTTGGATCAGTTGCTGAATACCTTGAAGCAACACAGTTAACTAGTCGATATCGTAACGTTCCATTTTACTGTAAAGCGTCTTCCTGTCAATGTTGAGCAGTCTTGCTGCCTTAGATTTGTTGTATTTGACTTTTACCAATGTTTCAATGATCATCGCCTTTTCATTCCCTTCATTGATGGCCTTCAAATCTGATGTGCTGGTCCTTGGTGCCTGGTTCACAGAAATGATCATTTCTTCTGGAAGCGAATCAATTTCAGCCGTTTCCGAGGGGGTCAACAACACCATGCGCTTGATCACGTTTTTCAGCTCACGCAAATTTCCCGGCCAATCGTAACGCAGCAGTAATTCCTTGGCCTGCACGGAGATCTGTTGAACATCCTTGTCTAACTCCTGGTTCGAAAGTTTGATGAAATGGTTGATGAAAAGCTCGATGTCCTTGCCTCTTTCTCTTAATGCCGGTAATTGAATCTTAAATTCGTTTAGCCGATGATAAAGGTCTTCCCGAAACGCACCGTTGCCAACACTCGTCTTTAGATCGTCGTTTGTCGCCGTAATTATCCTTACATCTACGGGAATGGTTCTGGTACTGCCCACCGGCTGAATCACCCTTTCCTGGATCGCCCGTAACATTTTAACCTGAACATCATAACTCAAATTGCCAACTTCATCCAGAAATAAAGTACCTCCGTTTGCAGCTTCAAACTGTCCCTTTTTGTCGGTCAACGCCCCTGTAAAAGCACCTTTAATATGTCCGAAAAGTTCACTGGCAGCCAATTCTTTGGAAAGTGCCCCGCAATCTATGGCGACAAAAGGTTTGTCGCTTCGCTTACTTTGCATATGAAGGGCCCTGGCAGCATATTCTTTCCCTGTTCCACTTTCACCTTGTATGATCACAGACATATCCGTGGGGGCAACCAGGTTGATGTGCTCATACAGCTTGTCCGCAATGGTGCTTTTGCCTTTGATTGCATCTGCATGCTCGATAGATTTGCCTGCTTTCGCCACTTCCTTTTTGGCCAGGGCGTTTTTGATGAGCATTAAAAGTTCATCAGGGTTAACCGGCTTCGTGATGTAATCTAAAGCGCCCAACTGTATGGATTTTACAGCTGTTCTGACATCATTGAAACTCGTCATGATGATGACCGGTTGAACTGAACCCTTTTCCAGCATATGTGCCAGAATATCAAGTCCTGTTCCGTCCGGCAAACGGTAATCAATCAACAACAGGTCGAAGTTTTGTTGGTCAGTAATTTTAAATGCTTTACTTACATCACCGACGACGAAGGGTTCATGTCCATACTTCGTGAGGAAGCCTTCCAGTACTTGTGAAAAAGTTGAATCGTCTTCAATGATGAGTATTTTTGCCATAGGATTGGATTGATGTAATAGCAAAAATACAAAAGCCGGATGAAATCCGGCTTTTGTGGGGGGTTAAATTATAATAATTTTGGGAAATAGTGGGTTATTCTATTACTACGCCATCTTTACCAATTTTTAATGATGCTGTTTCTTCTTGTTTTTTAACATCAACCTGATAATATTCTGATTTATCAGCTTTGGTCACAAGGAATGCTGCGGTAGGAATCCATTCTTTAAATGTGTCTGATGATAAGGTAGTTTTTACAGCATCTGGTAGATCCTTTGCCTCAACCGGTGTTTTAGTAACACTGTCTTGTTGAGTGCTGATGGTAACTGGTACTTTGATTTCGCTTGCTTCTACTGTAGTCAGTCCTGCAAATGCTAAAAATGCTGCGGATAAAATGATCTTTTTCATAGTTATAGATTAAATGTTGAATCTTATTTAATTGATTACATACAGAGAATAGACAGAATGATGCCGTAAATCTTTCTTTATCGTATTGTATTGAAAATCAATATTTTACTTACTAAATCCTAAGTTGCTCTTGTAGCGTTACTCCCCAGTTTGTAGCCTGATGAATCATTCCGTAGCATGAAAACGTGTACAAATCATAAATCTTTTCTTAGCTTTGCTACTATGCTGTCTAAGAAAACGAAATATGCAATAAAAGCACTGGTAGCTCTTGGCAAGAATAGAGAAAACCCACCTATGCAAATCGTAAGGTTGGCGGAGCAGGAAATGATACCAAGGAAGTTCCTCGAACAGATACTGCTCGATATGCGTAATGCAGGCTATTTATACAGTAAAAAAGGTGCCGGAGGCGGATACAGCCTGAATAAAGATCCCAACGATATTTATCTGGCAGACATACTTCGGATTACTGACGGCCCTATTGCAATGGTTCCCTGTGCCAGTTTGAAGTTTTACAGAAAATGTGACGAATGTCATGATGAAGTGACCTGTGGTATCCGCAAAACCTTTATCGATGTGAGAGATGCAACATTGAAAGTGCTTGCCCAAACCTCTATCGCAGATGTCATCGCAAGGGAAACAGACGATACCCTAATCAGGTAAACCCACAAACACCTTTACCTTCCTGAGCTTAAATTTGATTAACTTTGATCAAAATTTGAGATATGAATAAAAATAACATGAATTTCTTCAGCAAAGGAATATGTGTGGCTTTGCTCTCAGCTATGCCTTTTGTGTCATTTGCCCAGAAACCTAATTGGCAAAATTTAGATCTGAAAACAGATTCGACATTCGGTATCAGTACAGAGAAAGCTTATAACGAACTTTTAAAAGGTAAAAAGGCCAAACCTGTGACTGTTGCAGTTTTGGATGGAGGAGTGGACATTGAGCACGAAGATCTAAAGGCTACCGTGTGGCTGAACAAAAAAGAAAAAGCAAATAACGGTAAAGACGATGATAAGAATGGATACATCGATGATGTCCATGGATGGAATTTCTTAGGTTCTGCCAAAGGATCGGTCAATCATGAGACGTTGGAACTAACCCGCCTGGTTAGAAGAGACCAGACTAAATTTGCCAATACCGACGCAACTGCTGTCAATGCAAACGAACTTCCTGCTTTTGAAACCTACCAAAAGAACAAAGCAGAGCTGGATCAGGAACTTGCTGAAGCCAAAATGGGCTACGAACGGTTTACAGGCCTAAAAAAAGCAATAGATTCCCTCGTTAAAAAAGTGGGCAAGGAAAATCCTACTGTAGAAGACATCCAGGCTTATAAACCGGTCGATGAAATGGAAACTAATATTCAACGAATCCTGATCAACCAGTTAAAAAACACCAGTTTTGACGAGTTTTACAAAGCACAGGTCGTACCGGGTTATGAGCATTTCAAGAACCAGGTTGAATATAACCTCAATATTGATTATGATCCAAGAGGCCTTGTGGGTGATAATCCCAATGACAGTAAAGAACGGTACTATGGCAACAATGATGTAGCCGGACCAGATGCCAGACATGGATCGCATGTAGCCGGAATCATTGGTGCCCTGCGTAACAATGAACTTGGCATCAAAGGCGTTGCAGATCAGGTGATCATTATGGGTGTGAGAAATACTCCGAATGGCGATGAGCGTGATAAAGACGTGGCCAATTCCATTCGTTATGCAACCGATAATGGCGCAAAAGTGATCAATATGAGCTTCGGAAAGTCTTATTCCTGGGACAAAGCAATCGTTGATGAAGCTGTTAAATATGCGGTTTCCAAAGATGTGTTGCTGATCCATGCCGCAGGCAATGACAATAAAAATTTGGAGGTAGAGTCGAATTTCCCCGATCCGGAATACGTTGATGGTGGAAAAGCCGCATCCTGGATCACAGTAGGTGCATCCAGCTGGACAAATGATGGAACCATAAAAGCCAGTTTCTCCAATTATGGGAAAACAAAGGTTGATGTCTTCGCACCAGGGGTTGATATCAACTCTACAGTGCCAGGTTCCAAATATGAAAAATTAAGTGGTACCAGTATGGCCGCCCCTGTTGTTGCTGGATTGGCAGCGTTAATTCGTTCGTACTATCCGAAACTGACCGCTGTGCAAGTGAAAGACATCATACTTAAATCAGCGATAAAAGTTGATCAATCAGTAGAGATCAGAACTGACGCAGAAACTAAGACGGTTCCTTTTTCAGACCTAAGCGTAACAGGTGGAATTGTAAATGCATACGAAGCCTTAAAACTTGCCGCAACCTACTAGGATTAATTTGTAAACCTACTTTTGAAATTAAAGCCTTGTATAAATTTAGTTTAAATTTTATACAAGGCTTTTCTTTTACAATTTATTTGTGTCGTTTTGTTAAAATTATTTAGGCGGTAATTACATTAAATTGTAAATTGGCTTCTCAATGTTAACTATGCGCTACTCGAAATACGCTGTCCTGCTATGTCTGATCTTCAGTTGTATGAGCAGCTTCGCCCAGGTTTATACGGTTACCAGCAAAGAAGATGCCGGCGCAGGTACTTTAAGAGAAGGACTCACAAACATACCCGCCAATACAGCAGGCTATAGGATCAACTTCAATTTACCAGGCGCAGCGAGCGACTTGAATCGGACCATCAGGCTACGTACGGCACTACCCTCCATACCTTCAAATGTGATCATCGATGGAACTTCTCAACCTGGATGGGACAATTTAGGCGTATCGGGTGCAAAAATCATCATAGAACCAGAGCTGAACACCTCCAACTTTCACGGTTTAACAATCGGCACCTATAGCAATCTGTACGCTCAAGTCGTAAACGTAGAAATCTATGGACTCTATCTCCGCAACTTCGCCAGGATCACCAGTCTGCAGAACGTCAACTTAAATCAGGGGTCAGGAATTGTCATCGATTACCGTGCAAGCAATATAAAGATCGGAGCGCCCGGTAAAGGCAATGTGATCGGAGGCACGATCAACGCGATTTTGGTCACAAACTCAGGATACTATCCTACATCCGCATCGTCTAATATCAGCATCCAGTCGAACTTAATCGGCGTCCTATACGATGGATTCACGGCAATTCCGAATATCACCGGTATCAATGCCAACCTATATGAAACCGCCATGACCATTGGCGGCGATAATCTTGCAGGGGAAGGAAATGTGATCGCAGCCAATCAGACGAATATCAACGTGACCAGAACCTATAGCTCATCGGCCAGAACCAATGTCACCATAGTTAGAAACAAAATTGGCGTTGACTTTAATGGGACAAAAGACTATTCTGAACTGCAGTTGTTCCTACTGTCATCTGCTCTTGAAATATCCGGTGTAAAGATTAATGCTCCAAATACGGATGTCTACCTGCGCAATAATATCATTTCCGGTAACCGTACAGTCGGCGTCTCAATTGTAGACGCAGATTTTGTACTCACCAGCAACCTGATTGGTACTGGAATAGCGAAAACAGAAGAGTTGGGGAATGGTGTGGGGGTAAAAGTGGAAGGAACAGCTATCGGAATGATAGGCGGTACTGTTACTGCAGACCTCGGGAACGTGATTGCCTATAACAATTTTGGGGTTGAACTGCTTTCCAGCAGGCCCGTAAAAATCATTAGGAATAGTTTTTACTGCAACCAGAGGTTTGGGATCGGTCCCGCATTAAACCATGTGCAGGCTTATGCACAACTGCTCATCAAAAGACCAAACCACCTGGAAGGTAGAGCGACCCCTAACTCAGATGTCGAGCTTTTCTATACCCAAAATTGCAACGGGATCTGTGAAGGCAAGACCTATATCATCACTGTACAGGCAGATAACAACGGCCGCTGGAAGTATGACGGACCTTTAACAGGCAACGTAACTGTTACGGCTACACCGCCATTGAATGTCACCACCTCACAGTTCTCTACAGCGGC
The DNA here is from genome assembly GCA_031179845.1 of Pedobacter sp. Classification (GTDB taxonomy): domain Bacteria; phylum Bacteroidota; class Bacteroidia; order Sphingobacteriales; family Sphingobacteriaceae; genus Pedobacter. The sequence goes on from JAPSHM010000010.1 coordinate 8,271, forward strand.
ATTGCTGGACAACGAAGCTGTTATCACCGACGTCACCTGTAATGGAAATGGATCGATACGAATTCCTGAACCACGGGAAGGGATTCTGTTTACCTGGAAAAGGATTGAGGAAGATGGAAATAAGACGTTGCTAGAGGGGCCAGGAAACACTCAGGAGGTCGATAATCTGACAGTTGGACAATATGAGCTGACCATCGATGATGGATGTAAAGAAATGCTGCATCTTTTTGACATAAAAGATCAGAGACTGGCAAATCTTTCGGTAGACTGGCCAGTACCAACATGTGGACAAGATTGGTTTAATTTTAACGGGGACGTAGACAGAGGCGTGGGCACCATTACCTATCAATGGGTAAATGTGGTTACCGGTGAGATCACCAATGGTAAACATGCAGTGCTAAGGGAAGGTACTTATAAATTGAGGGTGACTGACCAGATTGGCTGCACCCTGGAATCTCCAACCCAGGTGATCAGAAGACTTCCAGCGCCAATCATTAATTCAGGAATGCGCACCACGATTCCCGCATCCTGCGGAATAGAAAACGGTGCCATTAGAAATATCACGGTGACCGACATTACGGGAACCGCCAGTTACAAATGGTATTCCCACAATCCAATTACCGGTGTCACGGGTACCGTCGCTGTTGGAACTAACCTGGATCTGGAGGGCGTTGCAGGAGGGTATTATGTCCTTGAAGTAAGCGATGGAAGTTTTTGTTCACCGCAACGAACTGGTCCACTTGAAATTTCAATCATCAATTCGGTGTTCTTCAATGGAGGGTACATCACCAGGAGTACCTGCAATACCAACAATGGAGCCATAACAGGGGTTACGATTGCAGAAGCAAATTTCTATGAATGGAAAGACAACACCGGGCAGGTTCTTGAATCCGGCAATTATTCTCCGGGCCAGGTGTTGGAGCTGGTTGACAGGGCGCCCGGAACCTATACGCTTTACGCAATAAACACGCTTACAGGATGTAATAATACCCAGAATTATCAAATTGATCAGCTTGTTCCGACCCAATATCTATTTACCCCGCGAATCGCTGCTGCAACCTGCGGATTAGATAACGGAAGCATCAACTTAAACTATACTTCGGTAGAACCCATCAGATTTATCTGGAGAGACGCTTCCGGAGCGGAGTTACCCGGTACAACCAGGGAGTTGAAAGACCTTGCGCCAGGAACTTACCGGTACTTTACGTATGATGACAATGGCTGCGAAACAATATTCGGAAGCTACACCATTGAAAACACGCCACTCTTAACGATAGAACCTTTGACTGGTGTTGTAGTGGATGACGGATGCAGCCTGCTGCGCGGTTCCATAACGGGAGTCAGGGTTAATGGAGGAGTCCCGCCATATGTCTTCAGTTGGGAAAATGAAGCCGGACAACTCATACAATCTACGCAGGACCTGGTCGGTATCCCTGAAGGAAAATACCGGATGGTCCTGAAAGACAATACCAGCTGCGGTCTGGCAATAAGCGATTACTATACAGTGGTCAATCCTTCATTTATCATCTCAACTCCTGTGGTCAACGACATGCGCGTTTGCTATGCAACTGATATCATGCTCCCGGTAGTCGGACCAGAGGAGGGTACCTACCAATTATATATGACAGAAACCGATTCTGCGCCATTCCTGGAAAGCAACAATGGACGGTTCAATTTCAAAGTGAGCAAGACTGGCGATTATGTGATCCGCAGAAAGCTTGGTACCTGCTACAGTGAGTTCAGCGCAATTCATATAGAGGTGACCAATGACAATCTGGAGATTAAAAATACCATGACTCCCAATGGAGATGGCATGAACGATTACTGGATGATCTCCGGTTTGCCGGATCATGCCTATAATAATATTAAGATCTACACCAGAAGTGGCCAGCTGGTCTACGAATCTACCGGAGCATACAACAAACCATTTGATGGACGTTTCAGGGGCACCGATCTTCCGGCGGGTGTCTATTATTACAAAGTAGATCTAAGGGCAGACTGCAAGCCGATTGGCGGTAGCATCACCCTGCTGAGGTAAGTCTCAACCCGATGCGATTAAAATTGACGGGTAGCGCATTTTACGTCATACCGGTTGTTCAACAGAATGCCGAGCACGATCTCATGTGTTCCATTGTTAACCGACCTTAAAGCGGAGGTCGTAACGTCATACGAATAACTGATGTTGATCAACGAAGCGACATTAAAACCCGCAAGCGCGGAGAAAGAATCGTTGTTCCTCAAACTTCCCCCAATCCAGAATTTGTCCTGGTAAGCGATCTTAAGATTGGCATCAATGGTCGTCGGTGCACTCAACCAATAGGTCAGCAGGGTTGACGGAATGAAGGCGATATCCTCGTCAACAAAAAACTTATACCCGGCAGTCCCGTAGAAGGTAGTCGTTTGGTAAGCCGGCAAGTTGCTTTGCCGGTTTGCCGTTTTAGAACGGTATCCCAGGATTTGCTTTGCTGAAGCCCCAAAAAAGAACCGTGGACTGTACAGCCAGATCCCACCGCCAACATCTGGCCTGATCTTATTGTTGTAATCTGCCGATAAAAGGGGGTCAGCAGGATTATCAACCGTTACGTTTGCCACATCTATGCTGATTGACGACATTCCCGCAGAGACACCAACAGACAAGTTAACGTCGTAACTCAAGCCAAGATGATAAGCATAAGTGCCGCTAATATTTGTTTGCCGGATCCTTCCTGCCTTGTCGGATAACGCGTAGAAGCCAATGCCATGATGTGGCTCCGCGGAAGTATATGAATTCACAAAGCTCCGGCTTAGGGGATTGTATCCAGCCCCGGAAAATGAGTTCACCGAACTTCTTACAAAGTCCTGCCCAATTGGTGCATGAACAGAAATATATTGGGTAACCGGCGCGCCTTCAAGTCCCTTCCATTGCCTTCTGAAACCAAGCTTTAAATCCGTATAATTGTCTATCCCGGCAATCGCAGGATTGATCAGGTAATTATTGAAAATATATTGCGTTGATCTTGGATGTTCCTGACCAACACACAAAGTGCTGACTAGCAGAAATATCGAGAGGTTAAAATAAAATTTCATTTTGTTCAATCAGCCCTTTGGAACTCAATAATAAGATAATTTTTGTGTAAAATGAACAATTAAAATATATTCTTTAACTAAAACGTTAATTTATGCATGCTGAAGCACAAATCAAACTAATTGCAGATACCCTACTTCCGGGATTTCTTCCAAAATCTCCTGAAGAAAAGGAACTTACATTTCATTTTACGATTCCACCCAACCATAATTATAAGGTGCGGTATCAGAAAAATGCAGAAGACAAGTGGGTATTTTCCGGATATGAGCAGGCAGAAATTTAGTCGCCTTTATCAGATGATAATAATATATTTGAAACATTAGACTTATCCTTGAATTATGAAAAAAAGCATTTTATATCTAAGCCTGATCGGTACGGGTCTTTCAGTAACCGCATTTGCGCAAGAGAAGCCGGTTAACCCACCAGCACTGACCGAAGTATGGAAACCAGTTCCTAAATTGATCACACCCGGTGCTAGCGCATCAGCAGCACCTTCTGATGCGATCATCTTGTTTGATGGTAAAGATGCAGCCGCATTTATCGGAGAAAATGGACAGCCTGCCAAATGGACGGTTTCCAACGGAAATTTAACGGTGCAAAAAGGTGCAGGAACGATTACGACAAAGGAAGCATTTGGCGACTGTCAGCTACACATTGAATGGAAATCTCCGGAAGTGGTAAAAGGTGAAGGACAGGGCAGAGGAAACAGCGGTATATTCCTGATGGGAAAATACGAGCTCCAGGTGTTGGATTCCTATAACAACGTGACATATTCGAATGGTCAGGCCGGCAGTATCTATAAACAACTGATCCCTTTAGCGAATGCTTCGCGGAAGCCGGGAGAATGGCAAACTTATGATGTCGTATTTATGGCGCCAAGGTTTAACGAAGACGGTTCAGTGAAGATCCCAGCTACGGTTACGGTGATCCATAACGGCGTGTTGGTACAAAACCATGCTACAATCGCCGGTGCTACCCAATACATTGGTGCCCCAGCTTATGAGAAACATGCAGATAAAGAGCCGCTAAGTTTGCAGGATCATGGAGATGCGGTAAGCTACCGGAACATCTGGATCAGAAATCTTTAAGCGAAACTTAATAGCTGAGGGACTGCAAATGACCCTCAGTCAATTAAACGGTAATGCCTTCTTTTTTCAGGATGAAATTGTAGATCCCTTCAATGGGTTTTTGTAAGACCTGCCCAATTTTAACCTGGTTTTCCAAACATATTTCTTTCAAAATGTCCTGGTAAAAGAAGGCAATTGAACCAACAAAATGAGTGTCAAGCTCCTTGTAATTGCTGTAATCTTTAATATTCGTGTCCACAAATTCCTGAAAGCCTTCGCGCAGGATGTTGATGATAAAAGGATGGTCTCTGTGGCTGGCCATAAATTGGCTAACGGAAGCGAGGTAAGTATTTGGCGCAGGCTTTTGATAGACATTCGTGATCACCGTTTCCTTGTCGATGTTGAAATCTTCTGCAAATTCAAAGCTCAGCTCAGCCGGCATTCGGTTATAGAGGTAGGAAGTGATCAATTTGCGACCAAACCAGGTACCAGCCCCTTCATCGCCCAGCACATAGCCCAAACCATGAATACCGTGATGCAGATCTTTCCCATCAAAGTAGGAAATGTTCGACCCTGTACCTAAAATACAGGTCAGGCCCGGCTTCCCGCCACAGGTTGCAAGTGCAGATCCCATTAAATCATGTTCGACGGCGACATACGCATTCGTGAAAAACGAGGAGATGCCATTGGAAATGATTTCGACCTTATCCGGAGACGAACAACCTGCTCCAAAGAAATACACCTCCTTCACCTTACTCGCATAAGCGGCAATTTCCTTTTTCTTCGAAAAAAGCTTGAAGATGTCGTGTGCATTGAGGAAATACGGATTAATGCCTTGGGTGTTAAATGAGATCTGTTCATTTGGGCTATAACCCATCCAATCGGTTTTGGTCGAACCACTGTCTGCTACTAGAATCATGTGCTAAAAATACTAATCTTATTGAATATTTAATGTGCCACTGAGCTCTTTTAAGCTAATTTCTGTAAGTTTTGCCTGATACTGTGCCTCCAGATAACGGGTGATCGATTCTATCGAGTTCCGCTGCGCCTCCCTGAGTTCCAGCGGAGCAATACTGCCGAGTCTGTATTTTTCCAATGTAATATCTAAATTTTCCTTTGCGATATTTACATTGCTTTTTTCGACTTGAAGGAGGTCCAGACTCGTCTGGTAATCCTGATAGGTCGTACGCAGCTGCGCATCAATATCTTGTGTCAACTTTTCTACAGCCAGCTCCGAGGAATTGATGCTGATCTTTGCGTTTCGCTCATTCTGGCGTTGTAAAAAACCATTGAAAAGGTTCAAACTTGCGCTGAGACCATAGGTGAGGCCATTTGCCCGTTGCTGGGTATTGAAACCTGTGGGATTCGTACTTTTCTGAAATTCATAGCCGCTGTTCAGCGCTACTACCGGATAGCGTTGACCTTTGATCTGTTTTAAATTCAGCTCAGCTATCTTCTTGTTGATAAACGCACTTTGCAGATCCGGGTTCAATTGGGCCGTTTTTCCGGCCAGTGTAGTATAATTCAAAGCTGCATCAATAGCAATGCGCTCATCTACTTCAAAGTCAATGTCCAGGGCCCTGGCCATTACCTGGTTTAGGGCAGTTTTTGCGGTTTTTAATAAGTTAAGTTCTTGCAGATAAGCAGAAGTATCTGTGTTGTAATCTACCCTCGCCGATAGTACATCGAGTTTTGAGCCCCTGCCGATGGTCAGTTTATTGTTGGCAATGGTTAAGCGTAATTTTGAAATGTCTAATGCACTGTCCCTGGCTGCTACCAGCTGCTGTTCTTTAGCCACGGTATAATAGGCATTGATCACGCTGCTTACGGTGGTTAAGATGGTAGCCTTTGCCGTAACTTCCCCGAGTTTTTGCAGGGCTTTCAGCCGTTCATAATTGGTGAACATCTGAAGACCATCGAAAATCGTCCAGCCCAGCGAGGCGCCATAGCTCCTGCTCGTGTTCCTTACCCCCTCAAGTGTTTGATCATTCCCGTTGCTTTGTGTACGGGTGATGTTCTGTCTGCTTCCACCATCGCTGAAAGTCCCCTCCAACCGGGGCAGCATCCCTGCGTTGCCCGGATTGACATTGTTTGCAGCGATCTGTGTATCGTTATTGACCAGCTTGATGTCGTAATTGTTTTGCAAGGCCGCGCTGATCGCTTCTTCCAGGCCCAGTTTTTCCTGCGCAAGGCTGAAGTGTACACTGAGTACCAAAAGCGTCAGGATACAAATCATGCGCTTTACGGCGCTCAAATAATTAAACCCCTTCATTTTCCAGTGCAGCTTTTAATGATTGTTCCAATTCTTTATTTACTTTATGTTCTTTCGACCAGTACATATAAAAGGAAGGGATAACGAACAAGGTGAGTACCAATGCAAATGTAGTGCCGCCCACAATCACAATGCCCATGCCCATCCTGCTTTTTGCCGCTGCCCCCAAGGCCATAGCAATAGGCAAGGCGCCGATAGCGATGGCCAGGCTGGTCATCAAGATGGGCCTTAACCTCGAAACTGACGCTTCGCGGATCGCATCATGAACACTTTTTCCCTGTTCTTTCAACTGGTTTGCAAATTCTACGATCAAAATCCCATTCTTAGTCACCAGCCCAATGAGCATGATGGTGCCGATCTGGCTAAAGATATTCCAGCTTTGTCCAAATAACCAAAGGGACAGAAATGCCCCTGCAACTGCCATGGGAACCGTAAGTATAATGATGATGGGATCGATAAAGCTTTCAAATTGGGCAGAAAGGATCAGGTACACCAACAATAAAGCTAAACCAAAGGCGAATAACGTATTCGAAGAGCTTTCCTGAAAATCCCTTGACTCACCGCCAAGATCAGTGGAGAATGAATCATCCAAAATCTTTTCCGAGATCCTGTCCATTGCCGCGATGCCATCCCCTATACTTTTTCCCGGCGCTAATCCTGCAGAGACCGTTGCCGCTGTAAAGCGGTTATTTCTGTACAGTTGTGGCGGACTGCTTTCTTCGCTTGCTGTAACCAGGTTGTCCAGCTGTATCAGCTCATTCTTGTCGTTTCTAACATATACGGAGCTCAAGTCTAAAGGATCTTTACGGTCGCTCACTTCAAATTGCCCGATCACCTGGTATTGTTTTCCGTTCATGAAGAAATAGGAAAAACGCTGACCGCTCAATCCCAATTGTAATGCAGTACCAATATCAGACACCGATACACCCAGGTTTTTAGCCTTGTCGCGGTCTATGCTCAGGTCGATCTCTGGTTTGTTGAACTTCAGGTTCACGTCAGAAGTCGTGAATGTTGGGTCTTTTGAAACCTCGTCCATAAAAACCGGAATCTTTTCGCGCAGACTTTCAAAGTTTCGTGCCTGAATGATATAGTTAACAGGTAAGCCGCCGCGGCGTCCCACAGATATGGTGGGCTGTTGCGTAACCGTGATCTTTCCCTCCGAATAATTCTTGGTAATCCGGGTCAGATTCGCAGCGATTTCTTCTTGAGATCTATCCCTGTCACCCGGATCAGTTAAGCCCATTCTTACAAAGCCGCTGTTCGTTGATCCCGAACCTCCAAAATTTGGAGACGTGATCGTGATGTTTACCAGTTTTTCGGGTACAGAATCATTGATCATCTGTTGAACCTTCATCATAAACCGGTCGGTATAAGCAAATGAAGAACCTTCAGGAGTGCTCAGGTTCATATTGATCGCGCTCCGGTCATCATACGGAGCAGTTTCCTTTGGCAGGATTTGCCAGAACAACACAATTAACCCTGTACAAGCCAGGACGACCGGAATAGCCAGCCATTTTTTATCGAGGAATTTGTTCAGGCTGTCTGCATACCCATCGTTAAGTCGCACAAAATAAGGCTCCGTCATCTCGTAGAACTTTGACTTTTTATGCCCTGTTTTTTTCATTAGATATGCGTTCAGCATGGGGGTCAGGGTTAACGATACAAAGGCCGAAATCAATACCGCTGCACCGATGACAACCCCGAATTCCCGGAAAAGCCGCCCTACAAAACCCTGTAAAAAGATCACCGGTAAAAAGACTGCTGCAAGCGTGATCGAAATTGAGATCACCGCAAAGAATATCTCGTTCGAGCCTTTAATGGCTGCTTCAAAAGGGGAGTATCCCTCTTCAACCTTTTTGAAGATGTTCTCTGTGACCACGATCCCGTCATCCACCACCAGGCCGGTCGCGAGCACGATGGCAAGTAAGGAGAGTACATTGATGGAAAAACCAAAAATATACATGATGAAAAAAGTGAAGATCAAAGAAACCGGAATATCAATAAGCGGCCTGATGGCAATTGCCCAGTCCCTAAAAAAGAGGTAAATGATCAGGATGACCAGGATCAGGGACAACATGATGGTTTCTGCAACTTCCGTTACCGATGCTTTGATGAACTTGGTGGTATCCAGAGAAATGTTGAGTTTGATGTCCTGCGGCACATCTTTCTGCAGCTGGGCAAATCGCTTGTCGAATTCACTGGAAATATCGAGGAAGTTTGCGCCGGGTTGGGGGATAAGGCCAACGGCGACCATTGGCTTACCGGATTCCCGCAAGACAGTCTCTTCATTTTCAGAGCCCAGTTCAACGAAGCCAACATCCATTAACCTGACCACATTACCCGATTCGTTCTTTAGGATCAAATTGTTAAACGAGGCAACATCGGTGAGCTTGCCCAGCGTTTTGACGATCAGTTCAGTATTTGCCCCGGTGATCTTTCCGGAAGGCAGCTCTACATTTTCCCGGTCCAAAGCTGCTACAATATCCTGAGAGCTGAGGCCATAAGCGGCCAGCTTATCGGGTGCGATCCGGATGCGCATGGCATATTTCCTTTGCCCCATGATCTGCACACTGCTCACGCCCGTAATGGTCTGCAGCCTGTCGGCAATTACGTTTTCAGCATAATCACTCAATTCCATCACATTGCGCTTGTCGCTCTGAATGGTCATCGTGATCACCGAATTTGAGCTGGCATCGGCTTTACTCACTACCGGATTTCCATCAATGTCTTTCGGTAATCTTCTGGAAGCTTCAGACACCTTATCGCGGACATCATTTGCGGCGTCATCAATGTTTTTTTCCAGGTTAAACTCTATGGTGATGTTACTACTTCCCTGGTTACTGGACGACGAGATGTTCCTGATCCCGTCAATTCCGTTGATCGATTTTTCGAGTGGCTCTGTGATCTGGGACTCTATGATGTCTGCGTTCGCACCGGGATAGGAGGTCCTTACGTTAATCACCGTTGGGTCAATGTTCGGATACTCCCGCACGCCCAAAAAATAATATCCGATCACGCCGAACAAAACGATCATCAAATTCATCACAATGGCCAGGACTGGCCTTTTGATACTGGTGGTCGAAATACTCATAGCTGCGATTTCTGATTAAGGACCGTTACGCTAACCGGCGAGCCAGGCTTCAGAGCCATTGCTCCAGTAGCCAGAACAGTGTCGCCAACGTTCAAACCTGATGTGATCACAATAGATTCAGCTGTACGGGTTCCCGCTTCCACTTTTACCTGCTGAGCCTTTCCACCTTTACTGATAAAAACAGTCTTTCCTTCAAGAACGGGGATGATGGCCTGATTAGGGATAATTAGAACGTCCTTTTGCGTACTTAAGGCAAGCTTAATTCTGGCAAAGGAACCTGGTCGAAGTTCTTCATTGGCATTGGGGACAAGTGCTTTGATCTGCAGTGTCCTGGTCTGCGTATTGATACCCGGCTCGATCGCGAAGATCTTGCCAGCAAAAGTTTTATTGAATCCATCCGTGACAAAAGAGATCTCAGCGTTCAGCTTAACCTGACCCATATATCTTTCAGGAACGGAAAAACTAACCTTCAAAGGGTTGACGCTCGACAAATTCGCGATTGCAGTTGCAGGTGTCAGGTATTCACCTACAGAAACGGTCCGTAGTCCGATCTTGCCGCTAAATGGGGCGTAAATAGCGGTCTTTGCCAGCTGGGCCCGGATCAATTGGGTTTGCGCCTTCAGTGATTGCAGGTCGGCCAGCGAAGTGTCGTACTCTTCCTGGCTAATTGCACCTTTTTCCAGCAGTTGCTTGGACCGGTTCTCATTGGTGGCCGACAGGCGTTGCTTGGTCAGGGCTTCCTGTAATTGAGCCTGTATGTCCCGGTCATTGATTTTTATGAGTAAACTGCCTTTGCTGACAAATGTTCCTTCTCTGAAATTGATCTTCGTAATCAATCCGGATACCTCACTGTGTAGTTCAACAGTTTCATTGGCTTCCAATGCTCCGGTAACTTCCAGGTTGTTGGTGAAATCACTTGCTGTAACGACTACACCTTCTACCTGTAAACTTTTTGGAGAGCCGCCTTTTCCCTTGCCGTTGCCATTTGCGGCAATCTTTTGATTTGCTGAAACTCTATAATAGACCAGATAGGCAATCCCTATGGTTATAAGCGTGTAAATAATGTATTTTAATTTCATTTGTCTGGGCTTCTTTTTAGCTGCAACTGATTTTTTTTTCGAGTGTAGGTGTACTGTCTGATCCAGTAGGTGTCGATAGGTTTAACGTACAAAAATATTTAAAATGAGAAGATTAGGGTGTATTAAGTGTGTTACAGCGTATAATTTTGGTTAGGATCGTTTAAGCGGCAGCAACTCCAGGGCTTTCCAGCTTGTTTTAGGGAGCAAATTTCTCTAAGTTTGGCCCCACAGATTGGTTCAACCATCGAAGGCTCCGTCTGGCAGATTATATAAACGAAACAACAGATGAAGAAAACATTGTCAATATTAGTCGCATTACTCACAGCAGGTATGATAGCCAAATCACAAGTAAAGATCGGATTTGAAGTAAGCTTTATAGAGCCTCAGGCGCATTACGCTGAGGTAGAAATGACCGTTTCCGGTTTAGTGAAAGATCACATTGATGTGAAAATGCCCGTGTGGACGCCAGGTTCCTACCTGGTACGCGAATTCTCCAAAAGTGTGGAGGGCTTCGCCGCTTCTGCGAATGGTAAAGCGTTGAAGTACGAAAAAGTAAAGAAAAATGCCTGGAGGATCTATTCCGCAAAGGCGAACACAGTGAAAATTAAATATAGGGTATATGCGTTCGAGGTTTCGGTGAGGACGTCATTTATAGATGAAAGCCATGCCTTCTTGTCGAGCACCAGCATATTTATGTTTCCTGACGGATTGTTGAAAACACCAAGCACGGTGAAGATCGTTCCCTATAAAGGTTGGACTAAAGTGTCGACCGGCCTGGAGCCTGTTGCCGGAAAGAAGTTTACCTATGCCGCTGCAGATTTTGATACGCTGTTCGACTGTCCAATTGAAGTCGGAAACCAGGATATCTTCGAATTTACCGCTTCTGGTGTAAAACATGAAGTGGCAATGTATGGCGGCGGAAACTACGACAAGGAAAAACTAAAAGTCGACATGGCTAAGATCGTAGAACAAGGCACCGCAATTTATGGTGAAAACCCGAACAAACATTACACCTTTATTGTGCACAATTTCCATTCTGGTGGCGGAGGTTTAGAGCATATGAATTCTACAGTTTTAGGTGCCAGTCGCAATGATTACGCCACTGAAACCGGCTATAGAGGATTTTTAAATCTGGTTGCCCATGAGTACTACCACCTGTGGAATGTGAAAAGATTGCGCCCCGTGGCGCTGGGCCCATTCGATTACGACAACGAGAATTACACGACCAGCCTTTGGGTTGCCGAAGGCTTCACTGCTTATTATGAAAACAAATTGATGCTGCGTGCAGGTTTGATCACCGAAGAAAAATTTGTGGAACAACTGGTTACTGCAGTAAGCAATGTGTCAAACATTCCTGGTGCACAGGTGCAATCGGTGGCTGAAGCCAGCTTCGATGCCTGGATCAAGCTATACCGGCCAAATGAAAACTCAAAGAATACCACGGTATCTTATTACGCCAAGGGAGAAGTAGTAGGCATATTGATGGATATTGCCATTTTACAAGCTACAAAAGGGGCCAAAAGCCTGGATGATGTGATGAAAGCCATGTACCTTCAGAACAAAGCGCAGGGAAGAGGGTATACGGACGCAGAATTCAAAGCGATGGTTGAGAAGATCAGCGGACAAGATTTTACCGACTTTTGGGCTAAATATGTGAATGGTACACATTTGCCAGAATATAAAAAGTACTTTGATTATGTGGGCGTTCAGGTAGTGAACCAGAATGAAGGCAAAAGTTCTCCCTATTTGGGCGTTACCTCTAAGATGATAGAAGGGCGGATGTTTATCGCTTCGATATTGCGCGGTACCGCTGCCTGGGAGGATGGCTTAAGTGCTAATGACGAACTGATCAGTATCGATGGAACGCCGATCCAATCTCCAGTTGAGCGTATGCCGGCCGTTACTGATAAAAAGGTAGGGGACGTTGTGGTGATCAGGGTAGGTCGTGACGGGATGTTGAAGGACATCAAGGTTACGCTTAAAAATAATACCCATATCAACCTGGTAGGGAAGATCGATGAGCAGGCGACTGATTTGCAGAAGAAAGTTCGTCAGGGCTGGTATTAAAAAAAGCCATTCTGTTCACAGTCTGGCATCTGTTGCTGAAGGGCAACAGCGCCTAGGCCTGTTCACAGAAGGCATTTTTTAGGGTCAAGCAGGGCGCCTTACCGGACAGGGTTAAGCAGCATGCGTTCAAGTGGGATTAGAGCAGGGCGCATTGCCGAGTCAATACTGCTAGAATAATTAGATTATAAAACATAAAAATGGCGGCTGGTTTTGAAACCAGCCGCCTTTTTTATGTTTTCGTTTTATTGTCTAGAAAGTGAAACGTACACCTAAACCAATATCACCACCCCAAAAACCAGTGTCAGGAGTCAATTGCAATGCAGGGATCCAGTCTACTGAAAGGTTGATCGGTGCATCTTTAAATTTATAATCAAGACCTAAAACACCATTGGCAGACAGGTACACATCACCATCATATCCTTTACGTTTGTAAGAACCGATGGTTGCACCAGCACCATAATACCAGTTTAATCCGTCTGCACCGCTGATTGGGTTGTAAACTTCATATAAACCAGTCAGGTTAGCGTATTTGTTACCATTGTTACTTCTAAAGTTTCCAATTAACTCAAGCATTGCGTTTTTGTTTAAGCCAGTTTTGAAACTGATACCATTGGCATTACCAAAGCGTCCGCCTATAGCATGCTCGTAACCCTGAGCTTTAGCATTGGTTGCAGTGATGGTGAATAACGCAGCAACAGCAATAAAAGTAAAGAGTAATTTTTTCATAATCATAATCGTTTGTTTAATTTTTTTCTATTGTCCGATCCATAACAACAATTGTGCCGGGATCTTTTTTTTTTCGCTTGAAATATTAGTTGGACATCCGTATCTTAGTCCAAGGATAATCAAGGATTTCTACCCCTTTGAACTTCAATTTTACAAAAGATCTGCGTTGCTATGGATGAAAATAAACTCAAAGCATCTCTCAAGACAATCGACAAGTGGGAATGGAATGCCCAAACTACAATACATGATGATGTTCCTATCCTGCTGCCGGCAATTGAAGAAAAAGAGGGCAGAGCCTGGTCGCGAACCATGATTGTGGCGTCAACCATTGTATTGATCGGAGCTGGGCTATGGTTCTATAGCTCGACAAAAAATCCGGCCTTTACAGGCAAATCGTTATTTACCAAACATGCGGACTTCCCTCCGGGCAGGTACCAGGCTACACTAACATTAGCCAACGGCAAAACGATACCTTTACAGAACGACAATTCCGGGGTGGTGGTAGATGCTTCAGAACTTTCCTATTATGACGGTTCAAATGTTGATGTAACAGATCATCTGTCGCGCTCGGGTACGATTACCACACCAAGAGGGGGACAATACCGGATTACACTGCCCGACGGGACTAATGTATGGTTGAATTCAGCCAGTAGCCTCAGCTTTTCCCTCGTTCCAGGGAAGAAACAAACCAGGATTGTGACGTTAAGTGGCGAAGCTTATTTTGAGGTTGCTAAAGACAGCCATCGGTTGTTCATCGTTAAAACGGCGTCGCAGGAAGTCGAAGTTCTGGGAACCCACTTCAACATCAGCAGTTATGCGGAGGAAGGCGCCACGAAGACCACTTTGATCTCTGGCTCCCTCCGGGTGGTTAACCGCAGCTCCAAAATTGAAGGGATGCTAAAACGAGGTCAACAATCGATCGTGGTTAAAGATATACTCACCGTAGCGCCTGTCGATGTGAAAAATGTAATGTCCTGGAAAGAAGGTTACTTCCAGTTCTCCGAACATCAGGATTTCTCTGAAACGATGGCTAAGGTAGCACGCTGGTATAACGTTAAAATAAAATATGAGGGCGATATGCGCGATGTCAGTTTCACTGGCAAAGTTTCCCGCTTTCAAAATCTCTCTTTCTTATTGGAAAAGATCGCATCAGAAGGACAGCTAAAGTTTCAGGTAGACAAGGACTTGATCACCGTGATCAGACAATAACACATTTTTTGGCGTCATCTTCGTAAATAAATTGTTTACTTTGCTTCCAATTTTCGAGGTTAATTATTTCCAAACATGCAAAACAGGCGTAAATTCATAAAACTATCCGCTCTTGGTATTCCGTTGCTTTCTTCACTTGATTCCTTCTCAAAAGTCGTTACACCTACTCTTGGCAACTTGCCAATCGTAATTTCTACCTGGGATTTTGGCATTGCTGCAAACCAGGCTGCCTGGAAGGTGTTGGCAAAAGGAGGCCGTGCGCTTGACGCCGTTGAACAAGGTGTCCATGTGCCTGAGGCTGATCCAAAGAACCAATCCGTTGGTTATGGCGGCTTGCCAGATCGCGATGGACACGTAACGCTTGACGCCTGTATCATGGATGAATTGGGTAACTGTGGGTCGGTAGCCGGTCTGGAACACATCAAGCATCCGATCTCAGTAGCGCGGTTGGTGATGGAGAAAACTCCACACGTGATGCTGGTTGGCGATGGAGCACTTCAATTTGCAGTCGAAAATGGATTCAAAAAAGAAAACTTGCTGACTAAAGAGAGTGAGAAAGCCTGGAAGGAATGGTTGAAGACGGCCAAATACGCGCCTGTAATGAATATTGAAAACAAGCTATATGATAAAGTCGCGCCACGGAAATTGCCCGGTAATCAGTATAACCACGATACCATCGGGATGTTGGCGCTGGATGCGAATGGTAATTTATCAGGTGCATGTACCACGAGTGGCATGGCATATAAACTTCATGGAAGGGTGGGCGATAGTCCGATCATTGGTGCTGGACTGTATGTCGATAATGAAGTCGGGGGCGCTACTTCAACGGGGGTTGGCGAAGAGGTGATCCGTAACGTAGGTAGTTTTCTGGTGGTCGAATTAATGCGTCAGGGTTATACCCCGGAAGCCGCCTGTAAAGAAGCGGTGATGCGCATCATTAAAAAGAAACCAGATATAGCGAAAAATATTCAGGTAGGCTTCCTTGCCCTCAACAAAAAAGGAGAATATGGTGCCTATGCAATACAAAAAGGGTTCAGTTATGCCGTTTGTACAAAGCAACAAAACGATCTGCTGATCGATGGTAAAAGTTATTATTAAGCATAAAAATACACGCGGCTATGATTAGTATGGAAGTATGTGCCAATTCAGTGCGATCTGCCCAGGCTGCACAGGAAGGTGGCGCGATAAGGGTTGAACTTTGCGATAATCTGGCAGAAGGCGGTACTACGCCCAGTTATGCACAGATTGCATTAGCGAAATCTTTGCTAGACATCCAGGTTTACCCGATCATTAGACCCCGTGGTGGTGATTTCCTGTATTCAGATCTGGAGTTCCAGCTGATGAAGATGGATGTTAAGATGTGCCGCAGATTAAATTGTGATGGTGTAGTCATTGGTATTTTAAAAGCAGATGGCAGTGTAGATAAAGCGCGCTGCGCTGAATTGATCGCGCTTGCAGGCGATATGCGGGTTACTTTTCATCGGGCGTTCGACATGACTAACAACCTGTTTGAGGCCCTGGAAGATATTATTGAATTGGGTTGTACACGAATACTCAGTTCCGGAGGTGAAGCTTCGGCTTTGGAGGGCGCGGAAACGCTGCAGAAATTAATTCTGCAGGCGAATGACCGGATCAGTATCATGCCTGGTGCCGGGATCAATGTTCAAAATGTGGCAGAACTGATCAAACGCACGGGAGCCAAAGAATTTCACGCATCCGCCAAAAAAAGTGTGGCAAGTGAAATGCAGTTCAGAAACCCAAGGTTATCTATGGGTACGGAAGCAGACGAGTTCCGCTACGATCTGACCAGCAGCCTCACGGTGCAGGAGCTGATCGCGCTGGCCAACAGTTAGACCGCTATCCTGCCCAGGTAAACACTGTCAGAAACCTGTTGTCTGTCGTCCGATATAAACGCAATGTATGCTTCTAAATATTCGTCGACTAACTTGTTCCGGCTGGGCGTTTCTTGCGTCCGCACTTGAATTTGTTCCACGCCTTCAGAGATCCGGGCTCCACTCAGCCAGTAATTTGCTTTTTTACTGACGGGGTAATAGGCGAGCACCATGACCTGGTTCCGTCTATCCCGACTTCCCCAGTTGGTACTAACTTCCCATTTGAACTTTAAAATCTCTCCCTCCAGCGCTGCTGATGCGTTTTTAGGGCCAGCGAGCTTTCCTTTGCAAAGCAGAACTTTACTGTAATCTAGCGACAGGTCGGGATACTGACCCACAACGGCATGTTTGAGGTTGTAGGACACTGCCCCGTTCTCCGGGATTTTAGTTGTGCCCGCAACATCTTGCCGGAAACCGACATTGATAAAATCGCTCACGTCAGCGATAAATGACTTTACGATCTTGAATCGTAAATTGACAGCTTTCTGAGCATTAGTTCTTGGTTTTTTTTTCTTTGAGGTTACGTTCGGGCGCATTCTGACCACTGGCTTCCCAAGTCTGATGTACCCTACCAAATTGGCCAATTTCCCTACTATTGGGCCGAGAATTCCACTTTTTAATCTAGCCATATCTAATTGTTAATCAGCGGCTTTATTGCCTAATTTGTAATTTAGGAAAAAGTTCGATCTGGTACTGACACAAGTTTTGTATTTATTTTGTTACTAACCTGCTTTAAAGTTGCATTCCGCTTGCTTGAGCAAAAGAATAGCAAAAGGATAGCAAAACGATAGCAAAAGGATAGCAAAAGAAAACTACAGCACAGACAAAGGGTTGATTTGTCCCTGATTGTAATTTTAATGATGCAAACGCATCAAAAAAAAAATCATTAATTTTATCTAAGTTTGAGAGACTAACCAAATTACCTATGGCTGCAAAGATAACAAGAGTATTCGACCTACTTCAATACAATTTGGAGAACTTCCCCAAAGCGGAGTTTGTTAGCGGTAAGTTAAAGGGGAACTGGGTAAAGTATAGTACACAGGATTTTTGTGATACGGTAGACCTGCTGAGCAAAGGTCTTATCAGTATTGGTCTGGTCAAGGAATCCCGGATTGCGGTCATGGCACAGAACAGGCCGGAGTGGAACATTTCCGACTTCGCGATCATGCAGATCGGGGCATACCAGGTGCCGCTTTATCCCACATTAGCGGAACATGATATCCAGTTTATTCTTGAAGACGCCGAAGTCACAGTTGTTTTTGTAGAAAATGAGACACTGTACAAAAAACTGGAATCCGTAAACAGTTTGTTGAAAACGCCTGTCCGCATCTATACCTTTGACGAAGTCTCAGGTGTTGAAAACTGGCAGGCCTTGCTGAAGGCTGGTGAAGCACAGGATCAAATCAATTTGGATGATTACCGGTCTGCCGTGACTGAAGAAGATATTTTAACGCTGATCTATACATCGGGCACTACAGGAACACCTAAGGGAGTACTACTTACGCACCGCAATTTGGTGATGAACTTTGTCAGCTCTGCAGTACTCTTGCCTGCTGAAATCAAAACTGCCTTGAGCTTTCTGCCGCTTTCTCATATTTTTGAACGGATGGTAGTCTACCTCTACATCTACTCAGATGTAAGCGTATATTATGCGGAAAGCATGGAGACGATTGTTGCTGATATCCAGTATGTGAAGCCACAGGTGTTCTCTACCGTTCCGCGATTACTAGAAAAAGTGTACGATAAGATCATGGAAAAAGGCAAGGCACTTACCGGAGTCAAAAGGGCGATGTTCTTTTGGTCGGTCGCTTTGGCAGAAAAATTTGAAACCACGCGGAATTGGTTCTACAATCTGGAATTAGGCATCGCCCGCAAGCTGGTATTTAAAAAATGGCAGCAAGCGCTTGGTGGTAATATAGTGGTTATTGTATCCGGTGGAGCAGCTTTAAACCCACGACTGGCACGCATCTTCTGGGCAGCCGGAATGCCCGTGCTGGAAGGTTATGGTTTAACTGAAACCTCGCCAGTGATTGCTGTGAATCATTTTGGCAATACGATGTTTGGGACAGTTGGGCCTCCAATCGAAGGCATGGAAATCAAGATCGCGGAAGATGGAGAGGTGCTGGCAAGAGGGCATGCGATCATGAAGGGTTATTACAGGCGTGACGACCTGACTGCCGAGGTGATCGATAATGAGGGCTGGTTCCATACTGGTGATATCGGGCAAATTGTTGGGGGAAGGTTCCTGAAGATCACGGACCGCAAAAAAGAAATATTTAAAACAGCCGGTGGTAAATATGTAGCACCGCAGATGATTGAAAATAAGTTCAAGGAAACGGCACTGGTAGAACAGGTCATGGTAGTGGGTGAGAACCGTAAATTTCCGGCGGCCTTGATCGTTCCTAATTTTGCGGCATTGAGAACCTGGGCCGGGAAGAAAGGGATTAACTATTCTACTGACGAGGAAATGGTGAAGGACAGTCAGGTGATCGCAAAATTCAATCAGATTGTTGAGCAAAGTTGTAAAGATTTTGGGAAATGGGAACAGGTTAAACGTTTTGCGTTACTGCCCAAACAATGGACAATTGATGGCGGAGAACTTACCCCAAAATTGAGCCTGAAAAGAAAGGTTATCCTGGAAAAAAATGCTGCGGTCATCGAAAAGATCTATGCAGATGCTGAGCAGTATAAAGGATAAAATGAACAACTTTGTAAATTTGTTGTATAGTATTGCAAACAAAAGTTGTCCAAATAATGTTTTATTGTGCTTTTTAAAAATTGGCCTGACAATTGAACAGTAAAAGTCAGATTAAAAAGTAACACTTACATTATGAAACAAAATCTATTAAAATGTTTGCCCTTTGCTTTTTCGGCTTTATTGTTCGGAAGCGCTTCTCAAGCTCAAGATACACCAGCTGCGGCGAACCAATTTTCTACCTGGTCGATTGGCGTAAATGCTGGTGCCTTATCTCCTTTATCGCCACTAGGAGGTAAAAACGACTTTTCAAACTGGAAAACCAGCTTAGGTTATGGTTTGTATATCAAAAAACAATTTACGCCGTATTTCTCTTTGCGTTTAGACGGAATGAGAGGTAAATTAAAAGCAGACAATTCGGAGCCTTTTGATGGTGGTTACGTAAGCACAAGCCCAGTTAGTGCATTTGAAACCGACCTTACCTATACCGGAAGCTTAAATGCAGTGGTAAACTTGTTTAACATCAGCATGTTTAACAAAGCTAGCGCGGTGCAATTGTATGCATCAGCAGGAGCTGGTATTGCTGGATATAAAGTGAAAAATGCACGTGGTGGTGGTGAATTGACTGATTATGCAGGCGATAAAACCATTAGTGAATTGATCATCCCGGTAGGATTAGGCGCGAAATTTAAAGTGTCTGAGAAAGTTAACCTTGATTTAGGTTGGACTGTAAGTTATGTGGATGGTGATAACCTGGATGGTTACTATCAAGCTACTAACGACAAATATAACTACGCCTATGCAGGTTTGGAATTTGCTTTAGGCAAAGGACCGCAATTGGCTTGGCACAATCCTGTTGCCGCCACTTATGATGAGGCATTGGCAGCTAAGCAAATGGCTACTGCAATGAAAGGTGACCTTGATGCGCAAAAAGCAGAAAATGCAAAGTTAAGAGCAGAAATGGATGACTTGTTGAAAGATACTGATGGTGATGGTGTAGCTGATAAACTGGATAAATGTCCAGGTACTCCTGCAAAGACTGTTGTTGATGGTGCTGGATGCCCGCTGGTAACTCCTGCTCCGACGGTTCAAAAAGTGATCATTACCGAAGAAGACCGTAAAGTAGTGGCTGATGCCATTAGAAACCTGGAATTTGACTTAGGTAAATCAACGATCCGTGCAAAATCTTACAGCACTTTAAACCGTGTTGCTGACTTGTTGATCAAGAAAAACTTTAGCTTGAAATTAGCAGGACATACAGACAACACTGGTTCAAATGAATTGAACATGAGGTTGTCTAAAGACAGAGCAGAAGCAGTTAAAAGTTACCTGGTATCTCAAGGCGCTAATCCGTCGAGAATTGAGGCAACAGGTTATGGTGAAAACCAACCAATTGCATCTAACAAAACAGCTGCTGGTCGTCAGCAAAACAGAAGGGTAGAATTTACTTTATTCTAGTCCGATTCGATACCTTATTTAAAAGCCTCCCTATTAATTTAGGGAGGCTTTTTTTGCTTAAAAATTTTTGTTAAATGTACTTGCATATAAGCTTTTAATTCAATAGCTTTGTTATGCAAGCATAGCATTTAATGAAACAACAGGAAACAATAGATTATTATTTGAAGGTGGTTTGGCAGAACGTATCGAATGCGTATAACCAAATCGCCTCGGGCTTTGGAATTACTCAGGCCATAGGTTACGTGTTGATCAATATAGACAAAGAAGGTACCGCTGTTTCTCAGCTGGCGGGATTGCTTGGCGTTAAAGCCACCAGCTTGTCCAGAATGCTGAACAATATGGAAGAACTGGGGTTGATATACAGAGAAACGGCCACGGGAGATAAACGATCTGTGAAAGTCTATCTCACTGAACTGGGTTATGAAAAGAGAAGTATGGCAAAGGGTGTTGTGATCGCCTTCAACGAGTACCTTGGAAAGAACCTGAGTGCGACTGAGAAAAATAACCTGCTGGTCACCCTCCAGAAATTGAATAAACTTACATTGGCATATAAAATTCCTCTTGAAGATGGTAAACAAAAAGATAAATAAGGTAGCAGTTCTGGGCTCAGGGATCATGGGCTCGCGCATTGCCTGTCACTTCGCAAATATTGGAGTGGAGGTGCTTTTGCTGGATATCCCGGCAAAGGAAGGTGATCGGAACACCATTGTAAATTCTGCCTTGCAAAATGCAGTTAAAAGCAATCCGTCTCCTATTTACGCTAAAAATGTCCTGAATAAGATCAGTACCGGGAATTTTGAAGACGATATGGCTAAGATTGCAGACTACAACTGGATCATCGAGGTGGTGGTGGAGAACCTGGACATCAAGAAAAAGGTTTTCGACCAGGTAGAGCAATACCGGAAACCCGGGACACTGATCACCTCAAATACCTCTGGGATTCCGATCCACATGATGGCCGAAGGCCGATCAGAAGATTTTAAAGCAAATTTCTGCGGAACCCATTTTTTTAATCCGCCGCGCTATTTAAGACTACTCGAAATCATACCAACGCCGGATACGAACCCGGATGTGGTGGATTTCCTGATGCATTATGGCGATAAATTTCTAGGAAAAACCACTGTATTGTGTAAAGATACGCCTGCATTTATTGCCAATCGGGTAGGGGTATACTCGATCATGTCCCTACTGCACCTGGTTGAGAAAATGGAGCTGACCGTAGAGGAAGTAGACAAATTCACAGGGCCTGCACTTGGTCGGCCCAAATCGGCAACTTTCCGTACCACTGATGTGGTAGGACTGGATACGATGATCAAGGTATCGAAAGGACTTTATGACAATTGTCCGAATGATAAAGCACATGACTTGTTTAAGCTGCCAGCCTATGTGGAGCAAATGGAGGCCAACAATTGGTTGGGTGATAAAACCGGACAGGGCTTCTATAAAAAAACTAAATCCGCTGAGGGTAAAACTGAAATATTGGCGCTCGATCTTAAGACTTTGGAATACAGGCCCCAGGTGAAAGTAAAATCTGCTACGCTGGATCAGACTAAATCCATTGATCAGGTGAAGGACAGAATGAAGGTCTTCGCTGCCGGGAAGGATAAGGCTGGAGAGTTGTTCAGAGCCTCATTCTTTGGACTTTTTGAATATGTGTCTGACAGGATCCCTGAGATCTCTGATGAGTTGTATAGAATTGACGACGCCATGCGCGCCGGCTTTGGCTGGGACTTAGGTCCCTTCGAAGTATGGGATGCAGTAGGTGTTGCCGAGGCCATAGAAGGGATGAAGAAGTATGGACATGAAGCTGCGGCCTGGGTTCAGGAAATGCTTGCCGCTGGACATACTTCATTTTATAAAGTAGAGCAAGGCGTTAGGAAATATTATGACATTCCTTCTAAAAGCTATAAAGAAGTTCCGGGTGCCGACCAGTTCGTTATCCTCGACAACCTAAGGGCCAATAAAGTGATCTGGAAAAATGCTGGTGCGTCCATCATTGATCTTGGTGATGGAATCATCAATGTTGAGTTCCATTCTAAGATGAACACCATTGGCGGGGACACCTTACAAGCGATCAATAAAGCGATAGATCTCGCGGAAAAAGAATACCGTGGAGTAGTGATCGGGAATGACGGGGCAAATTTCTCGGCAGGAGCCAACGTCGGGATGATCTTTATGATGGCAGTTGAACAGGAATGGGAAGAGTTGAATATTGCGATCAGGATGTTTCAGAACACCTCAATGCGCATCCGGTATTCTTCCATTCCGGTAGTGGTTGCGCCACATAACCTGGCTTTAGGAGGCGGTTGTGAATTCAGTTTACACGCAGATCATGTACAGCTGAACGCAGAAACTTATATGGGTCTGGTTGAATTTGGTGTGGGCGTTATTCCCGGCGGCGGTGGCACCAAGGAATTTGCGTTGCGTGCATCTGACGAATTCAAGGACGACCAGATTGTACAGAACATGTTCAAGGAAAGGTTTTTGACCATTGGGATGGCAAAAGTCTCTACTTCTGCCGTTGAGGCCTTTGAGTTAGGTTATCTGCAAAAGGGGAAATATGGAATTACAATGAACCGGAGCAGGCTGATCGCTGATGCCAAAGCGAAGGCAATTGAACTTGCCGAAGCAGGATATACGCAGCCAGTGCAGCGGAAAGACATCAGAGTTTTGGGTAAACAAGGGTTGGGCATCGTTTACGCAGGAGCGAACACGATGTATTCCGGGCGTTACATCTCTGAACACGATAAAAAGATATCTGAAAAATTGGGCTGGGTGATGTGTGGGGGCGACTTGTCGGCACCAACAGAAGTGACCGAACAGTACCTGCTTGACCTCGAAAGAGAAGCGTTCTTATCGCTTTGCGGTGAACGGAAGACGCTCGAGCGCATTCAGAGTATTGTAACTCAAGGCAAACCTTTAAGAAATTAATT
>JAPSHM010000159.1 GCA_031179845.1 Pedobacter sp.
CGGAAAGGTATCGCTGAGATACGTTAAGATAAGCGGCCATCTCCCGAGGAGATGGCAACTCGCTTAGGTTGATACCAGGATGTCTAAATTTTTCATCAAGCCAGCCATTCATCCGGACGATCAGGTCATGATGAATATTTTTTCTTGTCAGGAACTGCCGATTGTAAAATCGGTTGCTATGTTTCAGCAAAAGTTCGAGTTGTGAAACCAAGACTTCTTCACTGAACCGGTCAATATTGTTTTCCAATTCGATGGATATGGCTCTCAAGAGTGCATCCATTATATATTTTTCTTTTTCGGAAAGGAACAATGCTTCAGAAACATCGTAATCGAAGAAACCGTATTGGTGTATATTATGCTTAAGCGGATGGCCGGAAAGCAACTCCGGATGAAAGTATAATGAATAGCCCTCGTAGTCTTCCAGTTGGGAGGGCATCAATACAAACTGACCTGGCGCTAAGAAAGCTATACCGCCTTCCTTGAAATCGTAAGTGCCAGGTCCATACTTAACACTCCCATTATAATTCAACTTAAAGGAGATCTTGTAAAAGGCCAAGGAGATCCAACTGCCGGCATCACGTAGTTCAGGCTTTGATCGATTATAGTTTACAAGCGCAATCATAGGATGAGATGGCGGATCTAAGCGCATGCGATGCAGCAGATCAGCAATGCAATCGAATCTCAATGTTTTTGAATCTGACATGTCTTTATATATAAATCTTATCGAAGATACGAGATTAACCCTGAACAGTTGGCCGGATCACGATGTCACCAACATCCACATTGTCAGGTTGCTCAATAGCATAAGCGATAGCGGAGGCGATTGCTGTAGCCGATATGGCGATATCATCCGCGTTCTTTTGTAGGATTTCCCTTATCGCATCGTTTTTAATGTTGCTTACAAATTCAGTAGCGACAAAACCCGGGGAAATACCGGTCACGCGCCATCTTCCCTGTGATTCCTGACGCAATGCCTCGCTGATCGTTCGTATGGCATTTTTTGTACCCGCGTAAACGCCCATAGTAGGAGTGATTACTAGCCCCGCAGTAGAGAGGACATTGATGAAATGACCCGAATTTTGTTCTATGAAGTGCGGTAGAGCCGCCGCAATCCCATAAAGCGTTCCCTTAAGGTTAACATTAATCATTTGTTCCCAACCTTCTACATCCAGTTCTTCCATACTGGATAACTGGCTTATCCCGGCATTGTTGATCATCACATCCAGCCTGCCATACCGCTCGACCGCTAACATTGTCAATTTCTCAAGGTCCTTCCGATTGGTCACATCTATCTCTAATAGTTCTGAAGCACCCCCGTTTTGCCTGATAGACTCTGCTATCTTTTCAAGCCGATCTGATCTTCGCGCTCCCAATACTACTTTGGCGCCATGCGAGGCTAACAATTCTGCGGTTGCCTTTCCTATGCCGCTGCTGGCACCCGTAATAGCTATTACCTTACTATCAATTCCATTTTTCATAATGCTTCTGTTTTAAAGCAAAATTGCGAAGCGAAAAATTTGTTAAAGTAGCCATTATGGTCGAATATGTAACTTTTTTAGTAGTAATCGGTCGACTTTGTTACCGTTTCCCACTGGCGGTAACTGGCGGCAAGCAGATCCAGTTTGGTGAAAGCCCGCGAAAAAGCATTACTGCCCAGCAGCAAATACAAAGGCGGATCAGTCATTGCAGTAAGGGCGATCATCACCTCTGCCGCTTTTTGTGGATCACCGCCCTGGTTGCCGCTCATGCTGGCAAATCGCTGATGGGACGCACGGATGTCAGCATAAGCCCCAATCTTGCGTTCCGACAATACCAGCGAATCCGGGTTGTTGAAATTAGTTCGAAATGCTCCGGGAGCAAGGACAGTCACTTTGATACCGAAAGCCCTCACATCCTCAGCCAGTGCTTCACTTCGGACACGTTCCATTTGGAATGCCTGAGCAGCGCCAGCGCTTCCGCGGCGATCCGCTCGGCAATATGGAGCCTACGTTCTCATCTCCCTAGCTGAACGTTGATGATAAAGTTCCACATCGGGAGACATCAGAAATAATCCCGGTTCAAGCTGCCAACCATTTAATAAGCCATCCCAGGAAAATAAATAGCTCCTTCAGGTGAGCGGTACTCGCCTCCATGGCTCATCAGAATTTGTTGGCGTACCACTTTTAACTTCGCATCCCTTATTGACCAAAGCAACAAAGATGGATAACGTTGGGCCATCAAATGAAATACCAGATCTTGTTCTGTCTGGGATGACACCAGACTGAACAGGGCTTGAAAAGCTTCATCAGTAGCATAAATGCCGTGTCCGAGAAGGGAATAGCCGGTCGTATAAGCTGCTATTTTATCGTCTTCCGACCGATCTAACAGTACATATGGTTGGTATAGGATTCCAGATGTTGAGTTTCTGATGTCGTGATAACGATCTACCCCTACGCAATTTTGATACATATGGTTACAATAATCAGCATCTTCCGGTAACATGCGGCGAATATGGTATCGGTTGCGGTACAACCTAGCTATAGCCGGGGACACCCGGCCGCTTACCATTGTCAGGGTTTCACGAGGAATATAGCCCAAAGAACTATACAAAGCAAAGGATTTGGCATTGTTGCCAACCTGTACAAAGCGGATCTCAGGTTTGCCTGCTTCGATACAATATTCTTTAAAAAAGTCCATGAAAGCCCTGCCTACCCGCAGATTTTGAGCGTCAGTGGTGATGCTTAGCGGGCCAGGCGCACTTACCTGGTCGCCGAAATCCAGAAAGTTTGATCCTAAAATACGACCGGTACCTTTTTCTTCAGCTACCCAGGCCAGGTAAAAAGGATGATTGAATAATATGGAGACAATACCTGCAGCCTGATCGAGGGACTCCCACTCTTTGGGTAGCCCTACAGTCGAATTGAAGTCGTTGAAAGTCTGAAATAATATTTGTGCTGCTGCAGGAATATCTTCCTCACGCATGTCACGTATTTGGAAATTGAGATATTCAACCGGCAGTTTCTGGTATAACCCTTTAAGATTGACCGGAAACGCATTAATTATGGTGCTCACCATAGAATTTATTGATTCGTAAAATGCTGAGTTTTTGCTTTGATTGTGCTTTTTTGCAGGGAGTCGATCTTTTCGTTCTGTAATTCAATAATGTGTTGTAAGATCGCCGGGGAATACCCACCGCTCCCATTGTTCCTGTGGTGTTCATCATCTTGAGTATAGGCACTTTCAGCTAGTTTTTTATGCGGCATTCGGAAGCTTTTGAGAACCGTACAAAGGTCTAGAACTGCCTGGGCCGCCTGCAGGGTATCAAGGCAGGGATTTTCCTCCAATTGTTCCTGTACCCTCGATAGCAGGGAAGCTTTATTATGGAAACGCCAATAAATATCCCGGACAGAGCGCAGGCTGTATGGAAGATATCCTTCTTTAAAAGCCGTGTAAGCTGGGTCACTGTAGTCGCAGCTCCAGAGGAGATGATCAAAAACGAACATCGGCATCTCAACGGCACCTGGTCCGATGTAGTCCTTATTGTAATCTACTTTAATAGGATCGTAATAAAAGCGGAGTTCATTGGCAAAAACCATGGGAGAAACATTTCTTTTTGCATGGACGACCCCCTGCACCATGGCTTCCATCTTCTCCCGCAGTTGTGAACACACCTTTTCAAATTCTAGTCCCTGAAGCTTCTCCTCATGCAGGGCATCAAGCTGTACAATAGCCTCCAATAGTGAAGGCACAGCAATTTGAACACTTTCGATCAGTTGCTTTTCATCATTCAGCCCGGTATATGTTCTCATTCTTGGTCCGCAGGGATTCCAGACCGTATAGTGAAGCAGGGTGTCCCGTGGAGGGAGATCCGTTTTGGACATCAATTCCAGCAATACGTACTCTAGTTCCGGAACCGCTTCTACCGGCTCAATGTTGTGTTTCTTAAGGATGCCAATAAAAAACCCAAGATCACGCATAGCTGCGATGGATGTTTCGTATGAAAATCTGGAGAGTTCATCTGGCAAAGGGAGCGAAAGGTACAAAAGTTGACTAATCGCATCGGTATCTGCATTCCTGTTAAACAAATGTAATTGTTCTAGTCTGTCGTCTAGCTTTAATGGGTCAAGAGAAGTGATTTTTTCGTTGTGGAGAAGCCATAGTGGTACATTCCAATTTGAATCAACTGTTTGCATAAGTATATCCTTTTAGCTTAAAATCCAGTTCACACAGTCTTCCTGAGCGTTAAATAGATTGATTTTCAGGTCATTCATCACGACCTCATGGTTAACTTTGCTGACTGTAGCCGCCGCATAGACATCATGGGCAGCTATAACTCCGACTTTTTTCAATCCTGCTTTTTCCACCTCCGGGAATGCTTCCTGAATGAGGTAGTCCTGCACTTCCTGGGAAAGGACTTTCAATTGACGGTGATCCGTTAGGAGTCCCTGCACGCGGTTTTCTTTTAAATAGTTGGCGATAAAGGAACAAGCGCTTCGAACATCAACCGGCTTCAGGAGTCCCATCCATTTGGCGATTAGAATATTTCTCGATTCATCAAGATAAATATCTACGTAGGCTTCGTTTAGTAAGTTTACCATGCATTAAATTTTAGTTCAAAGCCTTATTGTATGACAAGTATATTAAAAATATAATACAATCTGCAAGAACTGCTAGCATTAATTTACCTGATTTTGCAAAATAAACAAGCAATATTTTAATTAATAAATTTGCGTTAATTTTTGCCACTATATTTGACTTTGCAATACAATTGGGGCGTTGCCGCTTATACTGATCTTGGAGTTAACGGTGCCAAACAACGTGTTTGTTGTTTGGCCTGTTTGGGTCTTAAAGAATCTCATCAGGTTATTTGGCTCGCGGAAATTAAGTTCATAAGCTATCTCATTGACAGTTTTATTCGAATGTAGTAGCGAGTTTTGTATTTCAAAGAGAAGACGTTGTTTAAGTAATTCAGTAGCTGTTGTATTGAACTGAACCTTAATAGCCTTGTTCAATGAAATTCTGCTGATGCCTAAAATTTCGGCATACTCGGAAACCCGCTGCTTATCCTTAATATGTATTTCCATTAAATTTTTGAAAAGGAAAGCGACATTGCGCTCGGTACTTTTTATTGATATAGAATGTTGGTCAGAATACCGACGATTTAGGGTCTGAAGAAGATAGTACAATAATGAACGAATGATGTGAACGCTATCAGGTTTACTTTCTACCAGCTCCGTTTTTATTTCTGTCAAAAAGTTGCAGTATTTTAGCATTTCATCCTGATCAATGTTGATTAGTAAAGGATGAGTCAACTGATAAAAGTACGACAATCGGTATGTAAACAATTTGTCGGCAAAAAAATCGTTCAGGAAAGCTTCCTGAAAGATCAAGGTAGTCACTTGAAGCTCATTTAATTCAAGCTTCCAATTTCGATTTTGATAGGGTGAAATAAAAATGACCGAACCATCTCTTACTTCAATTTTCTGTTGATTTAAAATAAGTGTACCATGTGCTTTTTTGAAAAATAAAACTTCAAAATAGTCAGTATTAAAGGTACCTCTATCAGTATAATCGATATCTTGCTCCGTTAATACATTTAGCAGGAAGTCGACTCCGCATTCCGTCTTATGAAATTTTATAGTTTTCAGATTCTATAGCATTTAGTGCATCAAAATTACTGAATATTATACATTTAATGCACATCCAAAATAGTTGTTTATTTACTTTGGTTATCAAAATGATAATTATTATGTAGCTATTGATAGGTTTTGGCTTATCGAATGTTCCGACCTTTGTATCAGATCATTAGTTGATTCAGAATTTTGGAGTAACATTTAAAAACGATTTAAAAAATATGAAAAAAGTAATTTTAGGATTGGCAATAGTGCTATCAGCAACCTCATCCTTTGCACAAACAAATCCGGACAGCCAGCCAAGCGTTCAGTTGGTGAGAAACGCAACGTTGATCATTAATTATATGGGAAAAAAAATCTTGGTTGATCCGATGCTTTCGCCTAAGGGAGCTATCGAGTCCTGGGCCGGAATACAAAAAAACCCCACAGTTGATCTCAAAATGCCGATTAATGATGTTGTCAACGGAGTAGACTTAGTTCTAGTTACACATACTCACGAAGATCACTTTGACAAAGCGGCTAGTAGAACTTTGGATAAATCCATAGCACTTATAAACCAACCTGCGGACAAACCTTTCTTTGAAAAGGAAGGATTCGTAAATGCGAACGCCCTACAAGGGAGTAAGCTTTGGAACGGTATCAACATTATAAGGCTTGAAGCGGAACATGGTAGTGGAGAGGTGTTGAAGCTAATGGGCAACACTTCGGGCTTTGTATTGAAGGCCAAGGATCAGCCAACGTTGTATATAATTGGTGACGCGATCTGGACCGACGAAATCAAAAAGAATATTAAAGAATTCAAACCGGATTATATTATCGTTAATTCCGGAGGGGCACTTATCAAAGGATACGAGAATGCGCCGATAATAATGGATGAAGAGCAGACTATGGCTGTCATCGCCGAGAGCGGCAAGGCTAAAATTATTGCCGTACATATGGATGCATTGGACCATTGTCGCACAACAAGAAAGTCTTTAAGACAAAAAGCTGCCGAATCGAATATCGGAACGGATAAACTTATTATCCCTCAGGATGGTGAAACAATCAAACTGTCTTTGTAGGCTGATTACAGTTAAAGTACACTCAATTCCTTTTATGCTAAAGTTCAAAATGTGACGAGTTTTTATTTGCATAAGTAGCTTTGCGAAAAAGACTGCGCTAAACGAATACAGCGCAGTCTTTCTAGTCTTATAGAAATTTCTTCTGGTTTTATGCCGACCAAACTGGTATATCGAGCAGTTACAGAGGATTTACAAATGTTAGTAGCTGCAATATTCCCGGAAAACTTCACATTTGACGGAGTGAATGTTCAAACCGCCCGGCTTCAGGTATTATCTAATCGAACTGATTTTTAAGTTATATTACGGCGGAACTTGATAAGCCTCTGGTTCGATAAGTATATGACACTTCTTGTTTATTTAATGATTATGATGATACATGGAGCTTTAATGCTTGTACTGTTATTAGCCGCAGTGATCCCTATCATGCTTATCGCAACTTTGAGGAATCTGGGCGTGTACAGGAACCTTTCGAAGAGCAGGAGATTAATTGCATATTTTGGTTCATTTTTCCTGATATTGATGCTCTTTCGGATGCCACTTCAATTTTTATCTATCTCTTTTAATGGTGTTAACTTACTTTTACTGTACGTGTTCTTCTTATTCTTCGGTAGTTTCGCATTTCAAAGTGTCAGCGAAACAACTTTGAATAAAGCAAGGTGGGTCATTTCGGGCATAACATTCGTAATGTTGTTAGTTGCATCGATAATCTAATATCCACAATTTAAAACTACCCTATTGAGGTACAAACGAGTGAGAGTTACTATGTAGTCTGCTATTTCTTGATTTTTTGGAGTTGTCAGTATATCCGTAAATGTATAAACCTCTTTTTTAAAGGTAAATGCATACGGAAGATGAAGCAGACTGCTATCTTAGATTTTAAATGGAATAGAACTTGCGATATGGCAATAGAATTTGATCTTATTACAAAGCAAAAGGTAAATGTTGAGGATATTCCTGAAGACATCACCTGGGACGAAAGAAATGGAATATTAATTTTCCATATCCATATGGATTACTTTGATGCTAAGTTTTTCTTGGAGGCGTGCCTGACCAATGAGTTTGTGTCCAATATTCTTGCTGGGCCGTACATCCAGCTATTAGATTTAATTGATTCACTTGACCTGAAGGATTACCTCATAAACTACAGCAATGACTTTGCAGATATGCCAGATGGGGATGAGTATTCAATCCCGGTAATTAACGGCAAGATACAAAGAAAGTACATCTTCAGCAATAACGAGGAGTGCAGCTGCACGTACGATTCAGTTTATCATTTGCTCGGAATTAGACCTTTCGATTTATATAGTGACTATTGAATTTTGGTTTTCTTACTCGCACAGATGTTCGGCCCTAAAGAACTTAAAACGGCTAGACGAGGTAGTAGCACGCCAATTCAAATAATTGCTTTCTAAATAAACTAACTTCATGACGGCCATAAACGTATGTTTGCACCACCTTACCGAAGTACGAATAATCCGCAGTGCATAACGTAAATGGCACTACAGTATATAAGTAGTAGTATTGAACCACGAAGCTAACGTTAACATCTGTGTTGCACCAATGAATCTAAAGTAAGATATTAGCAAAGGTTAATGTAAGGTAATGGATAACAATTCTAATAATTATTTCGAAAAGCGAGATTGTCTTTTACAGGCTAGGTTTAACATTAGTGGAGGTATTTAACCTATGCTTAAAGCATTATTCAATCTGTTTGGAGAAAGAAAGCCTGGAGCTTCTGAGCCAAAGCGCGCGTCTATCACAAGTTATCCTGACAGAATCAATATTGATACTTATCACAAGATAGGTAAGGAGAAATGGGATTGGCGTTCAGCAGCAATTGTTACTAAGTTACCTTTTAATGCTGCCAATGAACAGATAGGTAAAACTGTTAAAATGCACATTGAATTAACTCGTTACAATATAGAGGTCAAAAAACCTAAGATGGGAGTCATTAGTGACTATTGGCACAATTATCTGGCTGCGCATGGCTTCGAGACTGAAACCCAATTACAGAAAGATGCTGTTCGTGTAGAAATATATGAAACAAATGGTAACATAGTGTTGGT
>JAPSHM010000391.1 GCA_031179845.1 Pedobacter sp.
TGCAGGTCTTGAAGGTTTTGTTTTTCCCTTAGATTTCGCGGCGGCTGCACCTGACATCAGACTTTGCCAGCTCATCGCATAAGGATGATCCTCCATAACCGGAATTTTTAAACCAATTAGTTTTTCAATGTCATCCAAAAATTCTTTCTCTTCAGGATCACAAAATGAAAAAGCGGTGCCACTTAAACCTGCACGACCGGTACGGCCAATGCGGTGTACGTAAGTCTCAGGAATATTTGGTAATTCGTAATTGATCACATGTGCCAGTTCATCGACATCGATACCCCTGGCAGCGATATCGGTAGCTACCAAAATACGTGTAGTTTTTGCCTTAAAATTCGTTAATGCCCGTTGTCTGGCATTTTGCGACTTATTCCCATGTATTGCTTCTGCCTTAATACCAACTTTGATCAAATCCTTAACAATTCGGTCTGATCCGTGTTTCGTGCGTGCAAAAACCAATGCAGTTTCTATGCTTTTATCCTTCAGGATATGCAGCAACAACCCTTTTTTATCATTCTTCTCGACAAAGAAAATCTGTTGTTGGATCTTTTCCGCAGTAGAGGATACCGGAGTTACTTCTACTTTTACGGGGTTAGTAAGGATCGTATTTGCCAAAGTTTGAATCTCTTTCGGCATAGTCGCCGAAAAAAACAACGTTTGTCTTTCAGTTGGTAATTTTGCAATTACTTTCTTTACATCATGGATAAATCCCATATCCAGCATTCTGTCGGCCTCATCTAATACAAAGATCTCGATATCACGCAGGTTGATAAAGCCTTGGTTCATCAAGTCTAGTAAGCGACCTGGCGTCGCTACAAGGATGTCGATCCCCCTGTGCAGGGCATCTGTTTGTGCTTTTTGTCCAACACCTCCAAAGATCACCAAATGCTTTAACGGAAGATTTCTCCCATATGCTTTGAAACTTTCTTCGATTTGTATAGCCAGTTCTCGCGTTGGCGTCAAAATGAGTGCCTTAATCGATTTATGAACCTTAGTATTTGCGTGCGGTTTACTAAGCAATTGAAGCATTGGAATGGCAAAAGCAGCAGTTTTTCCTGTTCCTGTTTGCGCACAACCCAATAGGTCTTTGCCTTGTAATATAGATGGAATGGATTGTTCTTGTATTGGGGTAGGCTGTGTATAACCTTCTGTTTGCAGCGCATTTAAAATAGGCTCAATCAGATTTAATTCGTTGAATAACAATGTGTTTGTATTTTAATGTAAAATATATTGGAACAAAATATATTGTTTTGCTGCAAAGGTACACATAAACTTCGGTTTTTGCTTATCGGACAACTATACCTGGTGATTGTTTATTTGTTGAAACTTTATGGTTGTTTACCAGTCATATTCAGCTAAATTTGTAACGTACTCTACTCATTTACATCATGGCAGAACCGAATTATAACGAAGATAGTATACGCTCACTCGACTGGAAAGAACACATTAGGTTACGTCCGGGTATGTATATTGGTAAACTGGGTGATGGCTCTGCGCAGGATGATGGAATTTATGTGTTGCTAAAAGAGATCGTAGATAACTCAATAGATGAGTTCGTCATGGGATCTGGTCGCACAATTGAAATCACCGTGTCCGATCAAAAAGTCAATGTTAGGGATTATGGACGCGGTATCCCGTTGGGTAAAGTCATCGACTGCGTGTCTAAGATCAATACAGGCGGTAAATACGATAGTAAAGCTTTCCAAAAATCTGTAGGTTTAAATGGAGTCGGAACAAAGGCTGTGAATGCTTTGTCGACCAACTTTGTGGTACAATCATACCGTGACGGAAAGACTAAAAAAGTTGAATTTTCCAAAGGTGAGATCGTCCTTGAAAATGATATCATTGACACTACTCAGCGGAATGGTACTTCAATTACCTTTTATCCTGACGAAACGATCTTTAGAAATTATCACTATATACCTGATTTCGTTGAAAGTATGATCTGGAACTATGTGTTCCTGAATGCTGGATTAACGATCAATTTCAATGGGCAAAAATATTTCTCCGAACGGGGCTTGTACGACCTGTTACATAAACATGCAGATGTTGAAAGCGTACGTTATCCGATTATTCACCTTGTTGGTAACGATATAGAGATTGCAATGACGCATGGGCAGCAATATGGGGAAGACTATCACTCCTTTGTTAACGGTCAGCATACTACACAGGGCGGGACCCATCAGGCAGCTTTTAGAGAAGCCGTGGTAAAAACCATTAGAGAATTTTATAAGAAAGAATACGACGCTGCTGATGTCAGATCGTCGATTATTGCTGCTATATCTATTCGCGTTCAGGAACCTGTATTTGAAT
>JAPSHM010000160.1 GCA_031179845.1 Pedobacter sp.
TTTTGCATTTCCTCATTTACTGCAGTCTCGATCTGAGGTACCCGCTTACTCAAAGAAAACAAGCTATCGGAAATGGTTTTCATATTGTCCTTGATTTCCCGTTGCTTCTGGACATTACCGATATACTGCGGATCATTGCTGTTGATGCGTCTCAGGTCAAGCATCACTTTTTCCTGATTGAACGAAGTCTTTAAAAGGTTTTCCAATAACTGGCGCAGTTCCTGCACATTGAGGTTACTTTCCATCTCCGAGGATGACTTTTGCATTTCTTCAAGTTTATCTGCCTGCTGTTCCATTTGGTCAGCAGCCTTATGCTGGCGTTCAGCAGCTTTTTTCTTGTCGTTCCTATCCAGGAGTTCCTGACTGTGTTTTTGCTCCCTGGCGATGTCTTCCATGGCTTTATCAGGCGCTTTAAAAGTGTTGGGACGTTCTAGCTCCTGATTTTTCTCGTCCATTTTTTTTAATTCCTTTTGGACGTCATTGAAGGATTGCGACAACTCTTTTTGTTTCTTCTGAAGCGTTTGAAGTGACTCCTCCTTCGCTGTACTTTGTTTTGCCAGTTCTTTTTGCGCCTTTGCCAGTTCTTTCAAACGATCGACGTTATGTTGCAGACCCTGTTCAAATTCCAGTTGTTTATACAATTCAAGAATCCGGTCCAGTTCATTTTTGAGCGATTTATTGTCCATTTGCATCTTCGACAATTCCTGTCTGGTCTGCTCTTTATTGTTCTGGTCCATCAGATTTTGTAGCTTTTGCAGCAACGACTTGGTCTTTTCATCCAGTACCTTGTTAAACAAGTTGTCAATCTGTTTTTGTTTTTCCGCCAGCTCATCCTTCAGAACATCGTTTTCAGCTTTATCGATCGTATTCTTTTTATTCAGCTCGTTAATTTCCGCTACGGCTGCTTCCAGTTGTTTTTGTTTTTCCAGCAGTTGTTCGATTTGTTTCTTATCATCAAAGGAAATCTGTTTTTTGTCCAGTAGTGTCTCAGCAAGTTTCTTGCTGTCTTTTTCGACCCGACTGGCAAGCCGTATGGCTTTCTCCATTTTTTGCTTCAGGACGACACTGCTTTCGTTTATTTTAGCTGTTACAGCACTCACAGATGGGACAGCATAAAATCTTAACTCTGATTTAGTCTTTTTAGGGCCGTTTACGCCATCATTGTCCGCAACCTCAAAGTAGTACTCCAGTGTTTGTTCCGGCTTGATCAGCGGCGTCTTCAGGTCCCAAAAATAGAAGAAGGCGTTTTCGCGTTGGTTCCTCTTTACCGGGATAGATCTGGCAACCGACATTTTTACTTTACCGGCTTCCCTGATGAGGTAAACAAATTTTAAGGCACTGAATCCATGATCATCTATGATTTTTCCAGAAAAATAGATCGCCTTACTGCTCAAAGAATCCGGTGTTTCCTTAACGGATATTTCCGGAAACCCGTCTTTGATCACGTTGATTTGATGGCGAAGCGAGTCCTTACTGCTGATAAAGTCATTCTTTGGAATGATGCTGTAACTGGAACTTTGG
Organism: Pedobacter sp.; assembly: GCA_031179845.1. Classification (GTDB taxonomy): domain Bacteria; phylum Bacteroidota; class Bacteroidia; order Sphingobacteriales; family Sphingobacteriaceae; genus Pedobacter. The sequence goes on from JAPSHM010000160.1 coordinate 1,522, forward strand.
TGAACGCTGCTGGTATACGTGAAAATGTTGTCTGATGGGATCAAAGCGACCTGTTTATTATTCAGTGTAAAGGTTAGGCGGCTACTGTTCTTCGTTTCCAGTGCCCAGGTTACCTGGGTTCCCTCGGGCAGGTGCAAGTCGCCCGCATTGTCCATTCGTTCCATTTTTCGATTGAGGTAGGCCGGATACACGAATGTCGTGGTTACCTTGATCACCAAGGGGCGGGGCTTCACTTCAATTATAAAAGGGGCAGAGTTAAAGCCACCGGCAGAAAAGACTAGTTGCTTGGAAGCCTGGAGATTTTTGAAAGTATAATTGAACCGGGTAAAGCTTTCCTTTTCCAATTTATAGGTGTTTGTCCCATCCGATACATAGACCTCCTGCGGAATTTCATTTCCGTTCAGCTTCAGTTCTAATGGCAGATCATCTCCTTGCGCTACCAGCAGGTTGTTGTTCAGCACCCGAAAATTGAAGGGTGCCTCCGGCAGTATCTGCTTGTCATATTGCACAAAGCTGCTTGTTCCTTCTTTTAGGATGGCCGGGGCAATCAGGGCGATGAGCAGGATCACCGCAGCCGGGGCCAGAAAATATTTGATGTATCTCGTGTTTTCTGCAAGCTTTATAGCTTTTGAGAAGGGAATAGGGGTCAGCTCATTGATTTTCTGATCAATTCCAGCCAGGATCAGCGCACTGTTTTCCGGAGAAGCATCAGCCATTGCCTTCAATTGCAGCGTATTCAACAATTTGTCCCTCACCTGGAAAAAATGAGCACCAATCATCGCTGAAGATTGTTCAATACTTAAATTTTTTCCCATTCTGAAGTAAGCCAGGCCCGGCTTCAAAACCCAGATACAAATCAAGAAAAACGCAACCGCCAGGTACCCAAAAAACAAGATCGTTTTAGTTGTAGCTCCGGGATGTGTATAATAGATCACTACAAACAGGATCAGATATAAAGCAAGCAGCAACGCTGACACGTAAATACTCCCCCGCAATAGTTTATTGAGGTAGAACTTTTGCGTAAACTCATTAATTTTAGCAATTAGAAGTTCATAATTTCGGTTCATTTTTGCTTATCAAAATCGCTTAAAGATTAACGTTAGGGCAGTTCTGTGATAAAAATAAAGATATTAACACTAAGAAAACATTTATATTATGATTTAGTGATATTTTAGTCGAAAAAACATACTGAGAAATGAAGTATTCACCTTTAATCCTTATCCTGATGGTAATGACCCTCAGCAGCAGTTACGCACAGCAGAAATTTAAAAGTTTCAAAACATGGAATAAAAACGTGGTGATTGCACACCGGGGTGCCTGGAAAGCCAAGGGACTTCCGGAAAATTCCATAGCAGCGCTGAACGAAGCAGTTAGGATAGGCTGCCATGGTGCTGAATTTGATGTACACATGACTGCCGACAGTATCCTTGTGGTAAACCATGATGCAGATTTTCTGGGGCTTCCCATAGAAAAGTCAACGTACGCGGAGCTTAAGGCAAAACAGCTTTCTAACGGAGAATATATTCCTACCGTTGAAAGTTATCTGAAAGCAGGTATGAAGCAAAAGAACACCCGTTTGGTGCTGGAAATAAAACCTTCTAAAGCAGGCAAAGGTCAAGACCTGATTTTAGCAGCTAAGGTGGTCGAAATGGTTAAGAAATTAAAAGCAGAGCCATGGGTGGATTACATCAGTTTCAGTTATCCAATATTGAAAAAAGTAAAGGCCATTGAGCCCGAAGCTAAACTGGCTTACCTTGCCGGAGATGTTTCCCTGGAGCAACTTAAAGCGGACGGGTTTGATGGAGCAGATTATCACTATTCCGTATACAAAAAAGGAGAGTGGTTTGCAAAGGCCAAAGCACTTGGTTTGACGATCAATGCCTGGACTGTAAACGATCCTGCTGACATGAAGTGGCTGTTGGAAAATAAGGTGGACTTTATCACGACCAACGAGCCTGAATTGCTGTTTGCGCTGATTAATAAACGATGACAAAGACCCCTTAAAACAAAAAAGCATCGCGGGTTATCCGCGATGCTGTACAATTTATGTTTTTAATAATCTAGATTACTTTAACATTAATCGCATTCAACCCTTTTTTGCCGCTTTCAACGTCATATTCAACTTTGTCGTTTTCACGAATTTCGTCGATAAGGCCTGTTGAATGTACAAAGATTTCGCTATCTCCGTTTGCAGGGATAATAAATCCGAAACCTTTAGTTACATTGAAAAATTTTACTGTTCCTTCTTGCATTGTATTATTTATTAAAAATTAAGTGTGCAAGATACATAATATTTTTTATAAAAAACAAATGCTTCATCTTTCCATAAATATAAAATATTCAGGACGGTAAGTTTATTTTTTGGTACCGGTTACTGCCACGTTTATCTCGCTTGAATGGGGAATCCCAAGGGTTTTACCGGGAACAACTTTCAATAGATTTTGCAGATAAACGTTGATAATCGCTTCCAAAGTTTTCTTTCTCGGCTCATAATTCTCAGGAAGACCGGAATGGAATTTACCCAGGTGAATTTTGCCATTCACATCGACTACAGCTGAAAATTCATAACCAAAATCTTCGTAAGCCCGATCGATATCAATCCGGTATTTAGGGAACAGGTAATCATAGGATTCAGTTCTGCCAAGCAGCTTATCAACGGTGCTCACTCTTTTTACACGGATCATGTTGCTCAGGGGTTCAAATACTACAGGTTCACGTCCCGCAAAGGCACTGTCGAGGTTACCCGGATTTCTGTTCGATCTATCTGCCAGTTGGCGAATATAGGCTGTGTCTGCTCTGGTTGGCTTTTGCAATTCAGACGCGCTGGTTTTCAGTACGTTATTGATGTAATCTTCCGCGTAATAGGTTATGTTCACATCCGAGCGAATGTCTTTCGAGATCTCCCGACCTGTTAAATGTAACCTTTGAAATACCAGGCTGTCTTTGCTGATCTTCTTTATCTTGAACCATTCTTTTGCAAAGTTGTATACATTACCATGATCATAGTGCAGGTAGAAACTCTGCATCCGTTTCTTTTGCGGACTATAGGCCGAAATGGTATCCTGTCCTTTAAATTGGATGATCCAGGTTGGCTCCTGCTGGAATCCAAGCTCATTGAAGGATAGGCCAGTGCTGAAACGACGTTTCACTTCATAGTATTTGATACCAATAACTGCATCGAAGGATTTCCGGCCGGTGACCTGTGGACTTTCTTTAGTAGTACTGTTGCAACTGCAGATGAAGAGCCCTAAGACCATCTGCGCATACAGGATAGGGGATTTCGTCATGTAAAATTTGAAGCTTTCTTTATATGCAAAGTTATAACAATCTTTATATTCTTTGTTTAAGTTTGAAAACCTTAACTATTAATTCTTCATTTCTATAGAGGGACAAAATGATGGTTTTACCGTTAGCAGATTTGAAGAGGTTATTGATCTCGTTTAGCTTAAAGCTTGCGGCCGACGTAAAATTGATCGTAATGAGTTCATCATCAACCGCTATACCTGCCAGATCTGCCGGTGAACCGGGCTCAATCCGGCTAACAAAATAACGCTTAGTTCTGTCCTCCTGCATATAGAGCTCCATGCCCGACATATCATGTTCAAAAGGGCGGTTGAAATGGCTGTTCTTTCTTAAATACATCGAATTTTCCTGGTAATTGAACACCACATTAAACCGGCTCAGCACATCGGCCCCCAGATTGCCGTTACGGAGTTTAAGGAGTACCTTAGCGGCAACGTCGTCATATCTGGGATAAGAAGCCAGGAGGTTCCTAAGCGTGAAACTACCGATCTTTAGTGCACTAAGGCGCCCTATGCTTCCATCTATTGGTCCGCTCATGCCCACACCAAGGTTTGCAGCGATGGAAGTGCTGGGGACAGGAAAAGGCTGTTCGTTTAAGCGCTCCAGAGATATGGCATGACTGGCACCATTGTCGACCAACGCTTTGATGTCAATTTTACCGTAATCGGGGGATTCGATGATGAGATCTACGTAAGGTTTGGCGCCAATGATATCGATCGGCACCCGTTCTCCCCGGATCTTTCCCTTGGATAGTGGGTGCCTGAATGACAGCCTTTTGCCTGTGTACCTGATGTCCACAATAAAACTGTCGAAGAAATGATAACCCAGCAGACCGTAGATCTTTGTGCCAAGGTAATTCGACAAGCCAAAAATATCCGACTTTAAAATCGCCGTGGGAATGTTTTTAATGTAAGCCTTGCCAATATTTGCCGATACATCGTTGGAAATGAAAGCATCCATTTCAGCGCCTCTTCCAAGCCCTGCAATTTTTATCGTGCGTGACACAGTAAGTCCGATGCTATCTATTAAAGTTGGGTCGGTGATGATCAAAGGGCTTACACCTGTATCTAAAATAAAGTTAAAAGGCCCCTGATCATTGAGGTAAAGCGGAATGATAATGAGGTTCTTGACAAGCGTAAAGGAAATGGCATCTCTATCCCGATTTCCTTTGAACTGAAATTTTTGCGCATAAACGTTAACGGCAGTACAATTCAGAACTACCAGTAACAGCGCGTAAACCCCTTGCTTCCTAAGCTCATACATACCCGTCAACCATTTCTTTAAACTAATTTAACAAATTAGTAGCAGTTTGATGGGGTTTATCGATAAAAGTAATGTACAGAATCTATTGATTTGCAGCGACAAGCAGTTCTATATCTTTGAAAGGCAGATTGAACATTGCGGCAAGGTCTTTACTGGTTAAGTGACCCTGGTAGATGTAAAGGGCCTCTCTGATTCCTGGCTTACTCCATACTACATTCATTAGGCCGCCCATTTCGCCAATGTCCATCAGGATTGGGGTAAAGATGTTGGTTAACGCATAAGAAGCAGTTCTGGGAACTCTTGATGCGATATTTGGCACACAATAATGGATGACATCGTGTTTTCTAAAAACGGGATCTTTATGGTTTGTAACTTCTGATGTTTCAAAACAGCCGCCCTGGTCAATGCTGACATCTATGACAACAGAATTGGGTTTCATGTTAGCTACCGTTTCTTCCATGACCACACAAGGGCTTCTGCCATGTAAAGCACGGATGGCGCCAATGACCACATCGCAGGTCGTAATCGCCTTATTCAAGACAATGGGTTGCATCACCGAAGTGAACACCCGGGTAGCAAGATTGTTTTGAAGGCGTCTGAGGCGGTAAAGGGAGCTGTCGAACACTTTTACCTCCGCACCCAAAGATATCGCTGTACGCGCGGCGTATTCACCTACAGTGCCTGCGCCAAGGATGACGATCTCGGTAGGTGGAACACCGGTGAAACCGCCTAACATCAATCCTTTGCCGCCCGTGACATTACTGAGGTATTCGGCTGCAATCAGGATGGAAGTAGAGCCGACGATCTCACTCATTGAACGGACCACACTTAAAATGTTCCCTTCATCGCGGAGATACTCAAAACAAAGGGCATTGATCTTTTTGTTGAGTAATGCGTTGAGGTAGGATTCTTTCAGGCTTCCCATTTGCAAGGCAGAGATCAAGGTCTGCCCTTTGTGCATAATGGCAATTTCCTCAAGGGTTGGAGGAGCAATTTTAACAATAATGTCCGCTTCAAATACCTCTTTCTTATTGAATGAGATCGTTGCGCCCTGCTCGCTGTAATCGTTATCGGAGAAATTCGCACCAACACCGGCACCGGTCTCAATAATTACCCTATGCCCATTGTTAACCAGCAGGGCCACCGATAGTGGCGTCAAAGCAATCCTGTTTTCCTGGAAAGAAATCTCCTTTGGGATACCAATGTACAAGCTGTTTGTCTTTTGGTTTATTTCTGACATTGCTTCCTTGGGTTGTATCAAGCCTTTTTGAGCAATGGAGGCCATACCTTCACGTAATCCTGTAGCCATTTTTATTTGTTGATTTGGATTGAAATTAAGCAAAATAGCTGAAATAAAGAGTTTTTGGAATTTAAATTTTTGAAATTGACACTGTCCGGTCATTTTCATTCTGTACCAGAATTTCTATTTTTAAATAGTGCTCAGGCAGCAGGGACGTTATTTTTTCAGGCCATTCAATAAAGCAGATATTGCGGGAATAAAAATACTCTTCATAACCGATGTCGTAGGCTTCCTGTAAATCCTTGATCCTGTAGAAATCAAAATGATAGATCTTGCCATCCTTGGCCAGATATTCATTAACAATGGAGAATGTTGGACTGGAGACCAGATCATCAACACCCAGGGCTTCACAAATCACTTTAATGAAAGTGGTTTTCCCGGCGCCCATATCGCCTTCAAACAGAAAGATCTTCTCCGCTGCTGCAAACTCGAGTAATTGCCTGGCAGCAGATTTAAGATCTTCCTGACTATTTATCTGAATATTCATTTATCGTGAACTGTATGTCGCTACCGGAATAACCATTTCTTCAAGCGAGATACCTCCATGCTGAAAGGTCTCGTTGTAATAATTCACAAACTGATTGTAATTGTTCTGGTAAACGAAGTAGCGGTCTTCTTTCGCAAAAATATAATTTGAGCTGATATTGATCTTTGGTAGCTGCGCTTCATGCGGATTTTTGATCAGAAACACCTCTTTAGCGTTATAGTTCAAATTCCGTCCCTGCTTATAACGCAGGTTCGTGTTCGTATTGCGATCACCAATTACCTTACTTGGATGTTTTACCCGGATGGTGCCGTGATCGGTTGTGATCACCAGCTTCACTGGCTTCTGTGAGATCTTTTTCAACAGATCCAATAATGGCGAGTGCTCAAACCAGGACATCGTTAACGAGCGGTAAGCTGCATCATCATTTGCAAGCTCGCGGATCATCTGCATATCGGTACGCGCATGCGAAAGCATGTCGACAAAGTTGTAAACGATAGCATTAAATTCGTTTTGCATCAGGTTGTTCACCTGTTCCGTTAATGCTTTTCCATCATCATAGGCCAGGATCTTGTTGTAGCTGAATTTGCAATCCTTACGGAGACTTCTCTTGATCTGATCTTCCAGAAAGGCCGCTTCATGCAGGTTTTTACCACCGTCATCATCGTCATTCTGCCACATTGAAGGGAAACGTTTTTCCATTTCCAGCGGCATCAGGCCCGAGAAGATTGCGTTTCTGGCATATTGGGTGGCTGTTGGAAGGATGCTCGAATAAGTATCTTCCTCTTCCATACGGAAGTATTCCGTGATCAGCGGAT
>JAPSHM010000011.1 GCA_031179845.1 Pedobacter sp.
GCCATTTGCTTTGAAGGCATTCATCTATCTCGAATTTGATATCTATAAATTGGTGACACTTTCCGGTCACACCTACACCGTAAGCAAATCTTTAGACGAACTGGAAAATTTGCTCCCCCCTTCTTTTTTCCGTGTAAACCGGCAATATATACTCAATCATAAGATTATAACAGATGTAGCCAGCTACTTTTCCAGGAAATTGAAAGTAAACATCAGCATTCCCCACAACGATACCATCACTGTCAGTAAAGAACGTACCCCAGATTTTCTCAATTGGCTCTCCGGCGAGAAATAAAGGGGTTGTTCAGCGGCAAATTTGTCCGTTTCAGTGTGAAAATACATCTAAACTAGCCTGCAAACCGACAAATTTGTACGTACCAATTATTTAAATTTCATGAATAAATTCCCACTGGCGTTGTTTCTGATAACAGCCTCGTTTTCCGCTGTGGCTCAGGACATCAAGCCCACTTTAAAAGAAAAACAGCTTGATTCCATCAAAGAAGAAAGACTAGATCAAGCTGCCTTGTTATACCCAAGGTTAAGGCAGCTGAACATTGTACATCAACATGGGTTAAAAGGGAATATTAGCGCCCAGGATCAGACGGGACCATTATATGATGGGAAATTTCAGTCTGCAAGGACCACGATCCAGTTTAACCTTCCTTTAGTAGAAAGTAAACTTGGAAGTGTAATTGCCAATGTGGGCGCAATACATCAATTTTCATCACTGTCTGAAGTCGGCAGCCACAATCCATCAAAGTCTGTTGACGACCTGACACAATATACCCCTATGGTATCACTTGGCTTAACGCTTGCTCGTAGGGACTCCATTTTCAACAGGCCATTTACTTACAGCGCCACAGTTTCCGGAATCTTCAATCCCTCTTTTACCAGAAGCCGAATCACCGTACAGGGCATCATAATGACTCCGCTGATCCAGAATGCAAACACAACCCTAATGGGTGGAATGGTTGTGAGCATTGATCCATCATCTCCGATACCTGCATTTTTATTGCTCAGTTATTCGCGCCGCTTCCCAGAGTCGAAAATGAACTTCATGATAGATCTCCCGGCCCGAATTGCATTGAGGAAAGCGACTTCCGCGAGAAGCTCACTTACGGTTCAATCGGAATTGGGGGGTAGCAATTCCTTTTTTGAATATGAAAGCTTAGCGCTACCGAAAAAGCTAACGTTCTCTACATTAGAGATAAAAACAGGATTACTATATGAATACAGGTTTGCAAAAAAAATGGTATTTAGCCTATCTGCAGGTGCCTTATCTACTGCTACTTCGAAAGTCTTTGGTGAAAGCGTGAAATCTGATGATTATATTGTCAAGAACAAATTTGGCACAGTTCCCTTCGCTCAATTTGGAATATCCTTCCTCCCTTTTTGGAGACCGTTTAAATAACATTTCACTTCTTTTTCCTGATCAAAACCACTTTCCCGAAACTATATGGGATAAGGAAACAAGATGCCTAAGCTAAAAAGCTTCGAAGTCGCGATTAACGAAAAAAAAGAAAGGGCCTGGTCGTCAATCACGACCAGGCCCTTTCAGTTGTATTCAGAATCGAACGATTAAATCAATCCTTCTTTCACACACAAACTAACAAGTTCTGAGCTGGTTTTGACGCCAGATTTCCGAATGATATTCTTGCGATGTGATTGTACGGTATGCAAAGAAATGAACAATGAAGCGGCAATTTCTTCACTCTTGAACCCGAGGGCAATTAGTTTAATGATTTCCATCTCCCGCTTACTGAAGTGTAGATCCAATGAACTTCCTTCGGATTCTTTACTTGCGCTAACCGACCAGGCCGTTTCCGTGTCCTTCAACGCAATAAGCGAAGAGGTGTAATCGCTAACTCCAGTAAGATGGTTGATGTTGGTATGGATATGAAGTACTTGTGAAATACGACCGGTTTCTTCATCGGAGAGAAAAACAGACTCGTTATGAAATAATTCATAATTACCACCTACAACCTTAAACCTAAAGCAATAGGTGGTCTTGTAATAATTTTTAAGATTCTTCTTGCCAACCTGATTTAACATGAATTTCAAACTTGCAGCTTCAGTCTGGGCTACATAGTCGATATCTTCAGGGTGAATGCAGCTTTTGATACTATCTACAGTAGCAGATTCAGGATCAAGACCTAAAATGTTGACAATACTCGGATCAATATATTTGATTTGCTGATGATAAAAGTCAAATAAATAATAATAAAACTGGCCAGGACTTAGAAACGACGGTAAGAACTGTTCTAATATCACTTTTGGTAAAGCCATATCTGAACGTGGATTGAAGTCGCTGCGCCTATTCCAGGGCGCAGTAATGACAGGATTATTTAATTCCATAAGGTTAATTAAACAGATTAAAATTAAAAAATGATTCATCTGATACGCTGATGAACACGCAATATTTTGTATTGAATCTTTAGATAATGTATTGAGTTAGCTTAAAAGAATGAAATACTATTTTTCCGAAGGCTTACCTACTACAGTATTCATTAACAAATTGGTATTAAAGCGGAGACTGTCAAAGTGATGGTTTATTCCGCAGGCTATTCGCGGAATAATTGGGTGAAGAGAGTTAAATAGTAAATTTTTCATAGGTGAAATAGGGGTTAGGTAAAAAACTATAAATTGATTAGATTTATATTTGGCGCTCACTATAACATTTTGTGATAGACTGAAGTTTGCATAAAACAAAAAATCCTTCTATGACCAAAGGAGCTCATATGAAGGATTCTTTTTGATAAATTAATATAATAATAATATAAAAAAGGGATCAAACTCATTACAAGCCCCCATGACAGAAGCAAAAACAAGCTGATATTGAACAATTGATAGATTAGCATCGGCATTTAATTGAAATATACATAAATAATCATCTTTAAGTACCCAAACTAGCTGAATTTCTTTCAATTAAGCCAATTAGTTCGAATATTAAAGACTAAATTCCAACAAAAACTAATCCAATAAAACTGACTGCCCATCCCTATAAATGGGGATTTTAAGGTAAGAGATCTTTTATGCGTGAATTTTGGCTATTCAAGCCCGATTTGATGCGTTACAAATACCAATAGTTAACAAATGTTAGAAAAAAATTGCCAAACTCATTCTGAATATGAAAGTAAACATAATGGAAACTGTAACTTTTTTCTACAAAGTTGGTATTTAGTCCACACATTTAATACACAAAACCCTAGATCGACACCAATCAGAGACTGACGAATTAAAACCTGATGATCAACTCACAACTAAGGCCTCAGCATGTTTGACCATTTTCAAAAGATAGGCCCCATATCCACTTTTTACCAACGGCGTGGCAATGGCAGACAGCTGCTCTGCGTCTATAAAGTTCATCCGGTAAGCAACCTCCTCAATGCACCCTATCTTCAAACCCTGGCGTTCCTCTATCACCTGAACAAACTGGCCAGCCTGCATTAGTGAGGCGAACGTTCCGGTATCTAGCCATGCAGTACCTCTGCTCAAAACGCCAACTTTCAATTTGCCTTGCTCCAGGTATACCTTGTTCACATCTGTGATCTCATATTCTCCTCTTGGAGAAGGCTGAATATTTCTGGCAATCTCCACTACACTGTTGTCATAAAAATACAAACCCGGTACTGCATAATCAGACTTAGGTATCACTGGTTTCTCCTCAATTGAGATGGCTTTTTTGTTTTCATCGAACTCTACCACTCCGTAACGTTCCGGATCAGCAACCTGGTAAGCAAACACAATTCCTCCATCAGGATCAGAACTTCCCTGAAGCAACTTGGCCATTCCATCACCATGAAAGATGTTATCACCCAGTACCAGAGCAACCTTGTCTGTACCGATAAAATCCGCCCCAATTACAAACGCCTGTGCAAGTCCATTTGGTTTCGCTTGTTCCGCATAGGAGAACTTACAGCCTAGCTGACTGCCGTCTCCAAGTAGATTCTTAAAGTTAGGCAAGTCATGGGGTGTCGAAATGATCAGTATCTCATTAATGCCTGCAAGCATTAATGTAGTTAACGGGTAATAGATCATCGGCTTATCATATACCGGCATCATTTGTTTACTCATCACAAGAGTCAGTGGGTGTAAACGGGTACCGCTACCGCCTGCTAATATAATTCCTTTCATTTGTTATCTGATTTTATCGCATGAATACATTCAATCAAACTGTCTTTCCAATATGGAATCTCCAGCTTATATACCTGTTTAATTTTTGTTTTATCCATCACAGAGAAAGCTGGTCTTCTGGCTTTCGTTGGATAAGACGAACCGGGGATCGGATAAAGCCTCACCTCCGTATTGCTGAGGTCGAAAATCGCCTTCGCAAAATCATACCAGGATGCCACACCTTCATTGCTGTAATGGTAGGTTCCGTAGGCTCCAAGATCCGAATCTATGATATGCAAAAGCGCAGCAGCCAGGTCTACCGCGTAGGTTGGAGTCCCAACCTGGTCTACAATAACACTAAGTTCATCCCGCTCCGCGCCTAGCTTAAGCATGGTTTTCACAAAGTTATTGGCATATTCAGAATACAACCAACTCGTTCGGATAATGTAATGTTCCACTAAAATTTCCGAGATTTCGTTTTCACCATCAAGCTTGGTCTTCCCATACACATTGATCGGTGCAGCCAGATCGTCTTCATTTAAGTGTTTCGGCAAGTCGCCTTCGAAAACGAAGTCTGTAGAAATGTGAAGGAGCGTAGCTTTATACTGGTTACAGCAACGCGCCAAATTTGCCGCACCTTCCTTATTAATTCTTTCACAAAGGACGAAGTCATCCTCTGCTTTATCCACTGCCGTGTATGCTGCACAGTTGATCACAAATTCTGGAGTTTCTGTCTGAAATACCCGCGCTAAAATCTCCGGATCCAAGATGTTCCCTTCAATTTCATCAAGGAACAAAACGGAAGCAATTCCTTTCTCCTTGCAAATTCTGTTGATGGATTGTCCCAATTGTCCATGTCCACCGAAAACAAGGATCCTACTGCTCATTATATTCGTATTGTTGCTTGTAATAAGTCTGATAATTTCCCGAGGTCACATCCTGCAACCAATTTTCGTTGTCTAAATACCAATCCACCGTCTTCTCTAGCCCTTCTTCAAATTGCAGGGAAGGCACCCAGCCGAGGTTTTCCTGAAGTTTTTTAGAGTCTATTGCATACCTTAGGTCATGCCCTGCCCTATCAGTTACATAAGTAATGAGTTGAGCCGATTCACCTGATTCCCTTCCTAATTTCCGGTCCATGATTTTACACAACAACTGAATCAGATCAATGTTTTTCCATTCGTTATGTCCGCCAATATTATAAGTATCTCCTGACGCTGCGCCATGAAAAATTGCATCAATTGCCCGGGCATGATCTTCAACCCACAGCCAGTCACGAATGTTCTCGCCTTTCCCATAAACTGGTACTGGCTTATTATTTTTGATGTTGTTGATGGCTAGTGGAATCAGCTTCTCTGGAAAATGATGCGACCCATAGTTATTGGAACAATTGGAAATGACCACATCCAAACCATAGGTATCATGGTACGCACGAACAAAATGATCAGAACTTGCTTTCGATGCTGAATAAGGACTGTGCGGATCGTAAGAAGTATTTTCAGTAAACATTCCTTCATCCCCAAGGGCACCGTAAACTTCATCCGTACTCACATGGTAAAATCTGTTTTGTCCGTAATTCCCTTTCCACAACGTTTTTGCCGCGTTTAACAGGTTCACCGTTCCAATTACATTGGTCATCACAAACTCCATCGGATTACTGATCGAGCGATCAACATGAGACTCCGCAGCCAGGTGAATCACCGCATCGGGCTTTTCCAATTGAAAGATTTCACTAATAAAATCTGCATCGGTGATATCTCCTTTAATGAACTTGTAATTCGGATACAGCTCAATATCAGTAAGGTTCAACAAGTTTCCTGCATACGTCAATTTATCAAGATTGATAATTTGATAGTCAGCATATTTTTTAACAAATAACCTGACCACATGTGAGCCAATAAAACCTGCCCCTCCGGTAATTAATATTCTTTTCATTATCAATATGTTTTCTAGCTGTTAATAGGCTTTTTCTTCTCCTTTGATCATGTTAATGATCGTCATAAAAACAATTTTAACTTCCAACATCGCAGTCCAGTTTTCCAGGTACCAGATGTCGTACTGAACCCGCTTCTGCATGGCGCCATCTTCCTTGGTCTCGCCTCTGAAGCCGTTAACCTGCGCCCAGCCCGTTATACCCGGTTTCAGGAAATGGCGAACCATAAACTGGTTGATGATCGCCCGATATTCCTCTGTATGCTTTAACATATGTGGCCTTGGCCCAACAACACTCATATTCCCCAAAAACACGTTGAAGAACTGAGGCAGTTCATCCAAACTTGATTTACGCAGGAACCGCCCAATAGGTGTAATCCGATCATCGTCTTTCGTGGCTTGTTTCTTATCACTGTCGTTGTTGACTTTCATACTTCTGAATTTATAGCACCAGAAAGGCTCATCATTCTGCCCGCTTCTAAGTTGCTTAAACAAAACAGGTCCTTTACTTTGTAACTTAATCAGCAGCGCGATTATCGGATATAACCAGCTCAATATAAAAAGAATAACTGCAGTACTGAAAATAAGATCAAAAGCTCGCTTTTTAAACCGGTTGCTCACGCTTTCCAGTGGTTCCTTTCTTAAGGATATCACAGGGAATTCCCCTCCTACGTAGTTGATGATATAGGGGGTGGCCAAGGTGCTCGCCATATCAGGAATAAACTTTACCCGAAGGCAGTGTTTATCTGCTTCCTGCAGAAAAAGGCTAACTTCCGACATTCTATGCGGTTCAAGGGAAACGTAGATGTCTTTAACGCCATTTAATGCTGCGGTAACCAGTTTCGAGATAAATCTTGTCGACAAATTTCCATTCTCATCAGCATAAATTCTACTGCCATCATCCAGATACCCATAAAAATCTATATTGTACTGTCGGTCAAGATAATGGGCCAGTCGCCGTCCCGTAGGATTTACGCCAATTAACGCCACTTTCCTCGTCACGTTAAATCGTTGGATCAATACAAACTGTATCGTAGTTCCGAGAAATCGGTTCAACACAAAAGCGCTGACCAACATTATATAAAATACAGCAAGAAACGTTTTTGAGAACTCCAGATCTTTGAAGTAAAGCAGATACAACGCAAATATGACCCCATGAAGCGCGATACTGCGCCAGGTTCCTCTATAGATCCGCTCCAGTCTTCTCGACCCGTATTCTGAATATAAACCAAAGATCACTGAGTTGAACATCCAGGTTAAATTGCAGACCACCAAATAGTGCTGCCACAACTCAGTTGGAACACTTTTTCCCAGAGACTCAGTAGTATAATAGGCTAAAGCGTAGACCAAATTAACCATTACAATATCTGTAATAGGTAAAATATATTTAAGCAAGTATAAATAACGTGTCTGCATCTGAATTAGATAAATAGATTGAATTGTTAAGACATCGTTAAAAAATTGTGATTAAAAAACCAAAAATTCCGGAAACCTCCTGTAACTTTCTGGTTTACCGCAACCAACATTTTAACAATAGTCAAAAATAGCTGGATTAACAATCCAAAATGTCCCCACAAATAGGTATTTTACGGAAAATACCAATATTATCAATCCGTGATAGGTAGTTTTACAATGAAAAAAAAGAAACTACTTATGAAAATTGCTGTAATAGGAACAGGCTATGTCGGTTTAGTAACTGGAACGTGTCTCGCCGAGACTGGAAACAATGTAATTTGCGTGGACATTGATCATGCAAAAGTAGAAAAAATGCAAAACGGGATCATCCCCATTTATGAACCTGGCCTTGACACCTTATTCCTGAGAAATATATCACAGGAAAGGCTGACATTCACAACCGACCTTCAACTGGCGGTAAGGGAAGCTCAAATCATTTTTATGGCCCTGCCGACACCTCCTGATGGAGATGGAAATGCCGACCTTTCCTACATTTTAAGCGCAGCAGGAGACATTGCAAAGCTGGTTACAGATTACAAAGTGATCGTCAACAAGTCAACTGTTCCAGTCGGTACAGCAGATAAAGTCCGGGCAGTCTTCGAAGCAAATACCACAGTTGAGATCGATGTGGTATCCAATCCTGAGTTTCTCCGTGAAGGAGTTGCAGTAGAAGACTTTATGAAACCAGACCGCGTCGTAATTGGCACAAAAAGCGAACGCGCCATGAAGTTGATGACAGAACTTTACACACCTTATGTCAGACAGGGCAATCCCATCCTCTTTATGGATGAACGTTCCTCCGAACTGACCAAATACGCCGCGAACTCATTCCTTGCTACCAAGATCACCTTTATGAATGAGATTGCAAACCTTTGTGAACTCGTTGGTTCTGATGTCGATGCTGTGCGCCGTGGAATAGGATCCGATGACCGTATTGGCAAACGCTTCCTTTTTCCAGGACTAGGTTATGGTGGCAGCTGTTTTCCTAAAGATGTCCAGGCACTTTCGAAATCTTCAGAAGAACATGCGTACGACTTTCAAATACTGAAAGCAGTCATGTCTGTAAATGAAAAACAAAAAACAGTACTCGTAGATAAACTGTTGAAGTATTATAACAACGATATACTGGGAAAACATTTTGCACTTTGGGGATTAGCCTTTAAACCAGAAACAGATGATATCCGCGAAGCACCAGCTTTATACATTATCGACCGCCTGATCAAAAACGGCGCAACGGTCACCGCTTTTGATCCCGAAGGGATGAGCAACGTAAAAAATCTACTCGGAGATCAGATCAGTTATGCCGATAACCTGTATGATGCATTGCAAAATGCGGATGCGCTCTTAATTGCAACGGAATGGTCGGTTTTTAGAAATCCAGATTTTGAACGCATGGAAAAAGGTCTGAACAGTAAAGTGATTTTTGACGGACGTAATTTATACGATCTGCAAAAAATGATCGATCTCGGATATTATTACAACAGCATCGGCAGACTGCTTATAGAAAACGAAGTTCTCATTGACACCCCAAATATTCATGGATAATCATAATTACGTCTTAATCATGGCTGGCGGTATTGGAAGCCGTTTCTGGCCGAAGAGCCGCAATCATTTTCCAAAACAGTTCTTAGATATTTTAGGGACGGGAAGATCACTTTTGCAGATCACCTATAACCGATTTCTAAAAATTTGTCCTCCGGAAAACATTTTCATCGTAACCAATAGCCAATACAGCAGCATCATTTTAGAACAACTGGAAGGAATCGATAAAAATCAATTGATCTGTGAGCCCAGTAGAAACAATACAGCGCCTTGTATTGCCTATGCTTCCTTTAAAATAGCGGCACTTGATCCGGAGGCGAACCTAATCGTAGCCCCCTCAGATCATTTTATACTGTTTGAAGAGGTCTTTGTCGAACGGCTCCGGTTTGCATTGGATTTCTCCAATAAAAATGATGCTTTAGTGACCCTTGGCATCAGCCCCATCCGGCCGGATACCGGATATGGTTATATCCAGTACGACAAAGAAGTGGAAGATGGCATCTACAAGGTGGAACGATTTAGAGAAAAACCCACTTTACAAAAAGCAAAAGAATACCTGGCAAGTGGAAACTTTCTCTGGAATGCAGGAATTTTTATCTGGAAAGCAAAGGCGATCCTCAACGCATTGAAGAAATATACACCAGAGATCCACGATCTGTTTGAAAGTGGAAAAGAGCACTATAACCGTCCTGGAGAGCAAAACTTTATTGATAACCATTACGCTTCTTCTCCAAGCATATCAATAGATTATGCAATTATGGAACAAGCGGATAACATTTATACCATTCCGTCCAATTTTGGCTGGTCTGATCTTGGCACCTGGAATTCACTATACGAGGTGGCCGACAAAGATGCCATGAACAACGTGGTTTCCGCGCAACAGATCAACATAAAAGGCACACAAAACAGCATCATCCACATCAATTCCGATAAGCTCGCTGTGATACGAGGACTGGACAATTTCATTGTGGTGGATGATGGAAATGCACTATTGATCTACCCTAAAGATCAGGAACAAGAAATTAAAGATGAAGTAAAACAACTTACCGAGAAATTTGGGAATCGTTTTATTTAGACACTTAATATAGAAATCATGGTACTATCTCCCATTCAGCTAGTAAAATTTGCGTGCTTAAGTATCGCAGTCCTTTTGATGGGCTCCAATCAAACTTATGCGCAAGACCCTGCAATTAAATATGAATTGGAGGCTCAGGCAATAGGTGCATCTAAAGACGTTGTTCCTTTCTGGATGAGGGCTAACCAATTTGGCGCAGTGCCCCTATCTGGCGCTTCCGGCGGCTTTATTGGAAGGGCATATAAGGATTATCAAACCGAAGACGAAAAGCTGTTCGACTGGGGATTTGGATTTGAAGCGAGAGCCAACGTTGGCAAAAATTCCAACGCACAAGTCATTGCCGCCTTTGCAAAGGTAAAGCTTGCCATGTTTCAACTCAAAGCAGGAAGATCAAAAGACGTAATGGGCTTAAACGGGGACACCCTGTTGAGTTCAGGAAACTTCTCTGTTTCAGGAAACGCCCTGGGCGTACCAAAGGTCGAGCTATCCATTCCCGAGTATTACAGGGTACCCATTCTAGGCGGACTGTTCTCTGCAAAAGGGAACTTTGTACATGGTTGGCTGGGCAGAACAAAGATCCTGAATGAGATCTCACCAACTTCCACAATTACTTATAAAATTAATGATACGATTCCTAAGACTTACTTCCATCAAAAATCACTTTACATTCGCTTAGGAATGGAAAATTGGCGGCTCAATCTTTATGGTGGGTTTAATCATCAGGTCTTTTGGGGAAATGAACAGGCCGCATACGGACCGAATTTTGAATTGTCCCCCAGCGAAACTTTTTACCATGTTGTGATCGGAAAAGCATATGGCAACACAGGTGTTCCTACCTCGAAGATTGGAAACCAATTGGGATCGATCGACCTTGGTGCATCATACGATTTTGACGCGCTCAGGGTGATGATCTATCGCCAGAGTTTTTATGATGTAGGTGCCTTGTCTAAACTTGCCAATATAAATGACGGTCTCAATGGGATCAGCTTCGAGAATAAGAATTATGGAGAAAGGGAAAGCGGCTTTGTCTGGAAAAAACTATTGTTTGAATTCTTTTATTCCAAAGATCAGGCAGGATACCCCTGGTCTAAATTTACAAAATCCGGAGATGAAGATTATTACAACAATTTCTACTATGTAAAGGGATGGTCCTATGAACAACAGGGTATCGGAAATCCATTGATTACACCCAGATCAGAAGCCAGAAGCGGACAAGCCATAAAAGATGCCGAATACTTCATTAACAATAGGGTTGTTGCCCTGCATGCAGGATTCATTGGCAGTCTCAACAGCTGGACATTCATGACAAAACTCACTTATTCGAAAAATTACGGAACTTTTGGGACAAGCATCTACGGAAGCTCGACAGGCGCCATCAGACCCCCGCAATACAGAAAAATATTCGAGCCTGTTAAGCAATATTCATTTTACCTGGAAGGCACAAAAACGTTGAACAATGGTTATAGTGCAGGCTTTGCAACCGCCCTTGACCGAGGCCAACTCCTCAACAATTCCTTAGGATTGATTCTTAAGTTGAAAAGGGAATTTTAATAGGGCAGCTGCAGATTTTGGTCTGTTCAACACACCTTCAACTTCCAGAAGGTGTTTTTCGTATTGGTCTACGATCAACTCCCAATCATATATATTTGTGATCTTATCTCTGTTTGCCTGAATGGTAGCGCGGTATTGCTCCTCCTCATAACTTACCTTACTCAGGTGCGCTGCTACCCCGTCTTTATCGCTGAAGTAAAGGGCATCCGCTCCGAGAATGTATTTATTGAAAGGATTGTCATTCGCGCAAATTAAGCTGTTTGAAGCCATCGCCTCCAAAAGAGATGGGTTTGTCCCACCCACAGTATGTCCGTGAAAGTATATATTGGAATAATAGCGTAAACTATTCAGCGTATCGATATTGTAGATACCGCCAATAAACCGAATCTGACCATAACCCGAAAATTTATCCTTCAGGTATTTCCCATAATCAGTTTCATGTTTTCCGATCACTAAAAACGGTCGGTCAAGCGCAGCTTCAACCACGCCATCTAAAATGATCTCAATGCTGTTTTCCGGCTCTAGTCTGGCAATAAGCATATCATATTTATACGGTGAAAGGTTATAATTTTCAAGTACTTTTTCCTGAGGATCCACAAACAACGTAGCACCGTAAGCAATGAACGTAGATTCCATACCGTACTTTTCCTTTAGGTAATTCTGTATGCCAATTGAGTCCGAGATCAAATGATCACTATACTTAACTGCCAAACTTTCTGCCCATTCCAGGAATTTGCGGACATTGTTGGAATACTTTGTACGTTTCCATTCCAAGCCGTCCATGTTGGTGGTAACAGCTACCTTCTTTTGCAACAACCAGCCCCATACAGAACCGCTCGTATAGCCCAGTTGAAGGATCACATCGCAATTTTGCTTTCTCAGATCGAGTATGCAGTTCAGATCATATATGAATTGACCCGCTGTGCCAAGCTTATGTTCAGGATCATAACAATGACGTAACTCCACACCATTCCATTCGTTTTCCTGATAGGGGTGGTTGTGAGAATTGTAAACCAATACTTTATGACCCCTTTTCACCAATCCTAAGGCCAGGTACTCTGCACATTGCTCAAACCCACCATAATGATTCGGAATACCCCGTGTTCCTATAATTGCTACTTTCATGCTTATTTTCTTTTAAGAGTTGAGATGCGATGTTAATTTTTAATCATAAATTCCTTTTATTACCCGTGCCGGAACACCCGCAATAATAGAATTTGGCGGCATACTTTTGTTTACTACCGCTCCGGCAGCAACAATAGAGTTGTCGCCAATCGTTACACCGGCAAGAACGGTAACCTTCGCACCAATCCAGCAGTTCTCACCGATTGTAATCTTACCCCTCGTCGTTCCCTGATCCTTGATCAGTTGATTTGGGTTTCCGTAATTATGATTTTCAGGGTGGCAGCTAAAATATTGCCCGATAATGGTATGATTTCCAATTGTTACCCCACCCGAGCCACCAATACTGGCAAACTGTCCAATCCCCACATGCTTTCCGATATGAATATATTCACCAAGATTGTTGAATGAAGTGGAGATGACCAGTTGAGAATAGGAACCAATTCCAGAGGAGTCGCCAATGATCAGCTTTCCTCTACCTAGTCCACTGAGGTAAACACCATAATCGATTTTAACCCACTTTCCAAATACGATATTCTGACTGTTGAAACACCTTACCGCCCTTCCAACAAATATCAGCTTAGGCTTTTTAAATTGGAATAAAAGCGTAAATACACCCCTCAGCAAATCGAAACTCTTGTCGGCCACCAAATTGAACAAGGTGCGGTTACTGATGTTCTCATCAAAACTGAAAGATGAATTCCTTTTTTTAATAATATTTTGAAATAGTTTTTTCATTAAGTAAGCGTCTAATATCAATCATATTTAATTTTTGCCTATGGCCTTGTCCTTGAAAACGGAATCTAACTTTGCGTAGAAACCTTTCAAAGAAAACTTTTCATCATAAGCGTTTTTTGCATTCGCTCCATGCAGCGCCAACAACTCCCTGTCATCCGCATACTTTGTCAATGCATTAACGAATGAAGCCGTATTATTCGGCTCAAATAAGAAGCCACTTACGTCATGTTCAATAATTTCAGGTAGTCCACCATGATTGGCCGCAATAACCGGCTTATGCAAACTCATAGCTTCTATGGCAATCCTTCCAAAAGGTTCCGGTTTGGTACTCGGAACGATCACTACATCAGACCAGGCATAGATGCCGGCCGTATCAGAAACAAAATCAAAAAATTCCACCTGCTTCGTTAATCCAAGATGTTCCACTTTTTTCTTCAGGTCCAGCACCAATCGCTCATTCCCTGCAGACGTACTCCCAACGATCCGTAGCAATACCGAATCGGACTTCATCTTTACCAGCGACTCAATGGCAAAGTCCTGCCCTTTCCAACCATTGATCCTGCCGATCAGCAACACATGCAGAACCCTATCTTCTACGCTTTTGACTTCCCTGGCAATCCCGCTTCCAAAACCTTCAAATGCATTATGGATCACCACACTATTGTCAAGCGCCTTAAAACTTTTTAAAGTCGAATAGGAATTAAAAATGATCTTTGTTTTCGCACGTTTGAGCAACACAGACAGTAAATTACTCATCAGCTTATTAGGGATCTCCCTGATATGGATGATCTTAGTCTGCTTGAGAAACGGTGCCAGGACGTAAAAGTCCAGGATGACTGAAGTATTGGCATACACTACATCATACGCGTTAAAAAGCTTCAATTTGGACCGACACTTCATCAACGGAAAAAGTATTTTCCCCCATTGTAATTTCGTAAGGTAGGTTTTACTTAAAAGGGAAAGATCTAAATAGACAATATCTACATTTAATTTTTCCAACTCTGAAACCAACGGACCGGTACGCGGAAGAACGATCGTTATTTTATCATAATCCCCGGACTGGCTGAGGTAGATCACGACTTGCAAGAAGCTTCTGTCGGAACCATACATATCAGCACTTTGGTGTACACAAATAATTTTCATCAGTTTCCTAGCTTATTGTTCCTGGTCATCATTATCTTTCAAAAAATCCATCGCTATTTTTTTTGTTCTATTTTAAAAATCTTAGATCCTGGTATTTCAATGCCAATTTCAGAGAAACAGCTTTGCTGTAAAAGAAGGCCAGCACCAGCGCAACAGGTCTGCCTGAAAGGATCTTTGGCCAGGTTCCCTTTAGGTTCCTAAACCGGCTTAACATCACATCTGCCGGAGGGTTTGACCACAGCACTGTATCATGATCAAACTTTACCCGTAAGACATAAAGTTGCTTCTCGAACTTTGAATACTTCAGCATAAAACTGGTATCAATGCCATATAAATTCAACCGCTCATCAAATTTGATTTTATGCGTGGTCATCACTTTACTGGATATGACCATACCACTTGTAATGGCCAATACGTTTTTAGAACTCAGCAGTCCGGTTTTGATCCTTTTCCAATGTTTTCCTTTGAAATAAACAAATGCCCCGGGGCTAACCAACTTCTTGTTGTTCATGACCACCGGAAGGAAAAGCGAGATCTGCGGAAAGCTCGCAATGGCCCTACTCAATTTGTCAAAATAATAATCCGGCAATTCACTATCCTGGTCCAGCAACAAGGCATAGTCGTAATTTCCAGCGCCCAGTACCTGGTTGTATAATTTCGACAACCATACATTTTCCGGGGTTGAAATATAATTCACACGATCAAACGCTGCCGATAGTTTAGTGATCTCTTCCTGCGGACATTGTTCCGGACTGTTGTCCCAGATCACCAGATTCATGTCAAACAGCGCTTTGTTTTGCAACAGCAGGCGATCAATCGTAACAGATGTTGAAATCGTCTTTTTATAGAGCACCACCAAAACGAGCAATTTCGGTTTTAAAGATTCGATAGCTTTCATGATCGGTTTATTCGTTAATTATAGATCGCGATCCTTTTCGCAATCAATTTTTCATAAGAATTTTCTTCGCTAAGTGTATTGCGGGCATTTATCGATAATCTTGATCCCAATTCTTTATCTTCCAACAACTTAATGATCGATGCGCAAAAATCCGACGGCCTGTTGCCAATCAAACAGTCATGTCCGTCCTTGAAACAAAGACCTTCTACGCCTACATCAGTGGTCACAAAAGGAATCCCCGCGTTGACCGCTTCAATGATCTTCATCCTGATCCCACTTCCAATCCGGATCGGAACTATAAAAATGCTGTTTGCCATTTCTTTTTCCAGTTGTTCCACGTAACCTAGGAAGTTCACACCGCTCAATAAAGCCCCATACTTAGCTATGGTCGGCTGATGCCATTTTCCAATAACCGACATCGTCAGGTCTGGATATTTCGACTTCAAAGGGATCCAGCAGTTCATTAAAAACCAATTCACACCTTCCTTGTTGGGAAAATGATCCTCACCACCCAGAAAGACCAGTTTATCAGCAGAAGTAAATCCAGCCTCTACCTTTCCTGCCCGGATCGGTACAGGCGAAGCGATCAGGTTCGGCTTCTTAAGACCCTTTTCTAATAGTGCCTTATCCACTTCAGATAACGCACAAACCTGATCGTACTGCTCCAGGGCAGAGAGTTCAAACTTCTTGTTCCTTTTATATACACGCTTTAGGAACTTCGATTTGAAGCTAAAGAGCTCCAGCTCTCGTTGTTCCCTGATGAACCTCAGCTCATGGTGCACAAATATCTTATTGGAACTGTTGGGTATGTATTTCGCAAAAGAGATCAGTTGATGAAATTCAACCTGAACATATTCATAATCGTCCTCTAAAAGGATATGTCTGAAATGGTCTACAAAGGCCCTTGGAAAGCCATATCCTTTAGAACGGAACAGCGTTGTATTTTCTTTTAGCAATTTGTCCAGCTCAGTCTTGCAATTGAAGTATAAGACCCCTTTACCAACCAAACGGTTGAATAATTCGGAAAAACGGAAGACCACATCACCGAAACGATCCGAATACGACTTTTCCCTGATCAGGTAGGGTTTAAAATCCACGTTCTTCCATAAGCCCTTAAGCTCTTCAAGTGCCTTTTCCTCCCCCGGTTTCATGGTGAAGACGAGGGTCAATTTGAATTGGTTACGCATTTCATTATTAAATTCAAATTGGGCAATCTTTCCCCCGGAATTCAGAGGATATGGCATATATGGAGTAACAACTAATATTTTTCTCATCGGACTCTGTATTTAATTGAAAAGAATGTTATAAAAAGAAATAGTGGTAGAATGGCTGTTGAAAACGGCGCCCATCCCGTGAGCCCATAAATAATATAAGCCACAAACAACCCAATTAAACTAAGTGACAAGACCTCATTTTGCCCTTCCTTTATTTCTTTTTTTGCTTTCAGGATGTTTCCAAATAAAAAACCAATCCATAAAAGGAATCCAAGGACTCCGATTTCACTTAAGATAATCAGATGGATATTGTGTATAGGGTTGACGGCAAAGAAATCATCCATCGTGATCTGGTTTACGATCCCCAGGTGTTGGGACAAATAAGATAGGTGAGCATTTAAGCCAACCCCGATATATGGAGAGGCTTCGAAAATATTGAATGCCATTAAAAAGTGCACCATCCTGTTGTCGTACTGATCCGAAGAATCACTCTGAAGGAACATGGAACTTAATGGAGAATAAGCCACCAGGTATACTAAAATTAACATGGTCGGCACCACAAATTTCAAGATATTGCCAACCGAAAAAATGTTTTTTTGCGCATTCTTATCAATATAGAAGCAAACAGACAGTGTAATGATTGCTGCCAGGTAAGAAGTTCTCGAATAGGTCAGAAAAAGCGTAAGCAGGCAAAGCACCAAACAGATCAAACTTGCTTTTCTCCTGAAATTATAAAGGTAGGTAGACAGGAAAAAAGCAGAAGAGATCACCATGAATAGGGCTAATCTGCCCGGATGGTTAAAAAAGCCAACGGCCCCACTCCTTGTGTCTAGCCTGGTTGCCCAGATCTCCGCAGCTTCGTGAAACAACTTGGTTACCGCCGATATCCCTAAGATAGGAAAACATAATGCGAGGAAAAATTGGGCATAGGCCAGCCACATCAATCCATCGAAAAGACCGTTAACCACGTCCGATTCATCCAGAAAACTACCCAATAACTTAAATAAAAGAATGTTGGAGAGGAAGAAGATGGCCAACACCCAGGTTCCGGTATAAAAAGTGTTGAATGGATTTAAGAAGGAAAGGATCAACATTAAAATAAAAATGTTGATCCAGTTGTTGAGTTTAAAGGAATAGTTGAAAAACCGCCGCTTCGCATAAGGCAACACCGCGAAGATCATTAATATGGCGATCGAAATGATATAGATGGGTTGCACTGTACCAGACAGATCAGTTAACTTTGGCGTATTTAAAGCTTTCCCGAATTCAAAAGGAATGCAAAAGATAAAAAAGCTGGCCCACAAAAATTTAGTGTCCCTCTTTTTTGTTTTAAGGGCAATTGCCCTAACAAGATAGATAGAGATTACAAGAAACAATAGAATCCCTTTAGCCATGGGCATAGTTGTTAGTGGTTTCCAATTTCACCTTTTGTATATGATCTTTGACATTGCTTTCAATACTGTCAAAATTCTCTGTAAAGAGCCTGACCTTTTCTCTTGATTCGTTCAGCTTGTCGTAATCGATCAGGCAGATGTTCGGGTCTATGCCAAACAATTTCACCATTCCTTCAAACTTATTTGCATAGGAAACTCCAAACATTGGCTTAGCGTAGGTTAAACCGGAGATGCCCAAATGCATTCTGCCAGTGATGGTGAAGTCTACCTGGGAAACATAACCTTTCAACTCCACACCATTTCTAATCTGGTCGGTATAGAAGCAATTGACCCCTTTGGTGCTGAAGTGTTTATCCAGGATCGCACTGATCGTGCTATCACTAGCCTCATCACAAATTGGCCTGATGTCATGATAAAGGAACACAAACGCGTAATTGCCCACAGCCAGAAAATTCTCCAGTAAATGCTTAAAGCCCTGAACATAGACATCAAGCCCAATCTTTTTAGCCTGTATCGCATTTGGGCAAACACCTATGATTGTTTTTCCACTTGCCTTAGCTTCAGTAACCCATGTTTTAAAATCGATATGGGTGTTCGTCCGGTAGGTTTCCGGAACATCCGGACAGATAAATGCAATGTCGTTTGTCAGGACTAACCGGTCGGCAGTAATGAAATCTTTCATCCTTCCATAAGATTCAACATCCCTGATCTTCAACTTGACGTTTCTCGAGATCTGAATGAACTTTGCCTTTACTACGGGAAGTATGTTTTTACTCACACTGAATCCGGAGATCTGCGCTTTCACACCAATACGATGTGCCAGCTCAATCACCCGAAGCCGGTTGATGGAATTGTGCACACGATAGGTCCCATCCATGATATCCGCACCGATCACATAAACCTGGGAACAATTCTTGATTAAAAACAACAGCTTCAAAAAGTTGACCTTATCGTTAAAGCCATCAACAAACTCAATGTTCTTATTGATCGCTTTATAGTCCTCCCTCACGATTTTGAAACCATTCAAAATGCACACAGGAGTACCATTAGCAAAGTTATTCATGAAACTGGTGATCATAATGTCCTCGCCAAAACCTCCATTAAGGTTTGCAGCAGGCAGCACCAAAATCTTGTTGGCTTGCTGATTTGCCTTTATAAAAAAGGAGCAGGTATAAGCCGCAGACCAAAAAAATTCAACATATAAATTCTTAAATAACTGCTTTAAATCGTTCATCTTTAATATATAAATTTTGTTTTAATTACCTCACTTCTACTATTTCCGATAATGGCTTTCGCTCAGAAATAGCCACTTTGAAATCATCTTTCAGGTTTCCTACTGCCAAAAACATGATCGGCACGCAATCACTATCCATTTCCATGGAATTTTTGAAGGCCTCATACTGCTTTGTTGCATAACTGGTATTGAGGCAACACACACCCAGACCGGCAGCGTGAAGGGCAAGAACGATCGACATGGAGAACATCCCTCCATCTATAAATACCTGATTCCGCTCATAAGCAAAGAAAGAAGACAGTTTTCCGGTAATGATGATTAGCGAACTGATGTGCTCGCCAAAGCCCCGGTTGCCATTTTGAACCTTAAGCAATCTTTCTTTCAGTTCCTGGTTGGAATGCTCGATCACAAATACTTTCCAGGCCTGTCGGTTACATACTGAAGGGGTAAACCTGGCCGTATCGATCGCATCCAGGATAATCTGTGTGGAAACCGGCTCAGTTGAGAAATCCCGCACACTATGCCTTGATTTGAAAAAACCCGCATAGTCGAAGTCCAGCATGTCCGTAATCTCCGTTTTGGGAATAATTTTCGTTCCACCTGTTTTGCTTTGAGACGACTCGTCACAGCGACTTAAAAGCGCCTCCAACTTGATGGTCAGATAATCAGGAACCTTTTTATAAGCCGCATCAAAGTTTAAATACTCTCTGAGCGTGAAGGCAGTGGTAGACGTTACCGCGTCTATTCCATAACAGGTGATATAGGTTCCCACCACATCTGCCAGTGCCGAAACCCGTTCTGCGCCAAAACCAGGACGCGGCTCAAGCATGGCCAAACCTTTTTCTATCGCATGGTATTCCTTGATGATATAGGCCTGCATCATCTCCTTATTTTTCAACTTAAAAGAAGCTGATTCCCGGTTAAACTTCCGATAATCGTAGACGTAGTCCTGAATAATTGAAAACTGGGTTTGCTTTGACCGATAAAAACGCTTAGCGAATTTTGGAACGATCTTTTTTAGAATACTTTTCATCGGTATTAAACTACAGGTGATTAAATTGTTTCTTTGGGTTCAGCCTAGTGGTTAATTGGGCTATAATTTTATGAATGAGCTCTTTTTCATCTTCACACAGACCAAACAAATAGATGCTGGTCACAAATACCAGAACACCCGAGACACCCGTGAAGAGGAATCGAGCATCAATTACGACATAGGTAACGCTTAGGTAACAGGTGAGGATCAGCAGACATAGTGGTATGATGAGCTTATAAATTACATTAGAAAAATAGAGTGAGATAGACAATCCGGCAATACTTTTAAGGAAGAACAAGCGTAAGGTGCAGGCGATCAGCTCGATCACACAATAACCTATAAATACGCTATACACAGGATACCCCGACTTCAACAAAAACCAGGCAAGTGGCAAAGCCAGCAATAGAACAGAACCAACAACCGCTTGATAAGCTTTTACCTTCCCGGTGGCCTGTACGGCAGATTGAAGGCCGATCGTCAACTGGTTGATCAGGGTAGCACACAACATCAATGAGCAGAAACCCACCGTATAGTCCGGCACATCCTTCAACCAGAGGTGAAGAATAGTATTCATCTCAAAAATGCAGGGAATTGCGATGAAGGCAAGGAGGAAAAAGCCAAACTTGCTCCCGATCATCGAGAGCCGCAACATCTTCTCCCGATTTTCAGCGCCCTCACTTTTCATGATCTGTGGATTGATCGCCCGCAAAAGGGTTAAGGAAAAGAAGTTCAATTGAGCTGCTACCTGATTGGCAATGGCATATGCAGCATTCACAACCGTACCAAAGAAAATATTCAGCAGGATTGCTAAGCCCTGAGCTCTTCCCAAAGAACATAGGGAACCAAAAAGGTTCCATCCCGCGAAGGAAGTCAGGTCGCCCATCATCTTTTTATCTACCGAAAAAACACCTTTAAGCGTACAATTCTCATACCTACCGAGACAATAGATCGCGTAAAGCAAAAAGCTAGCGATACTGATTCCTGCCGTCAATAGGCCATACACCATCAATTTATCCTGATCTACAATATAAAGCACCCAGGCAATGATCAATTTCAAAACCGTCTCCGCAATATTTACCACGGCAACCCAAAGCATGTTCTCATGCGCAACCAGCAAACCAGTGAACGGGACAGATACGATCGTAAAAAATACCGTTACCGACATGAAATGGTAGATCATCCTCGCAACCTCAATCCGATCTGCTGATATGTTCAAAAAGCCACCAAAAAGAAAGAAGCCGGAAACTTCTAAGGCCGTAACCACCAGCAAACCAATGCCAATATGTAGCAAAAGACTATTTGAAAAAACACTCTTTTGCATTTTCAAATCATTCTTCCCCTGGAAAAATGAAAGGAACCGCTGTGTAGAGGTAGCCATAGCCGTGTTCAAAAAGGATAACATGGCAATTACGCCTGCCACCAAATTGAAGACCCCATAATCTACAGGTCCCAATGCCTCTAAAACCAGTCTGGTGGAGTACAGTGAAATACCTACTGTTATTAACATCCTGGCATACAGGATGCCAGTATTGATAACCACCTTATTTGCTGATTTCATGGTTAATTATTTATTCCGTTTAAACAACCTGCTAAACAAGTTCGGTTCCTCTACTGGCATATCGTAATTTCCATAACTATAACCATACCCATAG
Organism: Pedobacter sp.; assembly: GCA_031179845.1. GTDB lineage: Bacteria > Bacteroidota > Bacteroidia > Sphingobacteriales > Sphingobacteriaceae > Pedobacter. The sequence continues at coordinate 22,097 of JAPSHM010000011.1, forward strand.
CCTTTGGTTTCCTTAATATCGTTCACAAGAATGCTTAAGCCTTTCATTTTCTGAGTTCTTGCCAGTTCGTCAACGATATTGAGTTGTTTTTTCAACGTATAATTTTGTCTGACCAGGTAAATGCAGACGTCTGAGTAAGGAGCCAGCAATTGAGCATCGGTAACGATACCTATCGGAGAAGTATCAATAATGATGTAATCAAACTGTTGTTTCAGTTCGGCCATAAGTGTTTTAGTTCGCTCGCTCAGCAGTAGCTCTGCAGGGTTTGGCGGAATAGGCCCTGAACTCAGGATAAACAAGTTTTTTTGCAGCTTCAGTGGTTTGATGATATCGCGGAAGCCCAACTCCGGATCCATCACATAATTGGTGAACCCGAAAGAATTTGGAATCTCCAATTTAGTGGAAAGACCAGGCTTACGTAAATCTAATTCCATCAACAACACCTTTTTATCCGCCAGGGCTAAGATTTGCCCCAGGTTAATGGCCACAAAAGATTTGCCCTCACCAGAAGCACTGCTTGTTAACAGGATTACCTTTTCATCTGCACTCTTGAAGAAAAAAGAGAGGTTGGTCCGTAAGGCCCGGAACTGTTCTGATATCGGTGATCTGGAGCTGTTTGCTACGATCATATTGTCTTTTTCACCTTCATGACTGATCTCTCCTATAATCGGAACCTGGGTATGTCGGGTGATGTCTTCTTTAGTTTGGATCTTGTCATTCAACACATCCTTAGCGTACATGAAACCCAGTGGGATCATCAGACCGGCAAATACACCGAACAAATAGATCACCATTTTCTTTGGGCTAAACGGCTTGACTTCAGACTTGGGTGGGTCTATCGTTCTGGAATTGGCAATGTTAGAGGTTTTAGAGATCGCTGTTTCCTCACTTTTCTGCATCAGGAAAATATAAAGTTCCTGTTTAATCTGCTGCTGTCTGGCAAGGTTCAGGTAATTCCGCTCCCATTTTGGAACATTTCTCACCTGGTTCTCAGCATTTTTCATTTGAATATTGATCCTGTTCCGGGTGATCACAAAACCATCCAGCGTGGTGGAGATGTTCGATTCAATATCAGCTCTGGCATTTTCAATCTCCTTATCCATTAAAATGATTCCAGGATTGACCTCCGTTACCCCGATCAGGCGTCTTGCACGCTCTAATGTCAAAGCATTGTATTTTTCTACGGCACCATTGAAAACCAAATCTGCCGGTATCAGCGAGCTGGGCAAAACCCGCTTATTATCATCTTGAAGATACCGCTGTAAGCTTTTCAAAATGCTGATCTGCGTTTCAACCTTCGAAAGTTCATTTACATACTGCCCTGTTGTCTGCACCAATAATTTTGATTGCTCAGACATATCAGCAAGGTTATTCTCCTGTTTAAAATCTTGAATATTTCCTTCCAGGCCACCCAGTTCCCCACTGATATAAGCAAGCCTGCTTTGTATGAATTTCACCGTACTGTCTGCCACTTCATTCTTATTCGTCAGGTTTTCCTGAACATATTTCGCAATCAGTGTATTCAGGATATCCTCCCCTTTTTTTGGAATGGAATGCGTTAAACTGAGGTCTATGATGGTGACCAGCTTATTCTTGACTTCTACCGTAAGGGCATCCATTAAAGAAAGTACCTTTGAGTCTACGGACATGATGTTGAAACCATAACTTTCATCTGGTACCCGAACAGCCGGACCGTTGGTCAGCATCACCTCGCCAACAAAGGGGATCACAAATGGACGGTTCAATGCCACCATTGTATCGATTTCTTTTGCGCGAACAGAGATCATACCGTCTTTCTCGAACTCGACAGCAATATTTGTTGTTTTTATGGTGTCGATCCCTTTGATGATTTTCACCTGAAAAGGAGATTCATATAATTCTATCTTCTTCAAAGTACCTTGTCTGTAATAGGTGATGTTCAGGTTCATATCCTGGACCACCCTTTCCATCAGATACCGGGTTTTAAGAATCTCGGCTTCATTATCCACAGTACTTTTCGTTCCCAGGATTCCTCCCAGATCACCAAGTAGTGCACCGCCTCCGGATAACCCGGCCCCCTTTTTTTCATCGTTCACCAACACCCGTGCTGAGATCTTGTAACTAGGGGTTTTATAACGGATATACAAATTAGATAAAATAAGGCAGATCAAGACCGATATGGCTATTAAGTGCCAACTTGCAAGGATTCGTGCCAGGATTTGTTTCAAATCCAAGCCCTCAATATTTTCATTTGCAACCTTATACTGTGAGATTGTATTTTTCATCTGAATGTGGCGTAGTTATTAGCATTCTTTGGGTTTATTATAGCCTTGAAAATAAAACGATCAAGACTGAAAGCGCTGTTCCAATTACTGCAAAACTTTGCGTCCTCGCCTGGTTCAGCGAAGCCGCTTTGCCTTTGTTAGGCTCAACATAGATTACATCATTTTGTTTGAGGTAGTAATACGGACTGTTAAAAAGCTGTGAAGAGTTAAGGTCCAGCCTTACAAACTCTTTTTTACCATCAATCTCCCGGATCAGTAACACGTTCTCCCGCCTCCCGAAAATGGTAAGGTCGCCCGCCATTCCAAGCGCATCTAAAACACTTACTTTCTCATTGGGCAGGACATAGGAAGACGGCCTGGCCACTTCACCTAAGATCGTGACCTTGAAATTTGCATACCTAACTTGCACGTTAGGGTCGCGGTATACGACAGAAGCTTTCTTTTTAATGAGTTCCCGGGCTTGATAAGTAGTTAACCCTGCTACTTTAATCTTTCCTACAACAGAAATATCAACTTCGCCGTTCCTATCCACCAGAAAACCGCTTGCTGAAGCAAGGGCTGAAGGATTGGCGGAAGATAAGGGCGTAGTTACACTCTGACCGCTCAGCTGATTAACGGGCATAGACGTTACTGCATCAATTGTCACAATGGAAATTGACAAGATATCGTCAGAATGAATAGTTAAATCTTTAAATATGTCCTTGTTTTCAACCGGTGAATTGCCATTTGCATCAATATCTTGAAAATAAGCAACCTTTTTAGTAGAAGTACAAGAACTTAATACAAAAACAAAAGAAATAACTAATAGATTTCGGCACTTTTTCGTTAACATTAATTTAACCATAGTAATTTCGATCTAAAAAAACCTGCATAACCAACAGATCTAAGTAAAAGCAAAACTAAACGAATTAAATTTCAATACACCTAGCCAGAAATGGGTATTTAGTTAAAAAAAGAGTTCCTTATTCCGAAAAGCAACATGACCGATCCGGTCGAAAAGACGCCCGCTCTGGGTCTCCTGCGTCAGTACGTGGAGGTGTCTTTCATGGTGCAGATCTGTTCCTGCCAGATCATAGAAGTTTTTTTGAAGCAGATATTCCGCCAGCTTTTTTACATCCTTCCCGTAATATCCGGATACAGACAACAGGTTGAGCTGAAACATAACACCAATTTCCTTGAAGTGATGAAGATTTGCTGGTTTTCCAAAATAGAAACTATAGCGTTCAGGATGTGCAAGGATTACCTTATACCCCTTTACCTGAAGTTCAAAGATGATTTTTTCAATGGAAGGCATTTCCGTTAAATACGACATCTCGATCAATACGTGCTTGTTCGGCAGACAAAGGAGTTCGTTGGAAACCGTAAAAGTATCATCAACCATGTATTCAGCCGCAGCATTAATTTCAATCGCTACCTGGGCTTCCTTCAAAGCCAACTGTGTCTCTTCCAATGCAGCATGAATCGTATCTGGTGTATTTGGATACAGCTCAGAGAAAATATGAGGGGTACAAAGTAACTTCTGAAATCCGAGTCCTTGTAATTTTTTGATGTACTCAACAGACTGCGAGGCTTCTTTTGACCCATCGTCAATGCCAGGCAATAAATGAGAATGGATATCTACCCCTAGCCATTCCAAATGGTCGATGTTAGTTCGTTTATTAAAAAAGGAAAACATGGTAAGATTTTTTATGGTTTGGTTTCAAACAAACCCGCAAATCGTCATGAGACGCTAAGTTTGCTTTGACAAAAATACAATTGCGAGTGTTTAAATGTGCCGTAATTTCAAATTTAACTTGTAAATTACTAAATATACCCATTAATGGGTATAACACCAAAACTTTCACTTTTTAGAAAATGAAAAGTCATTTTTGCCGTTTAGAATAGCCCGCGCCCAAACGCTGAACAAAAAATACATACACGTAGCGCGCACCGCATTAAATTAACACTATATTTAGATTTAGCTAATATCTGTCAAGTAGTTTTGTGGCTTAATGTTGGACTATATTCAAAATATAAAATCGGGCAACCACCTATCTTATGAAATAGTTTTTAAACTGTTCCATAAAAAGGTATATGCTTATTTTTTGAAGAAGACGGCTTCCGAAGACATGGCTCAGGAGCTCACTCAGCTTGTATTCATTAAACTGTGGAATTTCAAACATACCCTTTCATTGGATCATGAGCTGGACCTACAGTTATTTCAAATCGCAAGAACTGTATTATTAGATCATTTCAGAAAACAAGCAAATGATGAGCGAAACCTTAAGCTTTACCACAGTAGCCTTAAAGAAGATGCCGGTAGCCAGTTACCCAATTTTGACGCCCAACAACAATTAGAAGTTGTATTAAGCGTACTGCCACCAACACGCAAAAAAGTTTTCGTACTGAACCGGCTGTCAGGTTATTCCTATAAAGAAATCGCTCAGCAACTTTCTATATCTCCAAGAACAGTAGAAAAGCACATTTCATTAGCGATCAAACAACTTAACACGAAGACTTGTCTTGCGTTGATGATCCTGTTCCACCAGCTATCCTAGCGTCTAATAAATTATTTTTTCATTCGCTTACGGGTTTTTCCCCAATTCAATCGTATTGGTAGTATGAATGTCTCTGAAGAGTTATTAGATAAATATTTTAAAGGCCAGTGTAGTTCCGAAGAGGAACTGCAGGTATTAAAATATTTGAATGCAATTGACGACTTACCCGAGCATTTGTTAAGCAAAAAAGAATGGGATGATATTGCCGATGCCGATATCGCCGATGTTAAGACAGATGAGATGTTTGATGTGGTAAAACTCCACACTTTGAAGAAAAATTCCCCTTGGAGATTGATTAAATTCCTATCTGCAGCGGCCATGCTATTCGCAGTGCTTGCAGTTGGGCTCCTTCAGTTAAATACCAGCAAACCAGTATACAATCTGGTTAAAAGCAAAACTCCGGTAAACAAAGAAAATGCTATAAGCTGGAAGTCGGTCACCAACTATACCCTGCAAACACAATTGTTCACCCTGCCCGATCAATCCACGGTCAAACTGTATCCGGATGCCGAATTGAGATACGCCGTCCCATTTGTGAAAGATAACCGGGAAGTATATTTAAACGGAAAAGGTTTCTTCGAGGTAACCAAAGACCAGGCACGACCATTCATCGTTTATACCAAAGGCGTCTCTACAACAGCTCTTGGAACTTCCTTCACCATTACCGCGCTGGCAAAAACCCATACAGTTAAAGTACAATTGCATACGGGAAAGGTTCGCGTGGAGCACATCGATTCTCTGCAGCATACCTTACCTTTTAGTAAAATACTCTTACCAGGAAATGAACTGGTCTACAACAGCCAATCTAACAAACTCGAGTTGAACACTGACGCGCCAGCAAACAGAGGGCATAAACAAGCAACAACCCTGGATTTCAATCAGGTTCCCCTGACAGACGTTTTTGTTAGCCTGGAAAAACAGTATAAAATAAAAATTACATCAGACCCTGGTGAGCTATCAGAAATGTCGTTCACAGGAAATATACAACTGACGCAAACCATTGATGCGATCCTCGAAGAGATCGCCAGAATAAATAAACTAGATAAAGTAAAAACACCAGAAGGCTATCTGATCAGAAAGTAAAAAACCAAAACCATATCAAATCAATCTCTAACCCATAAATGAAAACGGGAAGGGAAACTTATTGCCAAAAAAACAATTAAATAAACAAAAATTATGCTTAGAAAATTTACTACACATTTGTTCTTTTGTCTGCTGTTTCTAACAGCGTCGGCAAAGACCTGGGCCCAGACATCAGAGATCACAGGGATCGTAAAAGATGAGACGGGCCAACCGCTTATTGGGGCCTCCATCCTGGTCCAAAACACCAGTACCAATGAAAAGAAAGGCGTCACAGTAAATTCAGCCGGCGTGTTCTCTATCAAGGGACTTTCAGCAAATGTACCGTACACCGTCAGTGCATCTTTTATCGGTTACACGACAAAGACCATCAACAATTATGTACTTAAAGCTGGAGAGCAGGCTACGCTGTTGATCGAGCTGGCACCGGCCTCCACTACATTAACAGATGTAGTAGTTGTTGGTTATGGTACACAAAAAAGAAGGGATGTGACAACTTCAATCGCAAGCATTAAAGCGTCCGATATTGAGAACCAGCCGATCAGTAACGCAGCTGAAGCCATGGTAGGTAAAATGGCAGGGGTTCAGGTATCTCAGGGCTCTGGTGCTCCGGGAAACGCCCTGTCCATCAAAGTTCGTGGAGTTGGTACGATCACCGCAGGTTCAAACCCTTTGTATGTTGTAGACGGAGTGCCAATTTCGAATGACAACATCAATACTTTAAACACCAATGACATTGCCTCTATAGAGGTACTGAAAGATGCTTCTTCTGCAGCCATATACGGTTCCAGGGGATCCAACGGTGTCGTCCTGATCACCACAAAACAAGGCCATAACGGCGAGTCGACCATCAACGTAAACAGTTATACTGGTTGGCAGACAGTAGCAAAGAAGATCGAAATGATGGATGCTTATCAATACGCACAAATGGTATTGGAATCCAGAAACAATTCCTATACCGATGCCATGGAGGCGATCAATAGAAAGAATGTAGCACTGGGTATGCCAGTTGTTAATTTCAATGTGAGCGACAACAATTCGACCCGTCTTGCCAACACTGGCAACAACAGCAATACCGTAATGCCCCGCGAAGTTTTGCCTTATTTGGAAGGACAGACAGGCCTAACCAACACCGACTGGCAAAATGAGATCTTCAGAACGGCACCAATACAAAACCATTCCATCTCAGCCGCAGGAGGAAGCGAACTGTTGAGATATTACGGCTCCCTGGAATATTTTGACCAGGACGGGATCATTCTAAACAGCGGTTTCAAGCGCTACAGCGCCCGGCTAAACTTCGACGGAAAAAAAGGTGCTTTTAAGTATGGCGTAAATTTCAGTCCCTCTGTTGTCAACGAAAAAAGAGTGAACGCCAATGGCACTTACTTTTCTAATGGAGGTGGAATCGTTGCATCTGCACTACATTATGCACCGATCTTCCCGGTTTACAATGCGGATGGCAGTTATAATTTTGATCAAAATTCATGGAGTGCCGGTACGATTACAAACCTGCCAGGTGGTGGAACGGCTTCCGGAAACGGAGGAACACAGGCATGGAACCCAGTTGCGCTGGCGATGTTGCAAAAAGACGACGTTGCTTCAACCAGGATGACAAGTACTGCCTTTATTGAAGCTGAAGTATTGAAGAACTTGAAATACAGGATCCAATTAGGGGTTGACCTATCCAACACATCACAAGATACCTTTAGACCTTCTACTTTCCCGCTATCAAATTCCGGCATAAATGAATCATCTGACGCGACAGGCTCTTCCAGCACCTTTAAAGAAGTAAACTGGTTGTTGGAGCATACGTTAAACTATGCAAAATCTTTCGGCGATCACAACATCAATGCTTTAGCCGGCTGGTCTACTCAAAAAGATGACCGTAGTGGCAATTACGCATTTGCCCCTAAAGGTTTTATCACTGATCAGAAAGAATACATCAACGTAGGACTGGTAACCAATGGTAGGGCTTTCCGCACACAGTGGGCACTGCTTTCCGGTATAGCCAGACTACAGTACGACTATAAATCAAAATATCTTTTTACAGGTTCACTCAGGGCCGATGGTTCGTCTAAATTTGGAACAAACTCCAAATGGGGATATTACCCATCTGCATCGGTTGGCTGGAGACTTTCCGAAGAAGATTTTCTAAAACAGTCAACGCTAATTTCAGACCTGAAACTTAGAGCCAGTTACGGACTTACAGGTAACTTCAATATCACAGACTACGCATCGCTGGGCGCTATGGGAACCCGGGGTTATGTGTTTGGCGGAACAACCCCGAGTGTGGTCAATGGTGCCGCTCCTATCGCCAAGCCGAACGAAGACCTGCGATGGGAAAAGACAGCGCAGCTAAATCTTGGTGTTGACGTTGCCTTCTTTAAAAACCAACTTACGCTATCAGTTGAAGTATATAACAGTGATACAAAAGACCTGTTATTGGACGTACCTGTACCAATCTCTACCGGTTTCGCCACTGAATTGAAAAACATTGGAAAGGTTAACAATAAAGGGATTGATATCAACTTAGGAACTCAACAGCAATTTGGTGCAGTTAAATGGACTGCAAATGCAAACTTTTCTAAGAACAAGAACAAAGTCGTGGAATTAGGGCCCGGGAATGCTGATATTGTAAAAACAGGTTCTGTAGCTAATGCCTATTTCATCACAAGAGTTGGCCAACCTATCGGATCTTACTATCTGCCAACGGTATTAGGCGTATTTAAAAATCAGGCCGAAGTAGATGCGTATCCTCATTATACCGATACCCAAGGCAATTATGATTTGAATACCGCTAAACCGGGTGACTTCAAATTTAAAGATGCAGATGGTGATGGTGTAATAGACCTGACAAAAGACCGCGAAATTGTAGGAAATTATTTACCTGATTTCACTTACGGCTTCGCCACTTCCCTGGAATACAAAGGAATCGATCTGAATGTAGCACTGCAAGGAATCTATGGCAACGAAATCCTTAACCTGTCGCGCAGATATTTTGCGAACAAAGAAGGAAACATGAACAATTTAATCAGCTCCCTGGATCGTTGGGTTTCAGAAAGTAATCCCGGAAGCGGTCAGGATGTAAGGGCCAACCGTGCCGCCAAAGGCAGCAATGGAACAACCTCTACCTGGCACGTTGAAGACGGTTCCTATTTGAGGATCCGCAACATTGCATTAGGTTATACCTTGCCATCAAGCCTGGCTAAAAAAGCAGCACTAAGTAAAGTGAGGTTCTTTGTCTCCATGCAAAATCCTTTCACCTTTACCAAGTACTCCGGATATAATCCTGAAGTTACCAACCGTACTGAGGCGACCTCTATCGGAGAAGATTACGGGGTGTATCCAACCGCAAAAACAACATCAATAGGCATTAACATCACTTTATAAATCTACGAA
>JAPSHM010000161.1:0-7429 GCA_031179845.1 Pedobacter sp.
GTTGACTGGTCTGGAACGTGACAAGATCAAAGAAGAATATAATGAACTGATGAAAACTATCGAGTACTTACAATCAATTTTAGATGATGAAGGTAAACGTATGCAGATCATCAAGGATGAGTTAACCGAAATGAGAGAGAAGTATGGCGATGAGCGTCGGACTACTATCGTTCACTCGGCAGAAGATATGAGTATGGAAGACTTCATCGAAGATGAAGATGTTGTAATCACCATATCTCATGAAGGTTACATTAAACGTACCCCAGCTACAGAGTACCGCATTCAGGGACGGGGTGGTAAAGGTTCTAAAGGAAGTGACTCCAGAAACGAGGACTTTATCGAACACCTGCTGATCGCTTCAAACCATAATTACATGTTGTTCTTCACCGAAACCGGTCGCTGTTTCTGGTTAAGAGTTTATGAAATTCCAGAAGGATCCAGGTTAAGTAAGGGAAGGGCAATACAAAATATCATCAATATTCCTAAGGAAGAAAAAATCAAAGCCTTTATTAAGGTCAAAAATCTTAAAGATCAGGAATACCTGCAAAACAATTACATTATCATGTGTACCAAAAAGGGAACGATTAAGAAAACTTCTTTAGAAGCTTATTCGAGACCTAGGGTAAACGGAATCAATGCGATAAATATCAACGAAGGTGATCAATTACTGGAAGCAAGTTTAACTACTGGTTCAAGCGAAATTGTGATGGCATTGCGCTCAGGAAGGGCAATTCGTTTCAATGAGGAAAAGGTTAGACCAATGGGCAGAACCGCAACAGGTGTACGTGGTGTAACGCTTGCTCATGATAAGGATGAAGTAGTTGGCATGATCGCTGTTGATGATCCGGGAGCAACTATTTTGGTAGTTTCAGAAAAAGGATATGGTAAACGTACTGATATAGAAGATTATCGCGTTACTAACAGAGGCGGTAAAGGAGTTAAAACTATTAACGTCACTGAAAAAACAGGAAACCTTGTTGCCATTAAGAATGTTACCGATGCAGATGATCTGATGATCATTAACAAATCTGGTATCGTAATTAGAATTGCCGTTACCCAGTTAAGAGTCATGGGGCGTGCAACGCAAGGTGTTCGATTGATCAATCTGAAGGGTAATGATGAAATTGCATCGGTAGCCAAAATTGAGCATGAAGATGAAGAGGTTGAAGAGGCAGAAGGATATGTTGTGGTAGATGGAGAACCTGCAGGTGAAGTTAGTGACGAAGTGGTAGAGGGCGCAGATGATGAAGCAGATGAAGAGGTAGATGATGAAGAAGGTGAAGCTGACGATGCAGCCGCAGATGAAGAAAAATAAGTATAAACTATCAAAATTGTAAAACATAAATTATAAAAATGAAGAAGTTACTTTTAGGTATATTGTTAGTAGGGGTCACCTCGTATGCAAACGCTCAAAAAAGTGAGATTAATGAAGCAAAAAAGGCATGGAACCTTTTAGGTATTACTTCAGGGAAAACTCTGGCAGATCATTTGAATACGTTAAATGGTGGCCTTGCACGTACCGATTTAGCCATTGTGCATGAAAAAACGAAAGATCTACCTGAAGCCTGGTCATACCGGGCATTGTTCGCCTCCAGAATTGCGTTGGTCGATTCAGTCGATTTCAACAATGCTAAAGCCAAACAGAAAATAGCTGAAGAGGCCATCGCTAAAACACTTGAGTTGGATCAGAAAGGTGCTGAAAAAGAAAACATCGAGCAGGCAAAAGTCAATGTAGAAAATGCGGTGAGAAACCGCGCGATCTACGCTTATCAGAAGAAAGATTTTGCTACGGCACTTGAGGCTTTCAATGAGATCACTACTAGAAATCCGAGTGATACCTCGATGTATGTTAACGCAGGGGTAACTGCAAAGGAATTGCAGAACTATCCGGAAGTGATCAGAAATTTCAAAAAAGCAATTGAATTGAACTACCCGGATTCGAAAGTGTTATATTCGGAAATCGTTAACATTACCTTAGAGAAATTGAAAGATAGCGTTGGTGGTTTTGAGTTGATCAAGGAAGCTGCAGTTAAATTCCCTGATGATGCTTATTTCATTGGATTAGAAACAGATCACTATATCAGAAAAGGAGACATCGTAAAATCTCAGGAAATGTTGACCAAACTGATCGCTAAGGATGCAAAAAATCCAACCTACCATTATTTGTTGGGCGATACTTATTACAAACAGGCTTTAGCGATACAAACGCAAAGAAATGCACTGGACGTTAAGAAAACTAAGGAATTTGCTGACCTAGGAGTGAAGATGACTAAATTCATTGATCAGTCGATACCTTACTATAAAGCAGCGCTCGAACTGGATCCTAAACATGAGAATTCACTGGAAAATTTAAAGATCATCTATATGTTTAAAGATGACAAAGTAAACTATGAAGCGATCAACAAAAGATTGGAAGCTTTAAAAAAATAATTTAACAAGAATATCAAAGTAAAAAGAGGGGTAATTTTTATCCCTCTTTTTTTTTTATAAGTTTGTAAGAAGAACATGATTGTATGAGTAAGATAGCTTTAGTTTGTAGTTTATTCCTGGTTTCAATTAGCTGTAATGTTGCCATTGCCCAAAAAAGCCAGCTTCAGATCGCACGTAACAGCGTGGGCAAGCTCCAGGTAGCCATCAGTTCAAATGAGGATGTGCAAAAGCAGTTGACTTTGCTAGGAGAGGGGATCAAAGCCGCTGAAGCGGCACAGGGTGATAAAAAAACTAAGAAATGGCCGGAAACATGGGCTGTGAAAGCTTATCTATGTTCTTACGTTTCCATTCTGGAGACAAACGAAGGAAATGCTGACAAATACTATAATCTTGCAATTCAAGCTCTTGACTCGGCCAAAAGGCTCGATAAGTTCCAAGCCAATCATCAGCTTATCGCGGCATCGGATTTCAATATTAACATTAGAAAACAAAAGAAAGGGAACGCCGCCTATGCTAATGGAGATTTCTCTATGGCATTTGAATTACTTAGAGAGGTAAGTGATTATTTACCTAAAGACACTTCTTTGGCTATAAATACCGCATTGTCAGCACAAAGCATACAAGCCTTTGATCAAGCTCTGGTTTATTTTAAAAGAGCAAAGGAAAATGGTATTAAAAATCCGGTAGTTTTCCAGAATATGGCAAACATCTATAGTTCTAAATTTGAACATGAATCGGCCATCAAGACACTTGAAGACGGAATTAAAGTCAATCCTTATCATGTTTTTTTAACCAATGATTATATCAACCTGTTGCTCGATAATGAAAAATATACCGATGCCTTGCGGGTCATTGAATCAACGCTGAAAGTAGAGACAAACAATAAATTACTTCATTTTTTATTCGGCTACCTGCAGCAGCACAGGGCTAATTACAGCAGCGCAGAACTTGCTTACAGCAAAGCGCTAACACTGGATGAGAATTATTTTGATGCTTTGTATCAATTGGGACTGGTTTATATTAATTCTGCAAATGAATCACTTAAATCTACGTCCGCAGAAAGAGCACCGAAATTTGCTTCATATATCAACCGGGCGGAAATTGCGTTGCTTCAGGCGCATGAAGTAAACCAGAATGATAAAGCTACCGTACAGTTGCTGATCGAGATCTACACCCGAAAACACAGACTGGATAAAGTTCAGGAATTCAAAGCAGAATTGGCAGAATTTTAAAAACCAAGAAAAGACAGGCAATAGGGAGTTTACAAATTACTACTTAACATAATGTTAATTATGCAACATGTTAATTATAGAAGAAAAGGGGGCTGTAAGTGCTAATTGGTGTCTGATTTGTGTCTAAAAATTTTATTTCACCTATTGAAATAAATAAACTCAAAAAATGCTGATATTACTAACAAAATGGTCAAATAATTGATAAGAATTAATTATTAACACAAAGTATGTTTCATCGTCCAATCAGAAGTGTTCATGATTTCTTGTTAAGTACTTATTTTGCTGACGGGTTACGTATTACCTTGGGCGTACTTTGTCCGTCGCTCATTTTCGCTCAATATGGTTTGCTACAGTACGGGATGACTTGTTCGTTGGGCGCTTTGTGCGTAAGTGTTGTAGATACTCCCGGACCAATCGTTCACCGAAGAAATGCTATGCTGATAACAACTGCACTGATCACGCTGATCTTTATTGTGGTTGGATTAAGCAATAGCAATGTCTATTTCACAGCATTTCTGCTGGTCTGCTTCAGTTTCATATTTTCCATGTTTTTTGTGTATGGTACCAGGGCGGCTGCCATTGGAACTGCTGCTTTGCTCATCATGGTATTAAGTATAGATGATGTACGTCCCTGGCAGGAAGTGGTATTTTCGTCCGGACTTATTTTTGCCGGAAGTATCTGGTATACACTGTTAAGCTATTTGTTTTACAGAATTCGCCCTTTTCGGCTTGTTCAGCAAACGTTAAGTGATTCCATTCATGAGGTAAGCCTTTTTTTACGGGCCAAAGCCAGGTTTTATCATCAAAATATTGATTATGATGAAAATTATGCAGAACTGCTGCAACTTCAGGTGCTGGTACATGAAAAGCAGGATGATGTAAGGGAAATATTGTTTAAAACACGTGAAATTGTAAGGGACTCAACACCAGAAGGCCGCTTCCTGCTGTTGGTATTTGTTGATATGGTCGACCTTTTTGAACAGGTCATGTCTACCTATTATAATTACAAGCAATTGCATGAACAATTCGATTCTTCAGGAATACTGGCTCATTACGAATCGGTCATCATCAAAATTGCTGACGAACTCGACGACATTGCCTTTGCACTAAAAACCGGTGGTACCCCTAGCCTGCCGACCTCCCTGATTGAGGATGTAGCGACTTTGAGAAAGGAAATTACCGAGTTGGAAACCAACAATACCGCCGGAAAATACAATACTTTAGGCATTATCGCCTTAAAGAACATTGAAGTTAACATCGAAAATATTCTTACTCGGGTTAAAACGATCAACAGTTATTTCAACAAAAAGGAAAAGAAGAACCTGAAAGCCAGAGAAATTGACGTCGATAGATTCGTAACCCGACAGACTATAGATCCGAAGCTCCTTTATGAGAACATTACGTTCAGTTCAACAACATTCCGTCATTCGCTCCGCGTAGCTACAGTGATGCTGATTGGTTACATTCTCGCCAAATCCTTGAATTTCTCACACAGTTACTGGATCTTACTTACGATCCTTGTGATCTCTAAGCCTGGATTCAGTTTAACCAAACAAAGGAATTATGAACGGTTGATTGGAACTGTTGTTGGTGCCTTTTTAGGCATGGGCATTCTTGTTTATGTCCAGGATAAGAATACTCTTTTTGTCATCCTGCTTTTCTGTATGATTGGTGCCTACAGCTTTCAACGTAAAAATTACGTAGTAAGCGTCGTATTTATGACCCCCTATATTCTTGTCTTATTTGATTTTTTGGGAATGGGAAGTTTGTCTGTTGCACGTGAAAGGATCTATGATACATTGATCGGCTCTGGTATCGCCTTGCTGGCCAGCTATTCCTTGTTTCCAAATTGGGAATATGAAAAGCTTAAACAAGCGATGTTGAGCATCCTAAGAGCCAATATGAAGTATTTTGAGGAAGTCATCCAGCTATACGCTAACGGATTAAATAATTTGACGAATTACAAAGTTGCCCGAAAAGAGGTCTATGTAACCACGGCCAATTTGGCCTCACTCTTTCAACGCATGTTCTCCGAACCTAAGAGCAAGCAGATTATAATGACTGAATTACACCAATTCACCGCATTAAATCACCACCTCTCCTCCTATATCGCTACGCTGTCCTTATATAAGAAAGAACATGCCTTCAAAGTGGATAATTTTGATGAGTTTAAACCCGTCGTTCAAAATACCACTTATCTTCTAAATCTTGCCATTGAAAATATTCAGCAGAATAAAGGAATGCCCAGCAACGTGCCTTTGATCAGAAGCAAATTCAACGAGTCCGACCAAGACCAGACTGAAGAAGTTGTGGTTGCAGAACAGCTAGACCTGATTCAAAAAGTAGCCTACGATATCGTCAAACTGTCAGAAAAAATTAAAATCTAAACATTTAAAAAAATCTAGCGTTCTACACTCAGTTAAAAGACTATAAAGAAGTTAGAAATAATATGGAAAAACTGTATACAGCCTCCGTGACCGCTAAAGGTGGTCGTGATGGTCATATAAAATCGAGCGATGGAACCATTGAATTTGATGTTAGAAAGCCCAGAGAGATGGGCGGACAAGGTGGCGTGACAAATCCTGAGCAATTATTCGCAGCAGCCTGGGGTCCGTGTTACCTGGAGATGCTTGAAATGATTGCCGAACGGGAAGGTATCGATGCTTCAGAAGCAACGGTAGAAGTACATATTTCACTTAACCAGGACGGCAGTTCTTTGCTGATTTCTTCTGACCTGGATGTACACATACCAGGCATCGCCATGGTAGAAGCACAAAAATTAGCCGAAAAGGCAGGGCAATCCTGTCCGTTCACTAAAGCTGTAAAAGGCAATATCGCAACAAGGATCATCGCATCATAAAATCTAATTAATCAACCCAAAAAAGGCTATTTGTGAATTCAAATGGCCTTTTTTGGATCTGCCATTAAATTGTTTCTAGTTGGCCGTTAAATGTGTTTGTCGGTCTTCCGTTTTTGAAGGCTTCCCTTGTTTTCAATCCTAACAATTCAAACATGGCCATGTCATCTGTAAACGCGGGGTTTGGGGTAGTCAGTAATTTATCACCAGCAAAAATGGAACTGGCTCCGGCCATAAAGCAAAATGCCTGTTCAAGTGTGCTCATTTCATTTCTTCCGGCGGATAAACGCACCACTGAGTTCGGCATTACGATCCGGGCAGTAGCGATCATTCTAACCATGTCCCAGATTGGTACACGTGGTTGGTTCTCTAATGGTGTTCCTTTCACAGGTACCAGCGCATTTACAGGAACAGACTCAGGATGAACTTCCATGTTTGCCAGGGTTTGTAACATAGACACCCTGTCTTCGGTTGTTTCACCTAACCCAATAATTCCTCCACTGCAAACCGTTAGTTTGGCTTTACGCACATTCTTTATGGTGTTGAGACGGTCGTCATACGTCCGGGTCGAAATGATCCTTTTATAATCGTCTTCAGAAGTATCTATATTATGGTTGTAGGCATATAAGCCGGCATCAGCAAGTTTCTGAGCCTGACTTTCGGATAGCATGCCCAGCGTACAGCAAACTTCCATATCCATTTCATTTACAGCCTTAACCATTTCTATTACCCTGTCAAAGTCCCGATTGTCGCGAACTTCTCTCCAGGCAGCGCCCATGCAAAGACGAGAAGCACCCCCCTCTTTGGCTTTCACTGCTGCCGTAACAACCTGGCTCACCTGCATCAGTGGTTGAACTTCCAGTTCCGTATGGTAACGTGCGGCCTGTGGGCAATAAGAGCAATCTTCTGC
>JAPSHM010000161.1:7439-8640 GCA_031179845.1 Pedobacter sp.
CACAGCCACCGGTTTTAATTGAGATCAGTGAGCTCACCTGTACCTCTGCATAATCTTTATTTTCCCTGTGAATCGTTGCAGCTTCATAAACTAAGTCCAAAAATGGCTTATGGTAAATTGCCGAAATCTCTTCTTTAGTCCAATCGTGTTTTGTTGGTTGCATAAATGTGGTGTATTATAGTAAAAGTTTGCTGGCCATCCCCAGTAAGAGCAGAAAGCCAAAAACGTCCGTAAATGTAGTAATAATGATGGATGATGCAATTGCCGGATCTATACCAACCCTTTTCAGCGCTAAAGGTATCCCTGCTCCAGTGATTCCGGCGATCAAAAGGTTTCCAGTCATCGCTAAAAAGATCACCAGCCCAAGCATGGGATTGGAATCAAAGAAAAGTGCAAAGATAAAAACGATTGCACCTGTGCATGCACCGTTAATTAATCCTACAGTAAATTCCTTCAAAACTGTTCTATAGGCTTGATGATCGGTAAGATCATATAAGGAGATCCTTCTTACGGTTACTGCCAGTGCCTGTGTTGCCGCATTTCCGCCCATACCGGCTATGATGGTCATATAAGCCGGCAAAACAGCGATCAGTTTAATGGTGGAGTCAAAATGCCGTACCACTGAAGAAGCTAAAAAAGCCGTTCCCAGGTTAAGGATCAGCCATGGTAGTCGCGACTTTACCGCTTCGATCCAATTACCACTCAGTTCTTCGTCTTCAGATACCCCAGAAATTTTTAAGATATCTTCTGTATTCTCGTCTTCCAAAACATCGATTACGTCATCAAATGTAACCCGACCAAGTAATTTATGATCTTTGTCTAACACCGGAATACTGGTAATGTTATATTGTGAGATCAATCTGGCCACTTCTTCCTGGTCAGTATCTGGATATACCCAAGCCACTTCCGCTTTGACCAGCTCAGTTATTTTAGCATTTCCTTTAGCTTTGATGATGTCCTTCAAAGAAACGATCCCCTGGAAAACGTTGTGATCATCCACTACAAAGATGGTATAGAACTCCTCAATCTCTTCACTCTGCCTGATTATTTCCTCAATGGCGTCCTTCTTAGTTAAGTTCAGGTTGATACGGATGAACTCCGTGTTCATCAGACCACCTGCCGTCTCTTCGTGATAACTTAATAGATTTCTAATGCTTGAGGCATCGTTCTCACTCAGATCAGCAAGGATCTCTTTCTGTTC
>JAPSHM010000162.1 GCA_031179845.1 Pedobacter sp.
TAAATTGAATACCGATCTTTTACTCAACGTTCCGACTTTCGGGATTACCGGATTTCCAATACTACTCAGTAATACAGGAAGTGTAAGGAACAAAGGACTGGAATTCGAGTTGAATACCAGGAACACAACAGGCGAATTCAAATGGTCTACTTCATTAAACGTTAGCCACAATTCAAATGAACTCGTTTCACTTGCTTCAGGACAAACACAGATCCTGATCCCGTCATCCTTTGATATCCCACACAGTATTTTAAAGATCGGAGAGCCCATGTATAGTATCTACGTGGTCCAACAGGAAGGAATCCTTACTGAACAGGATATCGCCAACAAAGTGCCATTATTTGGTACTCAGGTAGCAGGGGATCCGAAATACAAGGACGCAAACGGCGATGGAGTTATTAGCCCGGACGATCGTGAAATTGTCGGAAAGCCCAATCCCGACTGGACCTATGGCATTACCAATTCATTCAGGTATAAAGGATTCGACCTCAGTTTTTTAGTGCAGGGGCAAACAGGTGGGTCAATATATTCGCTGTTAGGACGTGCCCTTGGCCGAACTGGTCAGGGTGTTCCCGACAATTCTTTGGGATTTTTCAGGGACAGATACCGCTCAGCCGCTAATCCGGGAGCTGGTGAAGTAGGAAAGGCCTATTCTACCTTTGGCCGGATCAAAAATACAGATTGGCTCTATTCGTCTAACTACATCCGCGTTCGTAACATAACCCTGGGCTACAACCTAGGCAATCATTTCAAAGCAAAAGCCGTAAAAGGGGCACGGGTATATTTCACAGCGGAAAATTTCTTTGGGCACGATAATTACCGCGGCGGATTTAACCCGGAGGCGACCAACACCAATTTAAGTGGCAATACGCTATTTCCAGAGGCAGGGGATTATGGCGGACTTCCGCTACCAAAATCGCTGATTTTAGGACTGAACTTTACATTTTAATTAAGCACATGAATTGAACGCTATCCAACCATTGAGGTACGAATAGCGTGATCACCATTCTAGAAAACAAACAATGAAAAAGATAATATATAGCCTGTTAATGGGTGCATTGCTGACTGCATCCTGTGAAAAAAGCCTGAATCTGGAGCCTATTTCCAACAATACAACTGAGAAGTATTTTAAATCAACTAATGATTTCTTACAAGGAACTAATGCCATTTACAATGACCTTCGTACATTTCCGGACCGTCTATTGAACCTTTCTGAAACCCGGTCCGATAACTTATACGCAGTGTCTGAAGGCGGTGTCCGCGATTGGGAAGGCATCAATAGTTTTCACAATACAATTGCAGCAAATCCATATGTGGAAGAAGGCTGGGCAAGAAATTTTAATGGAATTTTCAGGGCCAATACGTTGCTCGAACAGTTGCAAAAAAATGGCACTGTTATTCCTGATGAATTTTTAAGGACTCGGTTTGAAGCAGAAGCCAGATTTCTTCGCGCATTTTTCTATTTTGACCTGGTTCGCTTGTACGGTAAGGTCCCCCTGGCAGATCATACCATTTCAGTACCAGAATCGCTTACTACTCCCAGATCTCCGGTAGCCGATATTTACCAGTTAATTCTTTCAGATTTGAGATTTGCAGCTGAGCATCTCCCGGCACCAGCGGCCTATGCATCGGCAGATAAAGGTCGGGCAACGAAATATGCGGCTAAGTCTTTGCTGGCTTTGGTTCACATGACCAGGTCGGGGCCAACATACGGTATCGAAGGACCGGGCCTGGGTTTAAACGAATGGGCTCAGGCAGCAACGTTGCTGAATGAAGTGATCAGCAGTAGCCAGTATACTTTCCTGACGAATACGGGTAGTGACACAACCGCTTATGCTAAGATCTTTGCATTTAATAATGAAAATAATAAAGAAGTGGTCTTCAATATTGAATATTCTACCGGTGCTACTCCCGAAATTGGAGGAACTTTTCCCTGGCTCCTCGTTCCAGACGGTTATTTCCAATCTTTGGGAAAGCCTAATCAAGGAGGATTACAGATTCGACCGATATCAGAAAATTTGTTGAAGTCTTATGAAGTAGGTGATGTACGCAAAGCATTTTCAATCCAGGCAGGTTATACGATACCTAAAGGTGTCGTTGAAACCCAATCATTCTATAAAAAATATGTAGACGCAACACAGGTGCCGGCCCGAAGGACCGATTGGCCAATTAATTTTATAGTGATCCGTTATACAGATGTATTGCTCCTCAAAGCAGAATGCGTACTTCGAGGCGCCCCGGGGTCGCAGTCGACCGACGTGGATGATGTTGTGAACGATGTTCGCATAAGAGCCGGTTTAGCTGGAAACAGTAGTAATGTGACACTAGCCCAGCTTATGGAACTACGCAGAAAAGAGTTTGCCGGAGAAGGCTTGCGATGGCATGATCTTGTTCGTAGCGGACTTGTTGAAACAATTATGCCCGCTTGGAAGACAGCCGATGATATTAGAAATCAAATGCAGGCTTTCACGAAAAATTATATTATATATCCGATTCCACAAAGCCAAATGGACGTCAAGCCGGGCCTATATTCGCAAAACGCAGGATACTAGGACCGCAACTGGATTCTATCTATTTCTTGACAAATAAACTTTCTGCAAATTTTACGGAAACGCTTCTCACGGGAGCGTTTCCTATTTGCACATTTAATGAGCCATCAAAATCTACAACTTCCAGAACCGTAATTTTAGTGCCAATAGTAACATTCAACCTTTCTAAATATTGAAGAAACAAGGCAGATGTATCTTTAACAGCCACAACCCGGCAGGTTTCGTTTTCTTTCATCTCCGATAACAAAATTCTATGAACGATCGGAATTTCGCCGTTTGCTTTCGGGATGGGGTCGCCATGTGGATCAAATTCAGGAAAATCCAAAAACTCTTCTAGCTTATTGACCAGTTTTTCAGATTGAATGTGCTCCAACTGTTCAGCAACTTCATGAACTTCATCCCAGCTAAAATCTAACTTTTCATAAAGAAACGTTTCCCACAACCGATGCTTTCTCAAAACTGCAATTCCCTTTTTTCTCCCAATAGCAGTGAGCAGGATCTTTCCATATTTTTGATAAGTGACCAGATCCTTTTCCTTTAGCTTTTTTAGCATGTCTGTAGCCGTAGCGGGTTTTACACCCAGATAGGCGGCCATATCGTTCGTTCCAACTTCAGGCTTGTCCTCATTTTGCAGGCCAAGCATTAACAATGCTTTCAGGTAGTTTTCTTCAGTGTAAGATAGCATGCACAAACATAGATCAAAATAGCGTCTTATACAATAATCGGTTCATGGCACACTACTATCCCGTAATTAAGGCTTATAAATTAAATTTGTTAGGTTAGTCTAACTTTAGTAGTTTTGCATTGTTAATTTTGAAAATTAGACAAATGATAAATCATGTAGTGTGTTGTATTCTTTTACTTGTTTCTACCTGTGGGTTAACCGCTTTCGGACAAATCACTGGGATCAGTGGAACCGTTCTTTCGAAGGGAATTGCGTTGGCGAACATCAATGTTACTGTAGAGGGGCGCAATGAAGTTATAAAAACAGACAGTGCAGGCAGTTACTATTTTAGTAACCTGATACCGGGTAGTTATAAAGTTCAGGCGGCTGCGGTAGGATTTAGGAAGGTTGTCAAGTCAACAACTGTAAAGCAGGATGTGGTTTCCGAGCTGAACTTTGATCTTAGTAACTTTGAGAATGACCTGAATGAAGTTGTGGTTACCGGCACCTTAAAGGAAGTAAAAAGGTTAGAAAGCCCTGTTCCGGTTGAAGTTTATACCCAAGCCTATTTCCGGAAGAACCCAACACCAAGTATATTTGAAGCATTGCAAAATGTAAATGGGGTGAGGCCTCAGCTCAACTGCAATATCTGCAACACTGGTGACATCCATATCAATGGTTTGGAAGGGCCTTATACCATGATCTTAATCGATGGGATGCCCATAGTGAGTAGCCTATCCAGCGTATATGGACTTTCAGGAATTCCCAATTCACTGGTTGAACAGATTGAAATAGTGAAAGGACCTGCATCGTCATTATATGGAAGTGAGGCCGTAGGTGGTTTAATTAATATCATTACCAAAAAGGCGAAAGATGCGCCATCGTTCTCTGCCGATATATTTACAACTGGTTATGCTGAAGTCAATACCGACCTTGCTTTCAAATTCAAAGCGGGATCTGGAGCTGAAGTGCTTACCGGTGTAAATTATTTCAAATATGGGCATCCCGTAGATCATAATCTCGATAATTTTACGGATGTAACTTTACAGGACCGGGTGTCAGTTTTCCAAAAGTGGAGCTTTAACAGAAAGGATAAACGAATATTTACACTCGGTGCCAGGTACGTTTATGAAGATCGATGGGGCGGAGAAATGCAATGGACCAAGTCGGATCGGGGAGGAGATAAAATCTATGGCGAAAGTATTTATACCAACCGTTGGGAGCTAATTGGAAACTATCAGCTTCCTGTCAAAGAAAAGTTGTTTCTTGCTTTCTCTTACAATGAACATGACCAGGATAGCCGTTATGGCACAACTTCTTATATTGCCAAACAAAAGATTGGATTTTCTCAACTGACCTGGGATAAAAGGGTCAGGAAACACGATCTCCTGTTAGGCGTTGCACTTCGCTACACTTATTACGATGACAATACCCCCGCAACAACTGCGCTAAACACAAATTTGAAGAAGAATACCTGGCTGCCAGGGGTTTTTCTTCAGGATGAAATCAACCTGTCGTCAAATCATAAGATTCTTGCTGGTTTCAGATATGATTACAATTCTGTTCATGGTAACATCTTTACACCGCGCATGGCTTACAAATGGAATATCAATGAAAATAATATTCTGCGCTTAAATGCAGGGACGGGTTTTCGAGTGGTGAATATCTTTACCGAAGATCATGCGGCATTAACCGGGGCCAGGGAGGTGATAGTCACAGCCAGGCTGAGACCTGAGCAGACCTATAATGTCAACCTAAACTTCCTTAGAAAGATGTACGGTGCTGACGGCACTTTTTTTGGGATAGAAGCATCGGCTTTTTATACGCATTTTAATAACAGGATCATTGGCGACTTTGATTCCGACCCCAATAAGATCCTATATGATAATCTCGATGGCTATGCCGTAAGTAAGGGATTTAGCGCCAATCTGGATCTTACTTTAACTAATGGGCTGAAAATTATCTTTGGCGGAACCTACCAGGACGTAGCTACGTATTCGTATGGAATAAAAGAACAACAGATCCTGACTGAGCGATTCTCCGGGACCTGGGCCATATCGCACAGAATTAATCCGCTGAAATTGACAGTCGACTATACCGGGAATATTTATAGCCCAATGCGACTGCCACTTTTAAGTGATACAGATCCCCGCCGGGAGTATTCGCCCACCTGGAGCATCCAAAATATCCAGTTCACATTTGCCGGATTCAAGAATATTGAAATATACGGTGGGATAAAAAACTTGCTAAATTGGACTCCTAATCGAGGAAATCCCTTTATAATTGCCCGGGCGGACGATCCGTTTGACAAAAATCCGGAAGTTGATAACCCCTATAACTTAAGTTTTGATCCCACCTATGTTTACGGGCCTAACCAGCATATCAGGGGATTTTTAGGCATTAGATTGACAATTAAATGATGTATATGTTTGCCTTAAATCCATTAACTTTAGGGCATGATTTATCGGACAACGTACCAGGCTGCAAAAATTATTGCCCCAAAAGTGGAGGCTATTTTTGCCCAGCATCTTGCTGCTGCCAGTGAAAGTGGTGAAGAAGATCTTGCTCCCTTACCTACCGCCGCTGTAGTTGAAGCCGTTATTGATGCCACTTTCTGGGCAAGTTTACGTAAAGAAGAAGGACATTCCCCAAAAATATCTCTTGCATTTCTGCCGCCAGAACAGGCAGGTAATCCGCTGCTGTTTAAACAAAGACTACCTTTAAATCCAGGAACCTTAACTAAAATAGCGCCAGGTGTTGAACGTGCGGGCGTCCACCTTGGAATCTGGATCGAAGAAGGCGAATTGTACGTGTGGGGTACAACCGTAAGTATTCCCAATTTTTGTTTTGTATTGGATGTGTCCGAACCCGCCCTTCTAGTGATCAAACACAGAAGGATCTATGGCTTCGGGAAATTCACCAATATTGCCGTGCTAAAAGGCGACCAGGTAAAGATGGTGGATGGAGAGCATACCAGCTTGCCGGATTGTCCCCCAATGCTCTTGTCACTGCTCGACCTTACTGCACCATCCTATTGGAACGATTCGGTTAATGTGCTCATTCAACTGGCAGTTTCCATGCGTGCCCATGGGCGGGGTGGCACACTGCTCGTTGTATCTAATGAAACGAAAAACTGGCTTCAATCGATTATAAAACCAATACAATATGCCGTTCAGCCGTCATTTACAGGATTGTCGAAATTGTTAAAACAAGATAGAAAAGAAGCTAGCCAGATCTTTTGGCAAACAGCCTTAAGGCGTGAAGTTGAGCACCTGGCAGGACTAACTGCGGTGGACGGTGCAACCATCATTAGCAATGATTACGAACTACTGGCTTTTGGTGCGAAGATCGGACGGGCAAAAGGGAAGGAAAATATCGATGAATTGTCGTTCTCAGAGCCTATTCTTGGGGGCTCACCCGTAATCGTTCATCCTGCAAAGGTAGGAGGAACCAGACATCTTTCAGCTGCACAATTTGTGCACGACCAAAGAGATGCAACTGCACTTGTGGCTTCACAAGATGGCCATTTTACCATCTACAGCTGGTCTGCGCAACAAAATCGCGTCCAGGCACACCGCATAGATACGTTGTTACTATAATGTTAACGTTAAAAAAAAAGATCACTAAGAGAAAATAACTGCTCCAATAATTACAATAGCAAATAATACGGCCATCACAATTCGATCCGCTGTGATCCACTCTTTTCGTGTTAACGGCCGAACGGTCTTCTCTTCTTCTTTTTGCCTGGCAAAAATTTGTGCGATAGGATTTAGATTGATTAACATAGATAGACGTAATTAGTAGGTGTACTAAGGTTAAGCAAACTATGCGCCATGATTTATAAAGCCTTTGGAAATGTTGATAACTTTCCTTTTTTCTCCTTTTTCTCAATATTCTTTTTTTTTTCTTCAATTTTAAATAAATCATTGTACTGATTATCAGATTAATATATCTAACTGTGTGTTTTTTTTAGTACTATGTATTGCATATTACTATATAAAACACATAACTTTGTAGAATGATAGCAGAAAATACGCAAACACAAATGCGAAAGGGCATACTTGAATACTGTGTGCTGCTCATTATATCCAAAGGTGAGATCTATGCGTCCGATATAATCGCAGAATTGAAACAGGCAAAACTACTTGTGGTTGAAGGGACGCTATATCCCTTGCTTACCCGACTTAAAAATAATGGCTTGCTAAGTTACAAATGGGTGGAGTCGACTTCTGGTCCGCCGCGCAAATATTACATGCTTACTGACGATGGAACGCGTATGTTAAAACAATTGGACTCGACCTGGGAAGAGCTGGCCTATGCCATTACAGCTTCTAAAAAAGTAACGGATGAAAAATTAAAAGTACAAACTAATCAAACCGGATCATGAAGAAGACACACAACATCAATATTGGCAATTCTATCGTTCACATAGAGGAGGACGCTTACGAATTGCTCACTGTTTATTTAAACGAAGTGAAACAGCATTTTTCAAAAAATGCAGATGATTTTGAAATTGTAACAGATATCGAGAACAGGATTGCTGAGATGTTTGCTGAACAGCTGGCCGAACAGCAAAAGCAAGTGATTAATATTGAGGATGTTCAGGTTGTTATAAAACAAATGGGTTCTGTAAAGGATTTTGCAACCTCTGAAGAAGCTGAGTCTGATCACACTACTCCAACAGATTTTGGACCAGTTAGAAAGTTATATAGAGATACCGACCGGGCAATGGTTGCTGGAGTTTGCGCAGGCTTAGGGCATTACCTTGATGTTGATGTCAAGTGGATCCGCTTGTTCACTTTCCTAACCATATTCATTTTTGGATCGGGGATACTGGCCTACTTCATTTTTTGGATCATGGTTCCAAAAGCCGGGAGTAGGGCAGAAAAAATGGAAATGAAAGGTGAGGCAACGAACCTTAGGGGATTCGCAAACAGCTATACTCAGCCATTTGTTTCTCAGTCGCGCAGCTTTTTAGCCGAATTCCTAAAGCGCATTGGCAACTTCCTGCAAAGCACCGGAAGAGTGTTATTCAAGTTAATCGCGAGTTCCATCATCATGTTTGGTTCCGTGTTTCTCTTGGCCCTGCTTGTCGCACTTACTGCTTTTCTTGGTTTTTGGGATTCAGAATTGTACAATTTTTTTCCTATAAACATTGTAAATGAAAACTACCTAACCACCTTAACTATTGCCGCATTTGTCATTTTTGCAGTCCCTTTACTTGCACTTGTTCTTTTTTCCATTCGGGTTGCATTCAATGCGAGGCCAGCCAATAAAACACTTTCTTACGGCTTATTGGTCATATGGCTTGCAGGAGTTGTCACCGGAATATTTTATGTGGCCAAG
>JAPSHM010000163.1:0-6653 GCA_031179845.1 Pedobacter sp.
CCGGAAACCGGTGAAATGATCTACCGCGACTTAAATAATGACGGAAAGATTTCTTCATCAGATCGTACGTATATAGGTGATCCAAATCCGGATTTTACTTTCGGGATGACCAACAGCTTCTCCTGGAAGAAGATCAACCTTAGCATTTTTCTGCAAGGCACAAAAGGCAATGATATTTTTAACGCATCCCGTATTGAAACAGAAGGGATGTATGATGGTAAGAATCAATCTACCCGCGTTCTCGACCGTTGGAGAGTGCCAGGACAGATCACTGATGTACCAAAGGCAGGGTTTGATATTCGCAATTCTTCCTATTTTGTTGAAGATGGCAGCTACCTCCGTGTAAAGAATATCTCGCTTTCTTACAACTTAGACATTCTACCGTTGCGCAAAATAGGCGTTAGCCGCATTCAACCTTTTGTATCTGCAAGCAACCTGATCACCTGGACAAATTACACCGGAATGGATCCTGAAGTAAACCAATGGGGTAACAATGGTGCCGTGCAGGGAATGGACTGGGGCACCTACCCGCAAAGCAGATCATTCGTTTTCGGTCTTAATGTTGAATTTTAAATCTATCATCATGAAAAAAATTAAACATATTTTTCTACAATGCTTACCACTAATATTGCTGTTTGGTGCATACTCCTGTAATCTGGTTAGAGATCCTTTAGATACCTATTCTGATGTTACCGAATCTGTTGACGAGAATGGTGTAAAAGTGGCGTTTAAGGACAAAGCCGCTGTTCAGAGCCATATGGTTACGCTCTACAACCAGATGCGTGAACGTCAGGAACACTGGTATCTTGATCTATTGGCGATATCAGAAAGCCACTCAGATAATGCTTATGCAGGGACTACAGGAGCAGAAGTGGTGCCCTATGAAACCAATGCAATTGAAGGTTCGAATTCTATCGTAAATCGCGACTGGAACCGCTATCTTGAGGATGTTGCCCGTGCAAATAAACTGATCGTAAACATAGATCAAGTCCAGGACCAAACGCTTACAATAGCGGAGCGTCAGCAATACAAATCAGAAGCACAGATTTTCCGCTCGATGATATTTTTTGACATGGTTCGTTTATGGGGCGCTATTCCTTTGATCATCACCGAAGCCGGAGACATCAAATCTGAAACGATCGGAGATGTTTATAAAGATTATTTTCCCAAACAAAGTACAGAGTTGGAAGTATATAAACAGATTGAAAAGGACTTGCTGGAGGCGGTTGTAAGTGCACCGGCAAATAACAATGCTGATAAAACACGTTTTTCGAAGTCTGTTGCCCGTGCCTTATTAGCCAAAATTTATGCGGAGAAGCCGATAAGAGATTATGACAAGGTGATCCAATATTGCGATGAACTCTCCGCTGATGGCTTCGACCTGGTTGATGATTATTCAAATCTGTTCGGAACAAATGCAACGAATACAGATGTAAAAATGCGCAACACTCAGGAATCCATACTTGAAGCCCAATTTTTCTCGGGAAGCGGGAACTGGGTTACCTGGATGTTTGGGCGTGATCTTGCAAATTATAACAATAACTTCACCTGGGCAAAATGGGTTACGCCATCCCGTGATCTGATCAAAGCGTTCCAGAACGAGGGTGATGTTGTCCGTTATCAGCAATCAATTGTGTATTACGAAACAACCTGGAGCAATCACTATCCATCAAACAATTATCCGTTCATGTATAAATGCCGTTCGGCGTATAATAGCATCATCAAGTTTCGATTTGCAGATATTCTACTGCTGAAAGCTGAAGCCTTGATCATGAAGGACGGTGGTAGCCTGTCTGCTGCTGCCGATATCATTGACCGGATCAGGCAGCGCGCGGGTGGCCTGGCGAAATTGAATGGTTCCACAAGAAGTGACAAAGAGGCCATGACATTGGCCCTCTTGAAAGAACGACGATTAGAACTTGCTTTTGAAGGTCAAAGGTGGTTTGATCTGGTCAGGTTAAATCGGGTGGAACAAGTCATGAATAACTTGTCGACCAAAGATTCAGGAAGAAAACCTTTAGCTTATCGCTATGGACCAACTTCCTATAAATTACCAATTCCACAGGCAGTAATTGATCAAAATCCAAACATTGTTCAGAACCCTGGCTATTAATAATTACTATAATGATGAAAAATATGAATTTTTTAATGAACACGCTCACTGCGATCTTTTTGATGGGATTTATCCTGACGGCTTGTAGTACCGATAAGAATATAGCACCGGAAAATCCACCCAAGAAACCTCAGGTAATGGGTGACGTAACTATCTATGTTACGACAACGAATCTTTCGAAGGACTTTGCCAAAGAATCGGTGAATTTTAGTAAAACCTCGAACATGTCTCCTAACACCATAACTTTAGATCCTTCACAACGCTTTCAATCCATTGATGGTTTCGGCGCAGCCATTACAGGATCTGCTGCTTATAATTTAATGAAAATGCAAAAGGATGATCGTGCAAACTTCCTGAAGCAAACCTTTTCTGAAACTGAAGGTATGGGACAGAGTTATATTCGCATTGCTATAGGCTGCTCGGATTTTTCTTTAAGTGAATATACCCTTTGCGATGAACCAGGAATTGCAAACTTCGCTTTACAAAGCGAAGAGTTACAATATGTCATTCCAGTTTTGAAAGAAATTTTAGCAATAAATCCGAAGGTTAAAATACTCGGATCACCGTGGACAAGTCCGCGATGGATGAAAGTAAACAACCTGACGGATTTGAAACCATATAATTCTTGGACAAGTGGACAACTTAATCCTGCCCACTATCAGGATTACGGTACCTATTTTGTAAAATGGGTAGAAGCGATGAAAGGTAAAGGAATTGACATCTATGCCGTGACTCCGCAAAATGAACCCCTTAACAGAGGGAATTCAGCTTCCCTTTATATGGGTTGGAAAGAGCAACAAGCTTTTGTGAAAGAAGCACTTGGTCCAAAATTCAAAGCTGCGGGATTAAATGTTAAGATCTATCTCTTCGACCACAATTACAATTATGACAACATTGCGGAAGAAAATGATTATCCGGCCAAGATCTATGAAGACGATATAGCTGCAAGCTATGCTGCGGGAGCAGCTTTTCACAATTATGGAGGCAACAAAGCGGAATTGCTGGATATCCATCAGCAACGTCCGGATAAGGAGCTCATCTTCACCGAGACCTCTATCGGTACCTGGAATGATGGACAGAACTTAGCCGTTAGGTTGATGGAAGATATGCAGGAAGTTGGCTTGGGCACAGTTAACAATTGGGCCAGGGCTGTGGTGGTTTGGAACCTCATGCTGGATAATGAGCGCGGACCAAATCGTGAAGGTGGCTGTAAGACTTGCTATGGCGCAGTTGATATCAGCAAGACAGACTACAAAACCATCAAACGCAACTCACACTATTACATCATAGGTCACCTTTCATCTGTTGTTAAACCGGGTGCAGTTCGTATTGGCACTAAAGGGTATACTGCTATAGGGCTTACCTATTCTGCGTTTGAAAATCCAGATAAAAGCCATGCATTTGTATTGATGAACAATTCAAATGAGGCTAGAAAGATCACATTAAGTGATGGGACCAAGCATTTTAGCTATGAAGTTCCTTCCAAATCAGTTGTTTCTTATCGTTGGTAACAAACAGCATAAATTATAATCAGATGAAAAGATATATATACATGATAATCGCAGTAATGCTTATCGTTACGCTTGGCGCCTGTAAAAAAGGCACGGAAGAGAAGCCTGTAGGGCTGCCGGTATTGACGAGCGGGACCACTTTTCAAAAAGGTTTTTTTGGAGATAGTCTTCAGTTCAGCTTCGATGTAAAAGACACGGAAGTTCCACTTTCCACGTTAAAAGCGCAGCTGTTTTATAGTGAAGATATGGTGTCTGAAACAGTGATCCGTACAAAATCTAACGGAACTTATACCGGAAAAATTTACATTCCGTACTATGCCAATATTCCAAATGGAACGGCTACATTGAAGTTTGTTTTGCAAAACACCAGCCTGACCATAACTGAAGAGTCCTTTCAGTTGCCTCTGGAACGTCCAGATTATCCTTACTTAACGCTGGTTACGACTGATCAGGAATATCGCATGGAACGGTTAGGGTTGTATGAGTATGGTGTAAAAGCCGACTTTCCTGTTGAAGTAAACGGATACATTAAGGCGCCGGCCTTCGGTTCGCAGGGTAACGAATTAAATTTTGGTTGGGAGAATAACACTGTTGTTGAAAAGAACGTTACGGAGATTCCTTTTTCCAATACATTTGCGGGAAATTACACCATAAAGTTCAATACATTCAATTATGAGGCTTCGCCTTTTATTGCGTACGCTATGGATCAGAACTTAATGAAGCGGATTGATGACAATACCTACCAGGTTGATCTAACATTGACCAATGGTACTGAAGTGACAATAGATGGTTTTGAAGACCTTAATAGTTGGTGG
Source organism: Pedobacter sp. (assembly GCA_031179845.1). Taxonomy (GTDB): domain Bacteria; phylum Bacteroidota; class Bacteroidia; order Sphingobacteriales; family Sphingobacteriaceae; genus Pedobacter. The sequence continues at coordinate 4,440 of JAPSHM010000163.1, forward strand.
ATAGACAGAGACTATTTTACCCGTGATGCAGGAAAGATTTCTTTTGCTGCGCTAACTGGAAAATATCGGATTACTGCCAATTTAAAGCTAAAATATTTTATAGTAGAAGCTTTACGGAACGACCAGTTGGCTACCTTGCAAGCCGATGGTACCGGCGCAGTCTGGATCATCGGAGAAGGGATCGGTAAACCATCTTTGACGACAAACACCGTGGGCTGGGATACCGGCAAAGCATTGTGCATGGCTCCGATTGGCGATAAAAAATATCGTGTTACCGTTGTTGCCGGCACCAACATATCACCAGATAACATCAACTTCAAATTTTTCCATCAGAAGAATTGGGGTGGTGAATTCAACGGGACTACGGTCACTACAACAAGTGATGTTGTATTTATAGGTGACGGTAGCAATGGTAGAGATGGTGGAAATCTAGGGATCCTGACAGGTAAGTCACTTGAGGTTGGGAGCACGTATGTATTCACATTAGACCTGAAAATGGGAAATGATAAAGCCGTATTAGCAGTTCAAAAGTTGTAATTCTTATTTAACAATAATATAGACCCTCCAATATTTAGGCAATGTTGGAGGGCTTATTATTTGTTCCAGATAGCCGCTTTCCTCAGCCGGTAAAGGGTAGCGTTACTGCTGGCGTTCGGCATTTTTAAGAATATGTCGATCTATGTAAAATGTGCCAAAAGGAACAATACAGGCTAGAAGTACTTTCCATGTCGTTTTTTGAAACTTCCACTTTTCCTCAACACCCACACTCACTGTGAAAATGATGTACAATAGAAAAAGGGCACCGTGTATCGGCCCAATACGTTGAACCAATCGGGGGTCATCGAAATAATATTTAAGAGGTATGGCAATTAAGATAAGCGTTAGGAGCGAAATGCCCTCCAGGTAGCCGACCAGACGCAGTCTTCCGACCTGTGTAGTGAAAAGTTGGTTCATATTGTTTATAGATTAAAATTTCTGAAATATGGTCGGATCGATAGAGGAGAAAATGGCCAGGGGATCGCTAACAATATAACAATTAGCGCTATCGTGAACCAGATAACTATAGTTTTGAATTTATCTTTACTTTCTGTTTTACGTTTTGCTTTTGCTGACCCAATGGTGATCAGGACTATTGCAATAAGCATTAAAGAGAGATGAATAACACTAAAAAAGGCTGTTTCAAATCGTGTGCTTCCACCTGCCTGTCCTGAAAAATAAGCCTTTACTGCCCAGCTTTTAGTGTAAAGCAAAATGCCAATCATAAGCTGAACATGCGCGATCGTCGCTGTCCAATGGCGAACATTGTCGTTACTTTTTGTAAACCTCGACTTTTTTAAATAGCCTGTTATTGATGAAACAATCGCGTAAATGAGGCTTAACAAAACAAGCCATCTGAATAAAGAATGAAATGGAATTAATAATTCGTACATGAAAAAGATTCTAACTGGTATGTTTTTACTTAAATTTTTTTATTATTTCAACTGGTTAAGGTAGAACTTGATTTCCCTTAGGAAATTTGAGTAGGACTCCTTTCCAAACAATTTACCCATGTTCCGGACACCGCAGTAACCGCTGAGAATGAATGTAGCCACCCGTTTGCAGTTGACGTCTTTTCTAATTTGACCATTGCGCTGAGCAGTTTCCAGTGCAGTCACCAGCGCTTGTTGTACCCGAAGCAGAAGACGACTCAGCGCCTTCCTGAACGACTCACTTACGGGAGACATTTCTTCAACAAGATTTACTACAGGACATCCATAGGCGATATTGAAGGCAGAATGGTCAAATAGGATCGAATGTAGCATTTTATAGATTTCGTCGATAATGTTATCAACTTTTTCCAGGGGATGAACAAGACCATCAATCACGGTTGGAAAGAATATCTCATTGATAATGGCAAGTCCCATTTCTTCCTTTGACTTGAAGTGATAAAAGAAGGCACCCTTGGTGACGTTCGTAGTTGCAATGATTTCATCAATACTTGTTGATTGATATCCATTTTTGTAGATAAGCTCGAGAGACTTGTTCAGGATCAGTTTCTTTGTGGTTGCTGCTTTTGACATCATGATAGATTACAAACATACTATTTAGTATGTTGGCAGTAAACTTCATCAAGTCAGTTTAATGTAAATTCTATTTTTAGAGGAAATCGCTTTTAGTCAAACACATAGCGGATTCCGAACTGGATCAGGTATGTTGAATTCGTGCTATAGTCCG
>JAPSHM010000163.1:6663-8522 GCA_031179845.1 Pedobacter sp.
CCAGGTTCAATATATCACAGCTCAATTGGAGGGTATGTACTTTGTTTTTGATACCCATTAAAAAGTCATGACTTAACCTGAGGTCGAACTGCTGTCGCCATGGCATTAAGGCGCCATTTCGCTCCACATAATTTCCTTTTCTTTGCTTCAGGTATTTATCCTGGTCGATGTAACTGAAGAATGCTGAACTTTGTTGCGCACTGCTATAGGTAACTGTACGATCGCCAGTGATAATAGTTAAGGGTGAAAACTGGATTTCTGAAGGATCCTTAGGTACGTAAATCAGAGATCTGTTGGTGCCGTCACCTATAAAGTCTCTTGAATAGGTATACGAGAAGCGGCCGTCGTTCGAGCCTTGATAGACCAAGCCTATATTGAATTTTAAATGTTTTGCATATTGCTTGGACCAATTAAATGTAGATACTATTCTATGTGGAGGGACATAGCCTGCATAACCGAGTACGGGCTGGTTGATGCCGCTAACACTGGGTGTAGCATTAAGCGCAGAGAGCGTTTGATCGCCATTACCATCGTTGTAATTCCTGGCAATGCTATGGCTATAGGCCAGGGAAAAATTCAAATTGTTTGCAACCCGTCTCTCCATTTGCGCGATCGTAGAGAAATAATAGCCTTTGGATGAATTGATGATCTCCACAGCGTTCAAAGCGGAATTGCCTTTTGGATCTGGTTGACCCCAAACATTTATTGGATTAATGAACTTCTGATTATTGCTGCCTGGATAGACCAATCGATGATCGGGGTATCCAGGTATATTTAATGCCGTAGGTTCAATTAAGTTTAGATCTTTAAACAATACGCCGTTGATATCGCTGTTATAGATAGCTTCAATAGTTCCGGTAAAGCCAAACGGTAAGCTCATGTCTAATCCGATGCTGGTTTTCCAGCTTTGAGGCATCTTGAAATCTCTGGACAATACACTGGTTACAGATGGTAATGTATTTCCCTCCTGCGGGTAATATTGTTGCTGGTAGTCGGGATTAAAAGTTCCTGGTGTGTTCTGAACGCCCTGCCAGGTTTGAGTGAGCTGGCTCACACCGGAATACCTTGCCTGACTGATGATCCATACAAAGGGAATCCTGCCTGTAAAGATTCCTGATCCACCTCGGATACGAAAAGATCCATCTCCGGTCAGGTCGTAATTGAATGCCACTCTAGGGGCTATGAGTAAGTTTGGCTCGGGAAGCAAAGCGGTATTGATCCGCTGGCCGCCAGCAAAAGTCAGCGTGGAAAGCATGTGGTTTTCGGGTAGCGTCTTCAAGAAAATTGGTAAGTCTGTTCTCAGGCCAGCGGTAAGACTTAACCTATCGTTGAGGGCGATGGTGTATTGAATAAAAGCCGACGCATTCAAATAATCAAAACTGTATTGTGGTGTATTTATTTGGTTGTCGGTGGTATAGGTCACCGCATAGTCCAATGGTTTCTTTCCTGAAGTAAAGTCTTCCCACGAAGCATAGGTATAATAACCAGTGCCGAAAGGCATATAACTGTTTTTCGTATGGCTATAATCTGTTTGTATCCCGGCAACCCAGGTGCCTTTTCCCTGCATCCAGTGGATGTGGTCTGTAAAGGAAAGTACATTCACATCTCTGCTGTTTGAAAAAGTAAAGGGTTCGTAGCCAAACGATGTGAATGGTATGCCGTCTTTGAGGATGTCAACAAACGGGAATGGGCGACTGTCTGATACCCTCGGCTCATATTGACCGGTGTAGGAAGTCCGCATCGTATTGGTAAGTTTGTCGTTCAGCCTGATATTCCACTCAGCAGATAGGGAATAGAAGTTCGACAGGGTATTGAAATTGGAATTGCTAAATGGAAGTGCATTAGCATTTCTGCGACCA
>JAPSHM010000164.1 GCA_031179845.1 Pedobacter sp.
CAAGTAACGAAGATGCAGAAAAGGTGGTGAAGACCATTACCGATAATGGTGGACTTGCCATTTCGGTACAAGGCGATGTGTCGAAAATAGCCGATGTAAACCGGATCTTTGAAGAAACGAAGCGTGCATTCGGCGCACTGGATATTTTGGTGAACAATGCGGGTGTTTACAAATACGAACAAATTGAGCAAGTATCTGAAGCGTCTTTTCACGACCACTTCAATATTAATGTTCTGGGATCCATACTTACGATCCAGGCTTCACTGAAACTCTTCGGAGAAAACGGTGGCAATATCATCAACATCAGTTCAGGAGCAAGCAATACGCCTCTTCCGACTGGTTCAGTATATTCAGCTACTAAGGCTGCTTTGGATGCTGTCACCATTGCCTTATCGAAGGAATTCAGTGGAAGGAACATTCGTATCAATTCCATTTTACCGGGTGTTGTAGAAACAGAAGGATCCCGGAGTGCTGGCTTCATCGGCAGCGATGCGGAAACAAAATTTGTGGCCAATACTCCACTAGGCCGTACCGGGCAGCCCGATGATATTGCAAAAGCAGCGCTATTCCTAGCTTCAGATGATGCAGCCTGGATCACGGGGGAGAAAATTTCTGTTTCTGGGGGGATCTACGGGTTATAAATACAAAAAATTAAATATTAAGCTTAAGAAAATGAAGTTAAAAAACAAAGTAACCGTTGTAACAGGCGGTAATAGTGGTATTGGTTTTGGTATTGCACAGGCTTTCCACAACGAAGGTGCTGTAGGAACGATTACCGGAAGAAATGAGCAGACATTAAAATCTGCAGTAGAAAATTTAGGTGCAAATTTTATAGGGATCAAAGGTGATGTGACCGATTTCAACGATCTGGACAATCTATTCAACAAGACCTTTGATACGTTTGGTAAAATTGATGTATTGGTCGTAAATGCAGGTGGAGTGGTAGACGGTCTTCCAATGGGTGCCATCAGTGAGGTTACGGAAGAGAGTTACGACCGCTACATGGATTTGAATTTAAAAAGTGCTTATTTTACGGTACAAAAATCCCTACCCCATTTAAATGATGGCGCGTCCATTATCCTGATCGGATCAAGTGCTGCGCATCGGGCCGTATCGGGAATGGCCATCTATTCTGCAGCAAAAGCAGCAGTTATCTCATTGGCAAAGGGCTTGTCGCTGGATTTATTGTCTAGGAAAATACGGGTAAATGCGCTATCACCCGGTGCTATTGACACGCCAGTTCTTGGAAAGCTTGTACCGGAGGAACATTTGGAACAGGTGAAACAACTTTGGATAGACATTACGCCGGTGGGTAGACAAGGTCTTCCCTCTGACATCGGAAATGCTGCGGTGTTCCTGGCTTCAGATGACTCCAAATTTATAGTGGGTACAGAAATTCTTTCAGACGGTGGGCTTACCAATATTAGCCTCATGAAATAGCCAGAAAATGACAGTGTAATGCCGTGATAGGGTAAACAATTTTCACCGGTTTTCGTTAACAGTTGTATGGAAAAGATAGCATTAGTGGTCGGTTCAAGTGGAATTACAGGCAGTAACGTAGCGATGAAGCTTATTGACAAGGGCTGGACAACTTACGGCCTGGCCCGAAATCCGAAAACAGACTTCGAGAATTTGCATCCTATCACGGCTGACCTGTTAGATACACAAAACCTCAACAACGCATTAGCTGAATTGAGGCCGACACACCTATTCATCACCACCTGGATGCGCCGCGAAACGGAAGCAGAAAATATTGAAGTTAACAGCTTGATGCTGCGCAATCTTTTCGACGTGTTGTCTGCTAAAAAGTCGGTACAGCACGTAGCGTTGGTTACTGGGCTAAAGCATTATCTCGGGCCTTTTGAAGCGTATGCTGAGGCCGGAACTTTGCCAGTAACCCCTGTACGGGAGGAGCAACCCCGACTGGACATTGAAAACTTTTACTATGCGCAGGAAGATGAAGTGTTTGCGGCAGCAGCACGCGATGGTTTCAGCTGGAGCATTCATAGACCCCATACTGTTATCGGTTATGCCATTGGGAACATGATGAATATGGGTACTACACTAGCAGTTTATGCAAGTATTTGCAAAGAGACCGGGCGGCATTTTCACTTTCCGGGTTCTGAAGCGCAATGGAATGGCTTATCCGATGTAACTGATGCACGGATATTAGCAGAGCACTTAATCTGGGCCTCAACTACGGATGCAGCCAAAAATGAAGCGTTCAATGTTAGCAATGGGGATGTCTTTAGGTGGAATTGGCTTTGGTATAAACTTGCAGAATGGTTCGGAATAGAAGGCCAGGGGTTTGATGGTACCCTACGTCCGTTAGAGCCAATACTAGCCGATGACCAGCACCTTTGGCGGGAGATTGCCGTTAAATATCAGCTTAAGGAGCCCGACTTGTCCCGGTTGGCCTCTGCCTGGCATACGGATCTTGATCTGGGACGGCCGATCGAGGTGATGACCGATATGTCAAAAAGCCGTAAGTTTGGTTTTAACCTGTATCAGGATACCAGAGACTCATTTTTCGACTTGTTTCAGCAATTGAGAAATGAGAAATATATACCCTAGTAAATTTGGGTATTTTCCGGTACAAATTTCGGATGTATATTTGCGCAATAATTAAAATGTTTCCTTGCGTCATAAATACGGCAAATGAATCCGATAAAAGTTTTATTCTTTAGTATTACGCTTCAAAGCTTTATGATAGTCAGTGCATCCGCTCAAGATTTTAGCGTTGAAAACGATGCTTCAATTAAAAAACTTTATAAGGCTGCAAAAGTGGATTATACCGCTTTCGAAAAAACACATGGTAATTTCATACAAACAAAGCATGTTAACATGCATTATCTTACCTGGGGAAATCCATCAGATCCATGTTTCGTATGGGTACATGGCAGCATGAACAACGGTTATGAATTATTGGGAATTGCCGACAGTCTTGTTCGTGCTGGTTTTTTCGTCATCGCGATAGATTATTATGGACATGGTAAGACCACAATTCCAGATCATGAGGTGTCACTTTACCATGTCGCCGATGACATCAAATTTCTGATGGACAATTTGTCTATAAAAAAAGCCTTTATAGGAGGGTTTTCAAGGGGAGGGTATGTCGCCACTGCATTTTACGATGCTTATCCTCAAAGTGTATCGGGATTAGTTCTGGAAGATGGCGGATCTGTCTCTTCAAATACCTATTACCACAAACTAAGTTCCGAACAATTGAATGTTACCAGCAAAAAATTTGATAGCACAACGGAACAGCCCTGGGATCGGACCTATAAAAGTGAATATGAGGCCTATAAAAGTCTTTACGATCCAAACGAAAAAGGAAACCAGTTTTCAATTATGGCGCTCCTTGAAGAAAATGTGGCAGAAAAGAATTGGTCTATCATTTATTCGAAGATGATGTCACTGTTTCATTTAGAAAACAATGAGCAGTTTCTAAACCTTACACTGCGCCCAACGAAAGTTCCGCTTTTTGCAGCATCGATGATGTTGATAGAGCCACGAATCATTTTTAGGAACCTCAACGTACCGGTACTGATTCTTGACGCGGTTAGCAAGAATGACCCTATGCCGTTTGAAAATGAAAATTTAAAACTAAAAAGCCAGCACCCAAACTGGATTGATTATGTCGCATACCCTGATACAGAACACAACATTCACTATGAGCATCCTAAACGGTTCACGTTCGATGTGATTACATTTTTAAAAAAATCGATGCATTAGTTTTCGATTAGCGCTCCTACAACCCGACTTTACTATCGGCCCAATATGCTTCAGTTTTGATGTTTTTAATAGCTACGCCCATGTGTCGAAGTGTTCTTTTGAAATGTTGAATTGATCCTGTATTGCCGACAAGGTAAAAGATCCCGTTTTCAAAAAAATGAGGAAAGTCTGTTTTGAATGCATGGAGTGAGGCGGCTGCATCTCTGCCTGGATGCTTTGCACTTTTCAACACGGTCTTCAATCTGATGCCCAATTGTTGAGTTACTGTTAGGTTCTCGCCAGACAACTCCAATACACCAGTATAATGTTGGCCTCTTGAAACAATCATTTCACCCAACAGCTTAAACAAACCCAATGTAGTTTCATCTCCAAAGAAAAAATGGAACTGATGTTCCTGCAGATAAAATTTTCTTCCTCTTGGAATGACCATTTTCAAATTTTCTCCAACTTTGAGACGGCTTACAAATGTGCTTCCAGGTCCTTTACCATGAAGGTGAATCAAGATTTCACAAGTACCTGAAACGGCATCAAAAGCACTTAAGGTATAGTGACGAAAATCGTTGTCATTTACCCGAAAATCCACGGCATAGCCAGGTTGAAAATCGACTCGTGATAGTTCACCCGAAAGTCTTAAAAGGCACAAAGTATTTGTTAGCAGCGTAATTGATTCAACTTCAACTGCTATATATTTAGAGGCAAGAACGCTTTCCATTGCGTCACCGAGCCATTTTGGAACTCTTGGCATATCCTATTATTTTGTAGTTACAAAGCAACATCAAGCAAGACTGGTAAACAATGAAGGAATCGCAGGGTTGATTGGACTAATCGCGGTATTTTTGACGAAACTGGAGTGGGGGAATGCCCTCCGATTTACTAAACAAACGGATGAAATAGGTGTGATCTTGATAGCCCAGTCCATGTGCAATCTCTTTGACAGTATTTTCGGTGTAAAATAACATTCTCTTAGCTTCTAGTAAGATTTCCTGGTGAATCCAATAACTAACGGGGCTGCCGGTTACTTGTTTGACCGATTCATTTAAATACGAAGGGCTTAAGTTAAGTTCGGTTGCGTACGCTGATGGACTTTTCATAGTTCGGAAATTAACCATTAGCAAACTTCGAAATTGCCTGGTGATGGAATGAATTCGTAGATTGGCTTGTTGTAGCAGCGGTTTTCTTCGGTGATACTGGGTAGTAACGAGACCGACATACGCGTCAATAGCACCCATCAGCATGTTAGTGTAGATATTGCCGGTTCCTTTGTTACTGTCTATATGAAAAAGCAACTGAACGCCGGAACGAATGACGGCAGCTTCTTCTTCGTTTAGTAAAATGGGAGTAGGGTCAGTATAGATGTCATTGAACACTGGTCTGAAATTTTCGTTAATCAACGTAGCATCGAGTGCCACAAACCAGCCATCGATGTTTTCAACAGAAATTCCGTAATGAACCTGTCCAGGAAGAACAGTCAATAGTGCAGCCCCCGTTGCACTTAGCTCCTGGAAATCTACCATCATTTTGCTAAAACCTTGTTCCTGAAAAAAAAGTATATAATGATCGTCGCGATGAGCAGACATTTGGGCTAGTCTCACCGAATCAACTTTTTCGATCTTCTTTATTTCTAAGCCGGATTGATTTCTCTCGTTCAACGAGAAAGTGGGTATGTAAGTTTGCTTTTTCAAAATCGATGTTAGTTACTAAATATTCCTATATTTATCGCAACTTAAAAAAATTAACGCATCTCACTATCATGAAAATTACGGCTTCTCTTTTACTGTTGACTATATTAACTGTGTTTAAATTGACCGCACAAGAGGTCAACATAGCAAAACTAGACAGTTTTTTCAATGCATTAAACACTGATAGTGAAGTTATGGGCAGTTTTGCTGTTGCTAAACACGGAAAAATCATCTATCAAAGATCTTTAGGAGCCAGTTTATTAGGTCCAGACACTGTTAAAGCTACTTCTACTACGCAATATCGGATAGGATCTGTTACCAAAGTTTTTACTGCTACAATGATCTTTCAGCTGATCGATGAAGGTAAATTATCATTAGATACGAAGCTGTCGAAATATTTTCCCCAGATGCCCAACGCGGAGACAATAACCGTTTTAGACTTACTGTCGCATACCAGTGGTTTGATGAATTATGTAGGTGACGAGGTTGATAAGACCTGGATCACAAACCCACATGCTAAAGCTGAACTGTTGGACACAATCGCTAAAAGAGATGTTTGGTTCGAGCCTGGTACTAAGCAACAGTACTGCAATTCCGGGTATCTCTTATTGTCGTATATTTTGGAGGAAATCACGGGAAAAACATATAGCAAGTTATTGGAAGTTAGGATTGCCAATAAAATTGGTCTCAAAAATACAGTCGCAGGACTAGCCAATAACTCAAGAAAAGGGGAAGCAAGGCCATATAGCATGCTCGACAAATGGACGTCTATCAAAGACATCTATTTTCCAAATGTAATCGGCGTTGGCGATATTTTGTCCACTCCAGCGGACTTGCTTAAGTTTATGAGCGCACTAACTTCGGGTAAACTTATGAGTCAGGAAAGTTATGCTCAAATGACTGCCTTCAAAGATCAAAATCTTTTTGCAGCGGGTTTACTCAGAGTTCCATTCTATGATCAGATTGGTTTTGGACATACAGGCGGAACCTATGGCAGTCATAGTGTACTTTATAGCTTTAAAGAAAGTGGTTTTTCAATCGCATCCTGTATCAACGGATTAAATTACCCTATAAATGATATAAGCATTGCATTATTGAGCATCTGCAATGGCCAGCAACTCCAAAATCCTACATCGAAGCCATTCTTCTTAAAAAGTGAAGAACTAGATCCCTATCTCGGAGTTTATACAAGCAAGACAATTCCGCTAAACATTACGATTACTAAGGAAGATTCAACCCTTGTATGCCAGGCCACCGGTCAGCCTCCACTTAAATTCGAAACACTGTCCAAGACTAAGTTCAAGTTTGATGTGGCCGGAATAGTGCTGGAATTTAATGAAGCGAAGCAAGAGATGATTTTATATCAAGGCGGAATGACAATCCTTTTTAACAAGAAATTGAACTAGTTAAACTTATAGAACTAAAAAATTATTTCAACTGAACATCCAGGTATACCGAATGACGACCGTAGCTTTCGTAAAACGGTTTAAAAACCACATCATCAATTTTAAATAGTAATTTTTGTGGATCGCCCTCAATTGACTTGCCCAGATCTTTTGCATCCAAAGTTACTTTGCGCCATTCTTTTCTTGCTTCAGGCTCTTGCGCGGCCAGCAATATCGGCCCGTAAAACAAACTGGCTATATTCTGCTGATCCATGATTGGATCCAGATGAAACTGGAAGGGCATTTTCAAATCTATAACGTCACCATCTTTCCAATTCCTACTGATGTTCAGATACATCCCGGGTGTAGCTACAAGCTTTTGCTCTTTTCCGTTAATATGTACAAAAAAACCTTTGGTAGCCCAGCCGGGCACCCGCACGTTGATTGCAAATTTCCCTGAACCGTTAATCGTCAGGCGCGTCTGATCTTCCTTAGGAAAATTTGTGGTCTGTTTCACTGTAACTTTACGTTCCGTCCATACGAGTGTTGAAGGGATGTATAGGTTGACGTAAAGCGCCCGATTATCCTTACTTTTAAAGTATATCGAATTTTGCAGCTTAGTACTACTTTCTATAGCCGTGCCGTTGCAGCAGGTAAAACCAGTCATATCTGAATTGCCGAATTGCTTCATAGCACCAGGACGAAGTGGTACATGATAGGTGTTAGCTGGGCTATTTTCCGCTACCGAAGCGAGAATATGGTTATACAGACCACGCTCATAATAATCCATTAACTCGGCCCGCTGATCAAATAAGAACAACTCACTGGTCAATTTTAACAAATTATAAGTGGCACAGGTTTCGTTCTGTCCGCCGGCAGAAAAGCCATTCTGGTACAATGTGGCCGGCTGAGCGGTAAAACATTCCGCATTTGCCGGGTTACGTGCACCTGCAACTCCACCTATGCTGTACATATAATCATTCACGGATTTATACCAAAAATTATCAGCCACTTTGTAATATTCCGGATCATTGGATGCGCGGTAGGTTTCTATACTTCCTACAACTTGCGGAATATGTTGATTGGCATGCAATCCACGGAAGTTATCTACATTACGGGCCAGGCCGTGTGAGTGGTTCTTATCACCAAAAAATACCCTGATGTTATCGAATAATTGCGCGGTCTTGAGGTAGTTGGGATTCCTGGTAAGACGGTAAAGTCTGGCCATCGACTCATTCATGCCGCCAAACTCGCCCGCAATGTAAGTATTCCACATTTTGATCAGGGTGTCTGTGGGCACCTTGCTCAAACGGTTAAATACCCAATCGCCCATGCCAGTAGCGATTTCAAGCGCTTTTTTATTGCCACTCACCTCATATACATCAATTAAACCGGCCAATATTTTATGTAATGTATAATAGGGTGCCCACACTTGATTTTTTTGTCCGCCATACTTGGCCCCATGTTCCAACATGATAAACTGATCCGGCGGGTAGGCGCTGATAAAGCCTTTTCCCCAGTTCCAATAGTCGGTACGAATGCCGGAATCACTAAGATCTGAATCATACTCCGTTTTTCCAGGACCATGAGGTACAGCTGAAGAGTTGGACACGTGTGCGCCACCAGCAGCCTTTGGCTTCCCGGAAAGTTGGGATAAGTCGTAAAGCGTATTGACCATATACTCCATCTTTTTGGAAAAGTTTGCTTG
>JAPSHM010000165.1 GCA_031179845.1 Pedobacter sp.
AGTCTGGTGCGGCTACCAATTACGCCACTTCCGCAGTTAGGATGTATTAAGGACTGCAAAGATAGAGATAGTTATCAAAACTCAAAAAGGTTTTCGATTTATTTTCCCGGTTGTTAGTTAACCCACTGGTTTACAATAAAAAAATTTCATTCTATTTGTACTGCCATAACCTTTCAGGCCGGATAAGCACACCAGAAATGCCTTTGCACCTGCCTAGATCAGTTCTTTTTGCAAGTGAAAAAGGTATTCGACTGCTTTCACAAGTCGGCTGCCATACCATGAAAACATTTCTCCGTCAACAAGCATTACCTTCGCTGTTGGAATCCTGGTGCTGATTTCTTCAAGGTGTTTTTCTTTGAAAGGATAAGGTTCTGAGGAGAGCAGAATCAAATCAGGTTTCAATGCCGCCAGTTTTTCTAAATCTATCTCGGGGTAACGCTCCTGCCTAATTACATTACTCAACCCATTCAGCGTCATGATATCATTTATAAAAGTATTTCTGCCAGCCAGCATATATGGTTGCCTCCAGATTAGATAGGCTGCAGTTTTTTTAATCCCCCGCTGAAGCGCCAGCGTTTGCAAATCATTAAATCCCGCATTGATCAGATGATTCAGATAGTCGGCTTCGGGTTTTCTGTCTACCAAGGCCCCTATCTGACCGATCGTTGCTTTAGCATCTTCAAGCGTATAGATATCACTCATCCATACCGGAAATTCGCTCATGAGCTCTTCTATCTGCATCTGCTCATTTTCTTCCTTATTCCCTATGATCAGATCTGGCTGTAGACTACGGATCACATTTAGATTTAACTTTTTGGTACCTCCGACTTTATTGCGCGATGCAAACTTAGCAACCGGATGAATACAAAATTTAGTCAGGCCTACTACTTCCAGATCCAGGCCGAGATCGAATAACAGTTCTGTTTGAGATGGCACCAATGATATGATCCTTTTTGGCGGAAAATTAATGGTGATGTTCCTATTAAGCTGATCTGTAAAACTTCGTTCCATTTTACAAAGATAGTCGCGGGCTATTGATTCGACCCAAATAAAACAAAAAATGGTCTGGACAACGTGCATCCAAAACCATTTTGAAATTTTTATCAGTTTTTATATCCTGGTTCCGTTAGGAATTACTGCACCTTTTTTTACAACCACAATGCCATCCTTAACCGTATAGAGTGAATGATCACCATCAGGTAAATGCTCGCCTCCAATAATATGTACATCATTACCTATTCTACAATTTTTATCAATCAGGGCATTTACGATCTTACATCGATCACCGATCCCAATCAAAGGCTTATCGTTGGCACTCTCTTCTGCAATTTCTATAAGTGTCTGGTAGCGGTCACTACCCATAACGTAGGCATTCTCTATCACAGTTCCTGTTCCAATCCGTGACCGGATTCCAATGACAGCATGTTTTATTTCCTCGGCTTGTAAAATACAGCCCTCCGCTATGACCGCTTTTATCAATGTTGTGCCAAGAATCTTTGATGGAGGAAGCATCCTTGCGCGGGTAAAAATACTTTGGTGACTATCAAACAGATTGAATTTAGGAATGTCGTCTGTAAGGCCCAGATTTGCTTCAAAGAAAGATGATATGTTACCGATATCCGTCCAATATCCTTCATATTGAAAACTCAACACTTTATTATGAAGGATTGCGCGGGGAAGGATCTCTTTACCAAAATCTTTTTCTTCCGGATTATCAGCTAGGATTTTAACCAGCAACTCTCTGTTGAATATGTAGATCCCCATTGATGCCAGGTAATTACGTCCTTCCGACTGCATGTCCGGGCCAGTATCAGATGACCAGTCTGGCAGCAATTCGCTGACTGGCTTCTCTATAAATGAGGTGATGTAACTATCCTCGTTGACTTTCAAAATGCCAAAATCCGTTGCATCTTTAGCAGTAACCGGAATAGTCGCAATACTAACTTCGGCACCTTTGTTAATGTGTTCAAGCACCATTTTATTGAAGTCCATCTGATAAAGCTGATCTCCTGACAATATCAAAGCATAGTCAAATTCGTGATTTAGCAAATGGTGCATCGTCTGCCGCACTGCATCTGCAGTACCCTGAAACCAGGTTGGATTATCCGGCGTTTGTTCAGCTGCGAGAATATCTACGAAAGCGGAACTGAAATGACTGAAATGATAGGTATTTTTGATGTGTTTGTTTAAAGATGCCGAGTTAAATTGCGTTAACACGAACATCCTATGAATACCAGAATTCAGGCAATTAGATATGGGAATATCAACCAAACGATATTTCCCTCCTATTGGCACAGCTGGTTTAGAGCGTGTCTGTGTTAATGGCGCCAGTCGCGAGCCCTGGCCACCGCCAAGAATCACACCCAATACATTGTCAGTCATAGTTTTTCATTTTACATTTGGTATATATCTATATATTGTTGCGCAGCTTTATCCCAGGAGTGATCCAACTGCATGATATATTTTCGAATTTCTGTCACCTGTTTCCCTTCAACAGGAATATGTTGTTTGCCAGCCACCGGCATACTATTTGAATAAAGTTCAAAAGCCCTACCTATAGCGTGCCCTACGTCCGTAACACTTGCCTGATCATGGCAGATACCAAAACCACCATCGCCTATGTCGACAACAGTATCCTTTAGTCCGCCGATTCTCCTAACAATTGGAATGGTTCCATACCTTAAAGCATACAACTGATTCAAACCACAAGGCTCGACTCTGCTAGGCATAAGCAAAAAGTCTGCCGCAGCATAGATTTGATGCGCCAATTGTTCATTATAGCCAAGAAATACATTATAATCACCCGGAAATACCAACTTCAACTGAGTCAACCGTTCTTCTACCTCAGGTTCGCCCGACCCAAGAATCAGAATACTAATCTGATTCTTGAACTGGTTTAGCGCATTATGAAAGATTTCAGGAAGCAGATCAGCACCTTTTTCGCCCACCAATCGCCCGATGAACGTAAATAAAGGTCTTTCCGGATCAAGATTGAACAACTCACACAGCGCCACTTTGTTTGCTTTTTTCCCATTGTCAACCCCACGTACAGTGTAATTCTTCAACAGCATTGGATCCGTCCGGGGATTCCATACATCATGATCGATACCATTTAAAATACCGAATGATTTTCCGCGTTCCTGCGCAAGAAGATCTTCTAATCCATTAGCGCTAACGGTAATTTCCTCTAAATAGCTCGGAGAAACTGTCGTGATCCTCCAGGCACATTTTATCGCAGCTGCCAACGGATTGATCGCCCCTTTCCAATCCAGCAAGCCAGATTTCCAAAGATCAAAAGCAGGGATATAGTGTAGCTTATCCCAACCAAACTGTCCCTGATACTGGGCGTTGTGGATGGTTAAAATTGAGGGAATGTGTCTCAGTTTCTCAAATTGGTGGCAATAGGCGGTCATGAACGGAACCAGGCCCGTATGGTGGTCGTGGCAATGGATCACATCCGGGCGATGCTCCCACTGTGCGATCCAATCGAGCACCGCAACCTGATAAGCCAGAAAACGTTCGGTGTCATCGTCATAACCATAAACAAGCTCCCTTTCAAAAAAGTTGTTGATACGGACAAGATACAGATCAAAACCCAACTTATTTGTCTTCTCCCTTAAGATGTTTACAGAATAATCATGGAAACCAAGTTTGCACCATCCGTTATAAACCACCTCAAACTCATTTTCGATTAGAAACTTGTTTCGATACGCTGGCATGACCACCTTAGCTACATGACCAAGTTTATTTTGATATTTCGGTAAAGCGCCAACTACATCGCCCAAGCCACCTACCTTAGCAATCGGATAGCATTCTGCGCTGAGGTGTATAATTTCCATAACGTGAAAGATTAAAAATATATCTCAAAATAGACATTAACCGGCGTAAAGCAAACGTTTAGCATAAATATTAAAATCCGCTGCAAAAAAAAGGTACTTACTTATGCGTTTACGCATACGTAAGTACCTTTTTGAACTTCAATGATATCAGTCGGCGACTGCCCTGAACATCAAGGCGGCAGCAGTTAAATTAGTTCTGCTATCAATCAGAATTGCTGCGCCATTGGCTTTATTTTCAGCGTAAAGATCAAACGCAAGTTCATCTGCAGTTTTCAAAACTACCCGGCCAATATCATTCAATTTGAAATCAAATGCGTCTTGTTTTTCAAGGGTATTGATGTCAACTTTATATACGATATCAGAAATTTTACATTTGGTGACTTTACTATTATGTTGCAATAAATAGGTGATGCTTTCATCAAGCGGCCTCGCATCCATCCAGCAGACATCTGCTTCAATTAGCTTGGAGTTCTGTGGTAAATGATCTGAATTAACCAATACATCTCCCCTGCTGATATCAATATTATCCTTTAAATGAAGGGTAACAGATTGACCTGCAAAAGCTTTCTCGGGGTGATGATCAAAAATTTCTATGCGTTCAATGAATGAGCTGCTACCGGACGGAAGTACTGTGACTTTATCATTGACTTTAAACTCGCCACTAAGAATCCTTCCTGCATAACCACGATAGTCGTGCAAATCGTCCGTTTGCGGTCTTACTACCCATTGTACTGGCATGCGGGCCAAGTTCGACTCAGCTCCGGTTTCGACATCAACGGTTTCTAAGAAATGTAATAGGCTATGACCTTGGTACCATGGCATG
The DNA here is from genome assembly GCA_031179845.1 of Pedobacter sp. Taxonomy (GTDB): domain Bacteria; phylum Bacteroidota; class Bacteroidia; order Sphingobacteriales; family Sphingobacteriaceae; genus Pedobacter. Next base: position 4,663 of record JAPSHM010000165.1, read on the forward strand.
TGTTCAGATTCATTGACAACGTTGTCTCCTTTCAAAGCACTAACCGGGATGAAATTAACATCTTTTAATTTCAATTCATCAGCAAGCGCCTTATACTTATTGGTAATGTCGGTAAATACAGCCTCACTGTAATTCACCATATCCATTTTGTTGAGGCAAACCACAACGTGTTCGATGCCCAATAACGACACCAGATAAGAATGTCGGATGGTTTGTTCAACCACACCGTTTCTTGCATCAATTAATATGATGGCCAGCTTAGCGGTTGATGCTCCTGTAACCATATTACGTGTATATTGAATGTGACCTGGGGTATCGGCAATGATGAACTTACGCTTGGTGGTCTGAAAATATTTATAGGCTACATCGATGGTAATTCCTTGTTCACGTTCTGCTCTTAAACCATCTGTTAAAATGGCAAGGTCAATTGTTCCATCGTCATTTTTGCGGTTAGACTGCTGTAAAGCCTCTAACTGATCCGCGAGAATGGAATCCGTATCATATAATAACCGTCCGATGAGTGTGCTCTTTCCATCATCAACACTACCTGCTGTAAAAAACTTAAGTAAATTCATTAAAAGTATCCTCCCTTTTTGCGGTCTTCCATTGCAGCTTCCGATACTTTATCATCCATGCGGGCTCCACGTTCACTAATTTTTGATGCGCTGATCTCAGCAATAATAATATCTATTTCATCTGCGTCAGATTCAACTGCAGCCGTACAACTCATATCACCTACCGTGCGGAATCTCACTTTTTTATGCTCTACAACATCTTCATTGTCCATATTCAAGAAAGGCGAAGCAGCCATAAGCTGGCCATTGCGGGTAATTACATCCCTGTTATGTGCAAAATAGATCGAAGGTAGTCCGATGTTCTCTCTTTTGATATAGTTCCACACATCTAGTTCTGTCCAGTTACTAATCGGAAACACCCTTACATTTTCACCTTTATGAATTTTTCCATTATATATGTTCCATAACTCAGGGCGTTGACGCTTCGGGTCCCATTGTCCAAATTCATCCCTAACCGAGAAGATTCGCTCTTTGGCCCTTGCTTTCTCTTCATCTCTTCTGGCACCACCAATACAGGCATCAAAACCATGCAAGGCTATTGTATCCAAAAGCGTAACAGTTTGCAGAGAATTTCTACTGGCATTTTTACCGGTTTGCTCTACCACTTTTCCCTGATCGATAGAGTCCTGAACGCTACCAACAATCAATTTTTCTCCCAGTCGCGCTACCATTTCATCACGGTAATCAATGGTTTCCTGAAAATTATGACCGGTGTCTATGTGCACCAAAGGAAACGGAAATTTACCTGGCCTGAAGGCTTTCTCTGCAAGTCTAACCAGGGTAATCGAATCCTTCCCACCGGAAAACAACAAGGCTGGCTTTTCAAACTGTCCCGCCACTTCACGCAAGATGTGAATGGCTTCGGCCTCTAATTCATCTAAATAGTCTAAGTTATATCTACTCATTTTTTTTTGCAATTACTTAGTGGTGTGCAAACCACATTCTTTTTTCGACTGATCTTCCCACCACCAGCGCCCGGCCCTAAAATCTTCTCCCTCAGCTACTGCCCTTGTGCAGGGTGCGCAGCCAATGCTTGGAAATCCCTTGTCATGTAAAGTATTGTAAACGATATTATTTTTTTTAATATATGCTTTCACTTCCTCCAGCGACCAATAAAAAATTGGATGAAATTTGATCATCTGGTTTTGTTCATCCCATTCTAAATTGGACATATCTGTACGGTTTACAGACTGCTCAGATCTGATTCCTGTAACCCAGAGACTGTTTCCGTTCAGCGCCCTTTTCAATGGTTCAAGCTTGCGTATTCCACAGCATTCTTTTCTATTTTCTACAGATTCATAAAAACTGCTTGGGCCTTTTTTCTCTACCATTGTCTGCAAAGCTTCCGCCTGAGGAAAGTACGCTGTTATTGGTTTTTTATAGATCTCTAGTGTACGGTTCCAAACGTAATAGGTTTCCGGGAATAAACGGCCGGTTTCTAATGTGAAAACGTCTATAGGAATGTCATTTGAAAAGATCATATGTGTAATCACCTGATCCTCCCATCCAAAACTGGTTGAAAATACGATTTTACCCGGATGAGCTTCGGCAAAATAAGCCAGTGCTTGTACCGGATCCATACCTTTTATTTTCTCTCCTATTGCTAGTAACTGCTCTTTCATTATTATTTGTTATCTAAGGGCTTCATCAAAATTTCTGTAACTTGATTCAGCCGTTCTACCTTTGAATTGAAATCGCCTTTTAGCATGTTCCTTAAAACCTGCATCTGTTTTAACGTGATGGCTAAACCATTTGGCAAACTTTCCATAAGTACCTCTTTCAATCGTTTAGCAATAGTAGGCGACTTACCATTGGTTGAAATGGCGATTTTCAAGTCGCCCTTTTGAACAATCGAACCGAGGTAAAAATCACACAAATCGGGCTTATCCGCAACATTTACCAACAGATTACGCTGATTTGCATTCAACTTGATCTCTTCATTCAATACGTTATCATTGGTAGCTGCAATTACGATGTTCACACCATCCAGATCAGCAGGTTCAAAGCTTTTTTGTATAATGGTTACGGCTGGGTAATTAGCAGCAAATTCCCTAACTTCAGGAATAATGTTTTGAGCAACAACAGTAATTCTGGCGCGTGTGCAATTGTTCAGCACAGCTGTTAATTTTTCTAAACCAACTGGCCCGGCACCTATTACCAGAGTGTGCAGTTCGTTTAGTTTAATAAAAACCGGAAATAACTGATTGCCTTCCATTACTTATAACTCTTACTACAACGCGCTAATAAATTCTTTGATGGGTTGAAACGAAGGGTGCAAAGATACAACCTCTCCAAATATAAGCAAGGCAGGTGCTTTTATTTCCTTCTCCTCCACTACATCAACTATAGTATCGACTGTGGCAATGCCTAACTTTTCATTTTCAGTTGAACCACTTTGTATTGCTGCAACTGGCAGTTGATGTTTACCTTCTGCTTGAAATATCTTTACTATTTCGCTCAGTTTTCCCAAACCCATAAGTACAACTACTGTCGCCTTAGACTTTGCTGCTTCATACAGATCACTAGAAATTTGTCCCGACGCAGTAGTACCTGTAACGACCCAAAAACTTTCGCTTAAACCACGATGGGTAACCGGTATCTGTTGTAAGCCCGCTACAGAAATGGAACTTGATAATCCCGGGATCACTGAGACAGGAATATTATATCCTGCTGCATAATCCAATTCCTCATATCCTCTGCCAAATACAAAAGGGTCACCCCCTTTTAAGCGGACTACATGGCCATAGTTAAGCGCATAGTCGACCATTAGCTTATTGATGGCATCCTGACCGTAAGAATGCTCTCCTGATCTTTTGCCCACATATACTTTAATGGCATCAGGGTTCGCGTAAGCTAAAACTCCTTCATTGACCAGGGCATCGTATAAAACTACTTCAGCGGTCCTGAGTGCGTTCGCGCCCTTCATGGTGAGCAATTCCGGATCACCCGGACCAGCACCAACGAGGGTTATTTTTGGCTCTTTATTCTTGTTTTGAGTGCTCATTGAACTTGCTCCTCTCTTTTAGCTTTCATTTCATTATAGAATTTATCTACCGCATTTAAATAATCGGTCGCAAATTCTTTGCTGGGCTCATTTTTATTGATTTGCAGCACCAGGTCATTAAATGTATGCTCCAACACAACTTCCCCAGTAGCCACGTAATGGTTATCAAACTCGCGAATGATACCAATTTGAGTACTGCTGTTCACACCTTTATCTAACAACAACGCTTTAGCTGTGCTTACGAATACAGCGT
>JAPSHM010000166.1 GCA_031179845.1 Pedobacter sp.
GAAGCAAGGAAACTAAGATTGGTACGAATGGCCCGCACGGACTCGGCAAAGATGGATCTGGGCTTGCTTGATGCAAAGATCTGTGAATTGTCTTCATCTATCTTTTCAGGGAATTTCGTCATGACGCCTATAATGGGAACCGTTGTAACGCTTTCAACCGATGCCTTGTCATAAATATAGGGGTTCAATACCCTGATGAGGACAATGGTTGAAATCCCAGCCAGCAGACCAAAGATAATTGCCGACCGGTAAATTTTGTTCTCATTGGGAGATACCGGTGTATTGTTGACCTGTGCCTGTTCAATGACTGACGCACCTGGTAAAATAGCGGAACTATTTATCTGTGCTTCAAGCTTCTTTTCTGATAGAAAAGAATAAACTTTTTCGTTAATTTCAAAATCACGATGCAAGCTGATCATATTCTTTTGCGTAGCGGGAAGGGCAGCAACTTGTTGGTTCATATCCGCTAACATGCCTTCCAAATAGTTAATGTTCTTTTTGATCCTCTGATAGGACGCATTGATATTTTGCAGTGCAGCATTTTTAACCTGCTCAATTTGCTGATTTATCTGGTCTACTGGTTCAGCGGTGCTGTTATAGGTTTTCAAAAGTATGTTTTTATCTCTTAGTAGGCTATTAAGGCTACCAATTAATGTGCCAAGGAGTGGGTCAACATTCCCTTCAAGGTTCAAATTTAAACTGACGTTATCTGCATCAGTCGCAATTTGTTTCTTCAATTGATGAATTGCGATTAGCTGAATCTTTAATATAGAACGCTGCGATTCAAGGTCACTCACTTTAGTTAAGGCGACATTGGCTGATGCATTAACATCCATAACCCCGGATTTTTTTTTAAACCGTTCCAGTGAATTTTCTGAACTTCTAACTGCAGATGAAAGATTAGCCTGTTGTTCATTGATGAAGCTAATCATCTGGGTAGCAGATTTTGTCTTTTGATTTTTATCGTATTCCAGGTACTCATTCATAATGGCATTGAGCACATCCGCTGCAAACTTAGGGTTCGAGTCGGTTTGTTGTATCCGTAAAATATTTGAGTTTTTCACGGGTTCAATGGTGCTCAGTCCGCCAATAACCCGGTTAAGGAGCACCTCAGGAGTATTGAACCTAAACAAATAAATCGCATCAGGGTTAATGGTTCTAGGGGGGCTAACAGTAAAATGTACGTTGCCGATAGCAACGGGCATATTATAACTAAAAGTTTTTTGATTTTTGTTACCTGAAACATTCCAGGTCAATTCAAATGTTTGTTTGCCAATTGACTTAAACGCGATGACATCTTGATAATAATCGAGACTATCAAATTTCAAAACACTGATTTCAAATGGCTGTTGCGGATATAGTTCAAAATCCTTAACCCTTCCTGATATGTAATAACTGATGTTGTAATCCAATCTCCGGATTGCGCTAAGTAACAAATCCCTGCTTTGTATAATAAATTTTTCGCTCTGAAGGTTTGCAGGACTGTGACCGGCACTGCTTATAACAGTTACCAAATCAGATATTTCAGCGTTCTTTTCAACAAATTTTAGGACACCACTTGTGGCATATGTTTTCGGAGTAAACCACAAATAGACATAAGCTATCAGGAGACCAGCCAAAACCGAACCTACCAATAGATACCACCGACTAAGTAATATTCCAATTAGTTTACGGTAGTCAACTTCCCTATTCGAAGTTCTCAATTGTACATTTTCTGTTTCCGTCTTCAACGAGTTAGCGTATAAATGATCAATGCTGTGTTTAACAATAGGATTACAGGTTGTAAAATAACAGACAGACTTTGAACCTTCTCGTTCCGAACTGCCTTCTTGTTTTGGGCGATATAAATAATATCGTTGTTTTGAAGCATGATTCTTGAATCTGAAAGCGTTCTAATGTCGCTCAAATCCAACTCAATAACTTGTGGTGCCTTTAGGTCGCCACGAATGACCTTTATATTTCTACTGTCTGCTTTCTCCGTAAAACCGCCGGCTGCACCAATAATTTCGACCAGGGAGGTATAATCTCTTTCCAACTTGTAGATTCCTTGCTTATTGATCTCACCCAGTAATGTAACTTTTAAGTTGACAATTTTTAAATCAATTATAGGTTTTTTCAACTCTTTACTGTAAAGTGTTTCCAGACGATTAGCTGCTTCTAGACGGGTGAGCCCAGCAATTTTTACACGTCCTAACATAGGAAGTACCACTGTACTGTCTGCTTCAACTAAGAAACTTTGACCTTCCTTGTTATTTACTGTTTCAGGTTCTTCGGAAATGGGGTCATTTACTATAAAACTTCGGTCCTGTAAATTTCTGATTTGAATTAGATCCTGAGGCTGGATCCGGTGTGTTATAATGTCTGTGGCGTTATTTTCTACAATTAGGCCTGAGTTTTTATTTTCAAACAGGACTTGACTCTGCTTGAAAGAACAGGATAAACTGCAAAACATGTACAAAGTAAAAGTAAATAAGTAGGTGAGTTTCTTAACAAAGTACATGTGAAAAATATGGGTTAATTCCCTAGATTAAAACGCTATAGGTGCAAAACTAAGCATTTGTTGTTTAGGATTATAATTTAATTGATAGATTTGTTAGCATGATTGACGTTCGGATTTCATTGGTTACCATTTCATTCAATGCCGAGGATACTATACAAAAGTGTATTAACTCTGTGATTAGCCAATCTTACAAGAATGTAGAATATTTGGTTATTGACGGAAATTCTAGCGATTCAACATCCGAGATTATACGCAGCAACATGGATCATATTGATTATTTCAAGTCCGAATCGGATAAAGGAATCTATGATGCAATGAACAAAGGAGCAATGCTTGCAACAGGCGATGTGCTGGGATTCTTGAATGCGGATGACTTTTTTGCTAATGACTACGTTCTAAGTGATTTAGCTGCTGCTTTTGTAGAAAATAACTGCGATATTTTATATGCGGATTTGGATTATGTAAATACTGTAGGTAAAACTGTGCGTAGATGGCGGTCAGGAAATTTTGCCCGTTATAAATTCAATTTTGGCTGGATGCCGCCGCATCCTACTTTCTATGCCAAAACGAAATTATACCATCAATTTGGCCTATACAATGCAAGCTACGGTACCGCTGCTGATTACGAATTGATGCTCCGTTTTATGTTCCTACATCCAACGAGTGTTTACTATTTAAATAAGGTGATCGTTAGAATGAAGACAGGTGGCGTCAGCAATCGAAACCTGGTCAATAGAGGACTTGCCTGGAAGTATGATCTCAAAGCCATGAAGACAAATAAAATAATGCTTCCACCCCTGGCAATTTTTCTTAAACCTTTGAGAAAGATCTTCCAGTTTATATCGTAATCTCTTTTTCTTAGCAGTTTGGAATTGTTGGTGATGACTAAAAAAGGCATGACAGTACATGACAGAAGTATACAGTGATTCTGTTATTTTAGTCGAACCAAATTAAAAACCTTAAACATGCAAATCCTTTTAGGAGTAATTTTCCATTTTATCGGCGGCTTTGCTTCTGGTAGTTTTTATATCCCTTTCAAAAAAGTAAAGAGCTGGTCCTGGGAAACATACTGGATCGTAGGCGGTTTGTTCTCCTGGTTAATTGTTCCACCTGTAGCAGCCTGGTTAACTATTCCAGGCTTTATGGACATTATCACCCAGACTGATGGTAAAATATTGGTGCTGACTTACTTTTTCGGGCTATTATGGGGAATTGGTGGGTTAACTTATGGTTTAGGTGTTCGGTATCTTGGTATTTCATTGGGGAGTACCATCATTTTAGGGCTTTGCTCTGTTTTTGGAGCGTTGATCCCGTCTCTTTACTATAATTTCAATCCAACACCAGGAAAAGATAGTTTGTCTGATATGGCGGCAAGTAACTGGGGACAACTGGTGTTGTTGGGTTTGTTGGTTTGTGTAATAGGCATTGTAATATGCGGATTGGCTGGTAGCATGAAAGAGAAGGACCTTGTGGCTTCAGGAAAAGCTGATCCATCTAATAAAGAATATAAGTTAGGGGTAGGTCTTATCGTTTCTATTGTGTCGGGTATTTTAAGCGCATGCTTTGCCTTCGGTATAGATGCGGGTAAAGATATGGCCGAGCATGCGAACCAAGCTTGGAAGGCCATTAACCCAGGTGAAGGTGAGTTTCTTTTCCAAAACAACGTTACTTATGTAGTCATCTTGTGGGGAGGGTTAACTACTAATCTTTTTTGGTGTATGCTGTTGAATTCCCGCAATAAGACTTTTGGCGATTACGCCGACAAAAAAGCACCTTTACTTAAAAACTATATTTTCTCGGCTCTTGCAGGGACTACCTGGTTTTTGCAGTTTTTCTTTTATGGAATGGGAGAAAGCAAATTAGGTAATGGCGCAAGTGGATGGATCCTGCATATGGCTTGTATTATCCTGGTCGCAAATGGCTGGGGACTCTTCTTCCGAGAATGGAGTGGTGTAACTAAGAAAACCTTTGGTACGGTGATTTTGGGAATTGTAATTCTTATCTTATCCATACTCATAGTCGGTTATGGAAATTCAATCAAATAAAAACAATTAATTAAAATACTTTTATGAGTACTCGGACAACTGATTTTAAACATGTAAGCTATTTGTGGGATGAAACAAAGGCTGCTGAAATGGCCGGTGATGAGGTGGCACTGTTAATCTACCGTTCTAATTTATTAGGTGCTGACCTTCGCTTAACAAATTATGGGGGAGGTAATACTTCATGTAAAGCAATTGCAAAAGATCCATTAACAGGAGAAGATGCAGAAGTTATGTGGGTGAAAGGTTCGGGTGGAGATTTGGGTACTTTAAAGAGGAGTGGACTTGCAGCTTTATATGTTGATCGACTGCGAAACCTTAAGAACATTTATAGGGGCTTGTCACATGAAGATGAAATGGTTGAGCTTTTCAACCACTGCATTTACGACCTGCAATCCAAAGCGCCATCAATAGACACACCCTTACATGGATTTTTACCGTTTGCGCATATTGATCACCTGCACCCGGATGCAGCTATTGCCATTGCAGCGGCTAAAGACGGGGAGCGTATAACCAAGGAATTATTCAATGGGACAATTGGTTGGGTTCCTTGGCAGAAGCCAGGTTTCGAATTGGGCTTAATGTTGCGCCAATGTCTGGATGAAAATCCTGGAATTAGGGGCATCATGTTAGGTTCACATGGACTGTTTACCTGGGGAGATACGGCTTATGAAAGTTATATCAATACGCTTGAAATTATTGAGAAATGTGCCGGGTATTTAGAAGAGAACTACGGCAAAAAAGGGCCGGTATTTGGTGGTCAAAAAATAGAGAGTGCAGAAAAAGAACAACGGAACAAGCAAGCTGCGGCTATTGCTCCAATTTTAAGAGGTTTTTGCTCAAGCGAAAGACATATGGTCGGTCATTTTACTGATGATGCAAGGGTATTGGAATTTATCAATTCTAATGACCTCAACCGTCTTGCACCGTTGGGTACTAGCTGTCCTGACCATTTTTTACGGACTAAGATCAGTCCGCTGGTACTGAAACTTGAATCTAACGAAGACCTTAGTGACATCAAATCATTAAAAGAAAGATTAGCGCCTGAGTTCGAAGCTTACAGAAAAATGTATGCGGAATATTATGATTCATGCAAACACAGCAATAGCCCTGCAATACGCGATGCCAACCCTGTAATTATACTTTATCCTGGTATCGGAATGTTTTCCTTTTCAAAAGATAAACAAACCGCTAGGGTAGCAGCAGAATTCTATACCAATGCCATCAATGTAATGAAAGGAGCGGAAGCCATTTCATCTTACACTTCTTTACCGAGACAGGAAGCGTTTAACATTGAATATTGGTTGCTGGAGGAAGCCAAATTGCAAAGAATGCCTAAGCCTAAGCCACTTTCAGGAAAAATTGCTTTAATTACTGGTAGTGCTGGTGGTATTGGAAAGGCTATTGCTCGTAAGTTCGTTGAAGAAGGTGCCGTAGTGGTACTAAACGATATGAATGCTGAGCGTTTACAAAGTGCCGGCGAGGAGTTTGCTGAAAAGTTTGGTAAGGACAGCTTTGCAACCGCAGTTCTAAATGTAACTACTGCGGAAGACATAGCTGCTGCATTTGATGTAGCTGCACTTGCCTTTGGAGGAGTTGATATTGTAGTGAACAATGCTGGACTTTCCATATCGAAAACCATAGCAGACCACACTGAGAAAGATTGGGACTTGTTGTATGACGTGTTAGTAAAAGGCCAGTTCTTTGTTACCCAGGCTGCTGCCTCAGTGATGCAAAAACAGGATGTTGGTGGTGATATTCTCAATATTGTAAGTAAGAATGCATTGGTTAGCGGCCCGAATAATGCAGGGTATGGTAGTGCAAAAGCCGCGCAGCTTCACTTAAGCAGACTAAATGCTGCTGAACTTGGTGCCGACGGCATTAGAGTGAATGTTGTAAATCCAGACGCAGTAATTAGCGATAGCAACATCTGGGCTGGAGGATGGGCGGAAGGCCGCGCCAAAGCTTATGGAGTTACCGTTGCAGAGTTGCCTGCTTATTACGCAAAACGTACCTTGCTCAATCAAATAATTTTACCCGATGATATTGCCAATGCTTGTTTCACATTCGTAGGTGGGCTATTGAACAAATCAACCGGAAATGTTTTAAACGTGGATGGAGGTGTAGCCAACGCCTTTGTTCGTTAAAAAAGAAATAATGAAGCTAGAAAACTATCAGATAGAATCACATAATGATGCACTTTTACCTAAGCATCAGCGTAAGCTCGCTTTTATTACCGACGAGGTTGCAAATGCGCAGGAGATCATTCAAAAACTGGTTGACTTTCAAATCGGTATTCCAAGCTGGGCACTAGGTACAGGAGGAACACGTTTTGGTCGTTTTTCTTCAGGAGGCGAACCTCGGAATATAGAAGAGAAGATCGAAGATATCGGACTATTGCATAAGCTAAACGCTGCAAGTGGTTCAATTTCACTACACATCCCATGGGATACGGCTGATAATGTACCCGCAATCAAAGCACTGGTTGCTCAGCACGGTTTAAGCTTTGACGCCATGAATTCTAATACTTTTCAGGATCAAGCTAATCAACCATTCAGCTATAAGTTCGGTTCTTTGCAACATGTCGATAAAGCCGTTAGAAAGCAAGCAATTGAACATAATATTGAAGTAATCCGCCAGGGGGTTGAGTTAGGCTCTAAAGCACTCACCGTGTGGCTAGCGGATGGGTCATGCTTTCCCGGACAATTGAATTTTAGAAAGGCGTTTCAGAATACCCTGGAAAGCTTACAAGAGATCTACGCAGCATTACCTGCCGATTGGAAAGTATTTGTTGAGTATAAAGCCTTCGAGCCTAATTTTTATTCTACTACTGTTGGCGATTGGGGACAATCTTTGTTGTATGCCACCAAACTAGGGCCAAAAGCTTTCACGTTGGTGGATTTAGGACATCATTTACCTAATGCAAACATTGAACAGATCGTTTCTCTATTGCTAATGGAAGGCAAATTGGGTGGTTTCCATTTCAATGATTCCAAATACGGTGATGACGATTTAACTGCCGGTAGTATGAAACCATATCAATTGTTTCTTATTTTTAACGAACTCGTTGAAGGGATGGATTCCCGTGGAATGAATCACAGCAAAGATCTTGGTTGGATGATTGACGCATCTCATAATGTAAAAGATCCACTTGAAGATCTTTTACAGTCTGTAGAAGCCATTATGTTGGCTTACGCACAAGCTTTATCTGTCGACCGTACGGCATTGCAACAAGCACAGGCGGAAAATGATGTTGCAAGAGCGCAAGAAATACTTCAACAGGCATTCCGCACTGACTTGCGTCCTCTGGTTGCGGAAGCGCGCTTGCAGGCAGGCGCAGCACTTGCTCCTCTTGAACTGTTCAGAAACAGTAATGTACGACAAGAACTTATAAAAAGCCGTGGTTTGAAAACTGTAGCAACTGGATTATAATTAATGGGATCAATGATGAAGCCGACTCCTGTAATAGCTGTGTTTGATGTAGGTAAGACAAACAAAAAACTATTCCTCTTTGATGAGCAATATAAAATTGTTTTCGAAAGATCTGCCAGATTTCTGGAGACTGTTGATGAGGATGGAGATCCATGTGAGAACCTGGAAAGCCTAAGGTTATCAATTTTTGATTCACTTAGAGAGGTATTTAGAAACGCAGCGTTTGAAGTGAAATCAATTAATTTTGCAACGTATGGTGCCAGTTTTGTCTACATTGATGAAGACGGTAAGCCGACTAATGTACCTCAGGTCATTCCGGAAACGGAAGAGGAAAAACAGCAATATGTTCAAGCCCAAGCAAGATATATTGAAAGAAAGAAAAAACGGAACTAAACAAA
>JAPSHM010000167.1 GCA_031179845.1 Pedobacter sp.
AAATATTATTGATCGAAAGCTTATTGGATAAAGTAGATAACCTGATCATTGGAGGCGGTATGGCTTACACGTTTGCGAAAGCACAAGGTGGCGAGATTGGTACTTCTTTACTTGAAGAAGACAGAATGGCTTTATGTTTGGAATTGTTGGAAAAAGCAAAAGCTAAGGGCGTTAATTTGTACTTGCCTTTGGATACAGTGATTGCAGATAAATTTGACAATAACGCGCAAAAAAGCACAGTAGATTCAGGTCAGATTCCTGCCGACTGGATGGGCCTTGATATCGGTCCGAAATCAATTCAGTTGTTCTCCGAGGTCATTGCTAATTCTAAAACACTTTTGTGGAATGGGCCAATGGGTGTTTTTGAAATGGCTAATTTTGAGCATGGTACGCGTGCTGTGGCGGATGCAGTTGTTGCAGCGACACAAGACAATGGTGCCTTCTCTCTGATAGGTGGTGGCGACTCCGCAGCGGCAATTGCGAAGTTCAATTTGGAAGATAAAGTAAGTTACGTTTCAACCGGTGGTGGCGCATTGCTCGAATATATGGAAGGCAAGGAGTTACCTGGTGTTAAGGCGATTAACGATTAACTATAATTCAATTTTTTAGGACAGGCGTTTCGTTATTACGAAACGCCTGTTTTCGTTTCCCACCATTTTTTATGCCTTTTAAGCCGTTTTAAGGCCTAAAATATTGGGCACGAATTATGTTGATAATTTTTTGTGGTAGATAGTGGTAAAAAGTGGTAGAAATATCTATTTTTACACTACAGAAAATTGCACATATAAAAATGGTTCAACTGCTAGGAGAATTTGATTGTAAATTAGATGCGAAGGGCCGCTTAATGGTCCCGTCGAATCTAAAAAAACAATTGCCTAACGTTGAGGGTGAGGGGCTTGTGATTAACCGTGGCTTTGACAAACATCTGGTGATCTATCCTAAAAATGTTTGGGAAAGGATGGTAGAAGAACTAAGCAAGTTGAATCAATATGAACCAAAGACCAGGGAATTCATCAGATATTTCACGCGTGGAGCATCCGCTTTGATGCTCGATGCAGCAGGAAGAGTGAATTTACCTAAGTCGTTATTGGAATCTGTAGGCATTGAGATCAATGATGATCTGGTGTTGGCCTGTCAGTTTGATAAAGTAGAAGTTTGGTCGAAAAAGGCTTACGAAGCATTGTTTGACAAAGAGCCAGAAAACTTTGCTTTCCTGGCGCAGGAAGTAATGGGAAATAAGAACAGGAGGGAAGATGGAGAATAGTTATCATATTCCGGTGTTGTTGAAGGAATGTATTGAAGGTTTGAATATCAAGCCGGATGGAGTATATGTAGATGTCACTTTTGGTGGTGGGGGTCATTCCCGCGAAATCCTAAAAAATTTAGGTGAAAATGGGGTGTTGATCGCATTTGATCAGGATCCTGATGCGCAACGAAATAAAATTGACGATCCGCGTTTTCATTTCGTTGATCAGAATTTTGCATTTCTAAAAAATAACCTTCGTTTGCTGGGTTACAAGGCGGTTGACGGTATTTTAGCTGATCTTGGTGTTTCCTCCCACCAGTTTAACGAACCTGCAAGGGGATTCTCTACCCGTTTCGATGCAGCATTAGATATGCGGATGGATAAGCAGGGGAAATTAACTGCTGCGGATGTATTGAACACCTATACCGAAGATCAATTGCATAAAATCTTTGGCATTTATGGCGAAGTAAAAAATGCCAGGTCGCTGGCCCGGGTCATCGTAACCGGGCGAGTTGATCGTCCAATTTTAACATTGGAAGATTTTAAGGCGGTGGCTGCTGCACACATTCCTAAAGGCAAAGAAAATAAATATATGGCGCAGGTCTTCCAGGCTTTGCGTATTGAAGTGAATGCCGAGATGAAGGTGCTTGAAGATTTTTTGCTGCAAACTGCTGATGTTTTGAAAAGTGGCGGACGATTAGTTGTCATGTCTTACCATTCACTGGAAGACAGGCCGGTTAAAAGTTTTCTTGCAAAAGGAAAGTTCAGGGGAGAGGTGGACAAAGATTTCTTTGGAAACGAACAGAAGCCATTTAAGGTAATTACAAGAAAAGCGATAGTGGCTGATGAGGCGGAGTTGCTTCGCAACAGTCGGTCCAGGAGTGCAAAACTTAGAATAGGCGAAAAGTTATGAGTAACCGGTTTAGAGATATTGTCGACGAAGAGCCGGAGTTAGAGGAGGAGGAAGAGTTCGAGCCCAGGCCGAAGGTTAAGCCTATACGGAAAGAGCCGGAAAACAGTAATGCTTTCTTCAAAAAGCTATTTGTGGAAGGGGTGGTGAGTAAGGAAGCGGCAACGGAAATGTTGCCATTTTTGATATTTCTGTCGGTTTTATGTATGCTATACATAGCCAACAGCCACATGGCTGTAAAAAATATCAGGAGCATTGATAAACTAAATAAAGAAGTAAAAGAGCTGAGTTGGGAATATAAATCACTAAAAGCAGATCTGATGTTCAAAAGCAAGCTTACGGAGGTTGCCAAAGCAGTAGATACATTGGGAATTAAGGAACTGACTGAGCCACCTAAAAAAATTGTAATAAGCAGTAATGAATATTAGGGATAACATATTAATGCGTGTTTATCTGTCCTTTGGACTGATTGTACTGCTTGCCGTGGCAGTATTGGTCAGACTATGTGATGTACAGTTTGTGGAGGGACAGAAATGGCGTGCCATGGCCGATAGTCTCTCCACAAAGTATATCAATATTGCAGCTGCACGTGGTAACATCTATTCGAACGACGGCAGTTTACTGGCTACCTCGATCCCTGAATATGAATTGAGAATGGATCTATATGCAGGTGGAATCCTGGATAATGATGTTTTTAACGAAAAGGTCGATTCTTTGGCGTTTAAGCTGTCGCAATTTTTCAAGGATAAGTCGGCAAAAGAATATTCGCGTACCCTGCGGGCAGCACGAAGAGATAGCCTCCGTTATTTATTGATCAAACGCGATGTTGGTTATCAGGATTTAAAAATTATCAGATCCTTTCCCTTATATAATATCGGAAAGTATACGGGTGGATTAATTGCAATCCAGCAAAACAAAAGAATTAAGCCTTTTAAATATTTGGCTGCAAGAACCATTGGGTACAAAAATGAGAATGTGGCGAATGGCGTTGGACTCGAAGGTGCATTCGGTGAATACATTAATGGTGAAAGTGGGAAACGCCTAGTGCAACGCATTTCTGGTGGTGTATGGATGCCGGTTAATGACGAAGCGGAAGTTGCACCTAAGGAAGGAGCGGATATCATATCTACGATCGACATCAATATGCAGGATCTCGTGCAAACAGCTTTGGAAAAGCAGTTGAAGATCAGTGATGCAGATTACGGAACCGTAATTTTGATGGAGGTAAATAGTGGAGAGGTGAGGGCTGTGGCCAATTACTCCAGGATGAGTAAAGGTGTTTACAAAGAGCAATTCAACTATGCGATTGGTGGCAGCCAGGATCCTGGTTCTACCTTCAAGCTCGCTTCCTATATGGCGCTGTTAGAGGATGAGAAAATAGACACGAATACATTGGTATCAACAGGTGATGGTACGTATAGAATCCCAGGACATACGATCAGGGATTCGCATGGTGGAATAGGTACGGTTACCGTGATGAAAGCTTTTGAACAGTCTGCAAACACAGCGATTGCAAAACTGGTCAACCTCCATTATAAAGAAAACCCATCACAGTTCACTGATCACCTGTATGATATTCACATGAACGAGAGGCTGGGTTTGCAAATCCCGGGTGAAACCAGACCGGTCATCAAAAATCCAACGTATCAGAGCTGGAATAAAAACATGACTTTGCCTCAAATGGCTTATGGTTATGAAATGCTACTTACTCCGTTACAAATGTTAGCGTTCTACAATGCTGTTGCGAATAACGGGAAGTATATAGCACCTATTTTTGTTAAGGAAATCAGACGGTTGGGAAACCCGATCGAGCAGTTTCAGGCAAGAGTAATTGCAGAGGAGATCTGCTCGCCGAAAACGCTTAAGAAATTGCAGGCCATGTTGGAAAACGTGGTTACACAAGGTACCGGGAAATTGATGGGCTCTGATTCGTATCGCGTAGCTGGAAAAACGGGAACCGCACAGGTGGCCGATGCAAACAGGGGTTATAGAGGGAAACGCAGCTATCAGGCTTCGTTTTGCGGCTATTTCCCGGCCGACAAACCAAAGTACTCGATCATTGTGTCGATCAATGGTCCGAAGAACGGGTATTATGGTGCCACAGTAGCCGGTCCGGTATTTAAGGAGATCGCTGACCGCATCTACGCAAGTGATATGGAAATGTATAATAATATTCCTGAGCATTTCGTTGGAAATACAACTAAACCAGAAGCTAAAGCCGGACACAGTAAAGCCGTTAAGCGGGTTTACAACGCTTTTGGTGTGAAATCTTTATATGCCGCCAAGTCTGACTATTTCAATAGTGTGGATACCAGCAACGGCATCGTATACCAGGAATACAGCTTGACAAAAGGAGTAGTGCCGAATGTAAAAGGTATGGGCTTAAAGGATGCCTTGTATCTGCTGGGAAATGCGGGTTTGAAGACAAAAGTAAGAGGCAGTGGAAAGGTGGTTAGCCAGTCTATCGCTGCAGGAAGTAAAACAGGAAGGGGATTATCAGTGCAAATAGATTTACAATAAGATGCAGTTGCAGGATATTTTATATGGAATAACAATTACTAACCTTGTTGGTCAAACCAACAGAGAGGTAAATTTTTTGGTGTTTGATTCCAGACAGGCCGCTAAAAATACAGTATTCTTTGCCATCCGGGGAACATTGTCGGACGGGCATGCATACATAGACGAAGTGATTAAAGCAGGTGCTGATGTTGTAGTCTGTGAGCAGATGCCTGATGAAACGGTTGCTGCTGTAACCTATATCCAAGTGGAAAATACTTCAGTAGCGCTCGGTAAAATGGCTTCCAATTTTTACGGTAACCCATCTTCCAAATTGCAGTTGATCGGAATTACCGGTACAAATGGAAAGACGACAATTGCGACCTTGTTGTTTAAACTTTTTCGTGAACTTGGGTATAAAGTAGGTCTGATCTCTACGGTAGAAAACCACATCAATGATCAGGTGATTCCTGCCACACACACTACGCCCAATCCGATTGCCTTGAATGCACTTTTGCAGGACATGGTGACCGCTGGTTGTGAGTTTTGCTTTATGGAAGTAAGTTCTCATGCAGTTGTACAAAATCGAATAGCAGGTCTTGAATTTGTCGGAGGTGTGTTTTCAAATATTACGCATGACCACCTTGACTTTCATAAGACTTTTGACAATTATATTAAAGCTAAAAAGGCATTCTTTGAAATGTTGCCTCCCAAGGCTTTTGCGTTGACGAACCTGGACGATAAGAACGGAATGGTAATGCTGCAAAATACAAAAGCAGTAAAGAAGACCTACGCATTGAAACAACTGGCAGATTTCAAGGCAAAGATCATAGAGAATAGTTTCAATGGTCTTGAACTTGATATCGATGATACCGATGTGTTCTTCAAACTGGTGGGATCTTTCAATGCTTATAATCTCCTGGCAACTTATGGAACAGCGATGCTGCTTAAACAGGACAAGTTGACGGTGTTGACGGCATTGAGCAACCTGACCGGCGCTGAAGGCAGATTTGACTATATAACTGCAAACGGGATCATTGGAATTGTGGACTATGCACATACGCCAGACGCCGTACAAAATGTATTGAGCACAATACAAGACATCAGAAAGGGAACAGAACAGGTGATTACGATCATTGGTTGCGGGGGCGACAGGGATAAAACCAAGCGGCCAATAATGGCACAGGTGGCCTGCGACTGGAGTGATAAAGTGATCTTAACCTCGGATAATCCAAGATCGGAAAGTCCGCAGGCTATAGTTGAAGAAATGGAAAAAGGAGTTTCTCCTACAAATAAGCGTAAAACATTGAGTATAGTTGATAGAAGAGAAGCAATAAAAACAGCGTGTCATTTGGCTAGACCGGGTGATATCATTCTGCTGGCCGGTAAAGGGCATGAGAAATACCAGGAGATTAATGGCGTAAAACATCATTTTGATGATAAGGAAGTGTTGTTGGAACAATTAAACTTAATCGGCTAATGTTATATTACTTATTTGAATACCTGAACCAACAGTATGACTTTCCCGGATTGAGGTTGTTTCAATACATTACTTTCCGAACTTCACTGGCCATTATCATTTCACTGATCGTTACCACGGTGTTTGGAAGACGGATCATCAATTATCTGCAACGCATGCAGGTCGGAGAGACCGTTCGAAACCTGGGACTGGAAGGGCAAATGCAAAAACAAGGAACCCCTACGATGGGTGGGATCATGATCTTACTGGGGATTTTAATACCAACCCTATTGCTGGCCAACCTGACCAATATCTATGTGATCCTGATGATCGTTACCACGATCTGGATGGGCGTAATTGGATTTGTAGACGACTACATCAAAGTATTTAAAAAGAACAAAGAGGGCCTCGCGGGTAAATTCAAGATCGTAGGCCAGGTTGGGCTGGCACTGATCATCGGATGGACCATGTATTTCAATCCCAATATCGTAGTACGCCAAACTGTGGATGAAGGAATGATCTCGAAAGCTGAGGTTCCAATGGTATTACGGCAAAAAGGAGAGAGCTACTATTATACCCAGGATGTAAAGTCGACCTTGACTAACGTGCCTTTTTATAAGAACAACGAGTTCGATTACGCTAAGGTATTGAAATTTTTAGGTCCTGGTTACGAAAAATATGCAGTATTTGTGTTTCTGCTGGTGGTGATCATTATCGTTACCGCAGTATCAAACGGCGCCAATATCACAGATGGAATCGACGGCCTCGCGACCGGAACTTCCGCTATTATTGGAGTAACATTGGGACTTTTGGCCTATGTCTCCGGGAATACGGTCATAGCCGATTACCTGAACATCATGTACATTCCCAACTCCGGGGAGCTTATGATTTTCGCAGGCGCATTTGTGGGTGCTTGTGTAGGATTTCTATGGTACAATTCTTATCCCGCCCAGGTTTTTATGGGCGATACAGGAAGTTTGGCCATTGGAGGGATCATTGCAGCCTTTGCCATTATGATCAGGAAGGAGCTGCTAATTCCAATCTTATGCGGTGTTTTTCTGGTTGAAAACCTGTCTGTTATAATACAGGTGAGCTATTTTAAATATACAAAGAAGCGATTTGGTGAAGGAAAAAGGATTTTTCTTATGGCACCTTTACATCACCATTATCAAAAGAAGGGATACCATGAAGCTAAAATCGTTACACGGTTTTGGATCATTGGCATCCTGCTGGCAATTATCACAATCATCACTTTAAAATTACGGTAATGGAAAAACAGCGGATAGCAATTCTTGGTGGCGGTGAAAGTGGGGTAGGTGCAGCAATGCTTGCGCAGAAGCAAGGCTTTGATGTATTCCTGTCGGATTTTGGTCCGATCGCGTCACAGTATAAAGAGAGATTGCAGGCGCTTAATATTGCATTCGAAGAAAATCAACATACCCAGGCGGAGCTATTGTCCGCAGTTGAAGTGATCAAGAGCCCAGGTATACCAGATACCGCCGGAATTATTAAAGCAATAAAGAGTAAGAAGATCCCTGTGGTCTCTGAAATTGAGTTTGCGAAGCGCTATACCAATGCTAAAACGATTTGCATCACGGGTTCTAATGGCAAGACGACGACAACGATGCTGACTTACCACATTCTGAAGAACGCGGGGTTGAACGTTGGATTGGGCGGAAATATCGGACAAAGTTTTGCTGGGCAGGTGGCTACATCAAGTTTCGACTGGTATGTATTGGAAATATCCAGTTTTATGCTGGACGATATGTACGATTTCAGGGCCGATATTGCCGTTCTGCTCAATATCACCCCTGATCATTTGGACAGATATGACTATAAACTGGGTAACTATGCCGCCTCAAAAATGAGGATTACTCAGAATCAGACCAGTGATGACGTTTTCATTTACTGTGCCGATGATATAGAAACGTTAAAGGCACTTAAAAATACAAAAGTAAACGCCAGGCAATATCCTTTCTCTATCAGAAGAAAGATTGATTCAGGCGCCTACCTGGAAAGCAACAACCTAAACATCAACATACACCTAAACGACCCATTAACCATGTCTATTACAGATTTAGCCCTACAAGGGAAGCACAATATATATAACTCTATGGCATCGGGCATAGTGGCTAAAGTTTTAGACATCAGAAATGAAACTATACGGGAAAGTATGGGCGATTTCAGGAACATCGAGCATCGCCTGGAGCATGTTGCCAAAATTTCCGGGGTT
>JAPSHM010000168.1 GCA_031179845.1 Pedobacter sp.
GCAGGAACTAGCAAAATACAATGTGAAGGTAACCGCAATATTGCCGGGGTCAACGTTAACTTCTTCGTGGGAGGGCACACAAATCCCGGCTGAACGTTTTGTGCAGCCAGAAGATATTGCCGATACGGTTTACTCCATTTTAAATTTAAGCAAGGGTGTAAATGTTGATGAGATAGTTTTGAGGCCGCTACAATTTTAAATCAATAGGAGGGAAATTATCATGGAAAAGAGATTATTTAGAAATGAGCATGAGAAGGTAATTGCCGGGGTATCATCGGGCATTGCTGAATACATGGAGGTCGATGTAACCATCATCAGGCTGCTATTTGTGCTTTCAACTATATTCTTAGTGGGCACAGGGATTTTGGTTTACATTATTATGTGGATTGTTGTACCGGTAAATAACAATCCTGCAGCACGATTCTCAAAATTCAATGAATATTTTAAGGGTCAAAATAATAACCCGTTTCAGTCGTCCGCCCCATACGAAACCCCGAAAACTAGTGCAGAACAAGCCGCTCCTTTTCAAAGTTGGACATCATCAACGGTTAACAGTTCCGCAGATGAATGGAAGAAAACGAATGATTTTAAACCTTATCAAAAGAGCAGTAGTGAAACAGGTCGTACAGTAGCCGGTTTATTTTTGCTGGTGATTGGTATCTATTTTTTCATGGATGAGTTTGATCTGATTCCTTTCGATTTCAGGTTAACCAAATTATGGCCGTTGGTTTTTGTTGCCATTGGAGCCAGTTTTATCCTTAGGGCTAAAAATAAAAATGCATGGGAAAACTGGAAAAATCCGGAAAACCCTGATGTTACACCAGGTCAACATGCTGACACAAACAGCGAAGGCGCTGATCCTTTCACTAAAAAAGATATATAGTTATGAAGCTGGATAAAGTAATGTGGGGTATCGTCCTACTTTTTATTGGTGTGGTACTTTTATTGGAAAACTTTGGGGTTATTGACTTCTATTGGCGAAGTGTATGGCGTTTCTGGCCAATTTTCTTAATCATTGCAGGCGTCAACATTTTATTCAATAAAAGTAGATCACAGGTTGGCGCAATCGTTTCGATCGGAATATTGGTCATCACATTATGCTTGCTGTTCATTAAGGGTCAGGAGCGACCAGGAAATCAAATTTCGAGAAATCAACCGTTGTATGATGGTCATGCGGAATCGGATTCGACTTCAGAGGAAATTGATGAGCAACATCTGGCTTTGCCTTATTTACCCCATTCCTCCAATGCAAAAAAGGTGGTACTCAACATCTCTGGTGGTGGAACTTCTTTCGAGTTAAAAGGGAAAACAGACAGTCTTATTTCAGCAGCTGTGTATAAAACCGGTGGCGGTTTTATGTTAACAAAAAGCGAAGGTAGGGACAGCATCACTAATTTGGAGCTGAGAATGAGTGGGAAGAGTAAATGGAACACAGGGGGTAACGAAGTTGATGTTTTGCTTAACAGTAACCCCATCTGGGAAATTCATGTAAATATGGGTGCTGGTGAAGTTGATTTTGATTTGTCTGATTATAAGGTCAGGGAGTTTAATTTTGATGGAGGTGCCGCCGCATTAGATGTGAAAGTAGGTAGCTTCCTGCCCATTACAGATGTAAACGTTAAAACAGGAATTGCCGATGTAAAAATTGCCGTCCCTGCGGCTTCAGGTTGCCGGATCACGGCAAAGACAGGCTTGTCGTCCAAAGAATTTACCGGCTTTACTAAGTTAGACAACAATACTTACGAAACACCTGATTATAAGACCGCGAAAAACAAGGTGTTTATCGTTTTCGATGGCGGATTAAGCAGTTTTCAGGTGAACAGGTATTAGTTCATCATTGGCGATGGAAGAAGAGAGCATTGAGTACGTTATTGTTATAAATGGAAAGCCTGAGGGGCCCTATCGAATTTCCGAATTAAAAGGTTTGGGTATTCAGGCGGGTACTTTTGTTAAAAAACCCGGGATGGATGATTATAAAGAAGCTCACGAGTTGACGGAACTGCGTGAGCTTTTTGGTTTTACGCAGCAGGTTACGGCCCCACAATATTTTGCTTCTTTTGATCAACGTTTGCTTGCAGCCGCTATCGATTACTTCTTTTTAACCTGTGCTTACGTGATATTGGTTTTGTTAGGCTTCCTGATTGTGACCGACAAATCGCAACGCATCATGTTGGCACTATCTGGTCTGCCGCTAATTCCGATAGCTAAATTTATTTATGGAAGCCTATCAGAGGCGTCTGAAAAGCAAGGTACAATTGGTAAAAGACTGTTAAACATTAAGGTGACGGATTTGGATGGACGCAGATTAAGCCTTTCCAATTCATTCGGAAGAAATGCCGCCAAGATTTTTTCGGTGGTCACACTGTTTATCGGCTATCTGTATAGCTTTCTGAACAGGAAACAGCAATGTCTGCATGATCTGATCTCGAATACTCTGGTGATAAAAGACAGACTGATCTGACCTCACAGTTCTAAACATAATCTTTATCTTTGTAACAGATTTACAGATGATGGAAGAAGTAATTGGTCAACAAGCGTTAATACACTCACTCAGCGGTGGATATTGTAACAGTTTAACTCAATACTCCCGGTTCCTTACCCGGGAGGTGTCCATTGGAGATGTTCCAATGGGAGGATTGAACCCAATACGGATCCAATCTATGACGACTACAGATACCATGGATACAATTGGCACCGTTGAACAAACGATCAGAATGGTTGATGCCGGCTGTGAATATGTCCGCATTACTGCACCCAGCATGAAGGAAGCTGAAAACCTGGCGAACATAAAAAAGGAATTGAAATTGCGTGGCTATACAGTACCACTAGTTGCAGATATTCATTTTACACCAAATGCAGCGGAGGCTGCCGCCCGAATTGTAGAGAAAGTACGGATCAACCCAGGCAATTATGCAGATAAAAAACGCTTCGAAAATATAGAATATACTCAGCAAACTTATCAGGCCGAACTACAGCGTATTTACAAAAAATTTACACCCTTGGTGAAAATTTGTAAGGAATATGGGACCGCAATGCGAATAGGCACCAATCACGGTTCCCTTTCCGACCGAATAATGAGTCATTACGGTGATACTCCGCGGGGAATGGTAGAGTCGGCGATGGAATTCATCCGCATTTGTGAGGATTTGAACTACTATAACCTGGTCATCTCAATGAAGGCCAGTAATACGCAGGTTATGGTACAGGCCTACCGATTACTCGTTGAAACAATGGTGAAGGAAGGGATGAATTATCCTTTACATCTTGGCGTTACCGAAGCAGGAGATGGCGAAGATGGCCGAATCAAATCTGCCGTAGGTATTGGCACGTTACTAGAAGACGGTCTGGGAGATACGATCAGGGTTTCATTGACAGAAGATCCGGAATTTGAGGCGCCCGTAGCGAAAGCTTTGGCCTTAAGATACGAACAACGAACCACGAGGTCAGCAGTTAGCGAACGCCTGAATGAAGAAACAAACCTTACCATCAAGGATCTGCCGTATAATCCATATGAGTACAATCGCAGACTGACAAAGCCTGTGCAACACATCGGGGGAAATGCACATCCAGTTGTGATGTTGGATGTGAGTGCTGAGAATTTAAAAGATCCTTATTTTTTAACCGCAGCGGGCTATAAGTACAGTGCTGGTCTGGACAAATACAACCTGGCCGATCAGGCTTGTGATTTGGTGTATCTTGGTAACCAGCTGCCTTCCTTTACTTTTCCTGGGAATCTTAAACAGATCTATGATTTTCAAACCTGGCTGGGTTTAAAGGATAAAAACAATTGTCACCCCTTATTTAAGTATTCGGAATACAAAAGCAGCAACTCCTACGATGAGCAGTTAAATCTGGTTAGTATCAAAACGGATGAAGCGGTGAATTTTTCTACCTTTCAAGACAATGTAATTATCTTATTAGAAACAGATGCCGACCATGGCATGGCTTCACAAAGAGCGTTCTTTATAGCGCTGCAAAAAGATAACATCACCATCCCCGTTATCATCAAAAGAAATTACAAACGGATCAGTGCAGATGATCTGATGTTGCAAGCTGCAACGGATCTGGGTGCTTTACTTACAGATGGCTTAGGAGATGGCATATGGATCAGCACGGAAGAGCCAATAGCGCTATCATTAATAAACACTACAAGCTTTGGTATTTTGCAGGCAACCAGGACCAGGATATCTAAAACAGAATATATTTCATGCCCGAGCTGCGGAAGGACGTTATTTGATCTTCAGGAGACCACTCAAATGATACGTTCACGTACGGAACAATTGAAAGGTATAAAAATAGGCATTATGGGCTGTATCGTAAACGGTCCGGGTGAAATGGCCGATGCCGACTATGGCTATGTTGGTACGGGTCCCGATAAGATCACGCTGTACAGGGGAAGGGAAGTTGTGAAAAAAAATGTCAATGCTGCAAGGGCGCTTGACGATTTGATCGCCTTAATTAAGGAAGACGGTAACTGGGTAGATTAAACATCGTCAGGAGAATAAATTTCAAGCAATTTTATAGATAAATAAGCATTGGACAGCTCTTGTCTGGGGGCATCCTGCAATCGCATTGCGGGTGTCTACTATACGGCCCTTATACGGATGTTATACGAATACTATACGGACAAAGCCGTATAGTATCCGTTAGAGAGTGATATAGTAGTCGCATAACAGCCGCTCAGTATGTTTTTCCCAGTTTAAAACTTTTAGCGCTACTGAAGAGTCAATATGATCTTTTTATGGGAAAAACTACTGGCGATTTTTAAATGAATGAATATTCATTTATATTTGTTTCAGAATTTGAAAACTATGCGCGTAAGAGATGTCAATAAAGTTGAACTGGTTAAGCAGAAAGCCATTGAACTGTTGGTGGATGTCGGTATTGAAGGTTTTACCATGAATAAGCTGGCTAAGGCCTGCAAACTGTCTGTGGCAACGCTCTACATTTATTATCAGGATAAGGATGATTTGATTCTCAAAGTAGCAATTGAAGAAGTAGAGCGCATGAGCAAAATCATGCTGGAGAACTTTGACCCGGAAAGTCATTTTGAAGACGGACTGAGACAGCAGTGGAAAAATCGAGCCAAATGCCTGACCGAATATCCATTGTCCGCCCAGATGATAGAGCAATTGCGTACCTCAGCCTACCAGCCAAAAATTCGTCATGTTTTTAATGAGAACTTTAAAAAACCTCTGGGGAATTTTGTACTGAATGCCATTGAGCGCGGAGAAATTGAATCGATGTCTTTTGAAATCTACTGGTGCGTAGCATTCGCGCCGTTGTATAGTCTTATTCGATTCCATAATGAAGGGCATAGCCTGGCAGGAAAATCTTTTGTCTTGTCAGATGAAATACTTTGGAAGACATTCAATCTGGTACTAAAAGCGCTGAAAAAATAGAATTCCTTCAAATTTTGATTTATAACTCCCTCGTTAATTATGATACAACCAATAAAAAAAGATAGGACTGAGCCCTTTAGTTCCTATCAGATTATGATGATTGCGTTGCTTGCTTTATTGCAGTTCACGATCATCCTCGACTTTATGGTATTGGCACCATTGGGTGATTATTTAATTAAAGCTTTCTCCATGAGCCCGAAAGGTTTTGGGATTGTTGTTTCTGCCTATGCCTTCAGTGCCGGTGCATCCGGTATCTTGGCTGCTGGATTTGCCGATAAATTTGATCGCAAAAAGCTGCTTTTGTTCTTTTACACCGGCTTTATTGTCGGTACGCTATTTTGTGCCTTATCAAACACCTATGAAATGCTGCTGGCGGCAAGGATTGTTACCGGGCTATTTGGCGGCGTGATCGGTGCAATTTCAATGACGATCATAACAGATATTTTTGCTGTCCACCAACGGGGCAGAGTGATGGGCTTTGTCCAGATGGCGTTTGCGGCAAGTCAGGTTTTGGGTATCCCAATTGGTTTGTACCTCGCTAATATTTGGGGCTGGCATTCATCGTTCTTAATGATCGTCGTACTGGCAACAATTATTGGCACGGTAATTTTGTTCAAGGTTAAACCGATCAATAAACATCTCGAAATCCAGTCGGATAAAAGTCCGTTTTTGCATTTGTGGCATGCAGTTACCAATCGGTCGTATCAAACTGGATTCTTAGCCACAGCGTTTTTAAGTGTTGGTGGTTTTATGCTCATGCCTTTTGGCAGCGCCTACCTGATCAATAATATCAACATTACCCAGCAGGAGTTGCCATTGGTATTTATGTTTACCGGACTTGCTTCCATTGTGATCATGCCCCTAATTGGCAAGCTGAGTGATAAGGTCGACAAGTTTATGGTATTTGCCGGTGGGTCGGTTCTCGCAATTGTATTGATTTTGATTTATACCAATCTGACACCGGTTCCCCTATGGCAGGTCGTGGTGATTAACATGATCCTTTTTATGGGAATAATGAGTCGAATGATTCCTGCTACTACGTTGACGATGAGTGTGCCTGATCTACGCGACAGGGGAGCGTTTATGAGTGTGAACTCTTCTTTGCAACAGATGGCGGGTGGGATAGCGGCCTTATTCGCCGGATTGATCGTCACTCAGGAAACCAAAACAAGCCCGCTTCGCAATTACGATACCCTCGGGATCGTAGTTTCCGTATTGATCTTAATATGCCTATATTTCGTATACCGGGTGAGCGTTATGGTCAAGAAAAAAGAATCTTTAAATTTATAGGTGATACCTTAAGGTAAATTTCCACTTGCTATTAAATAACAGTTTATGGAAGCAATTAAGATTTCCGGAAATTCAGTTGAGACACGTGAGGACTTTTTTATAACGTTCTATAGAAATGTATTTCCGGTGTTGTCAAAATATGTAAGCGGGAAGGGCGGAACTTTTGACGAAGCAAAAGACGTTTTTCAAGATGCCCTAATCATTTTCTATGAAAAAATAGTAGCCGGCAATCATACGGCGATCGGTGGAAATGGTAATGCCTATTTGTTCGGGATTGCCAAACACCTTTGGCTGCAAAAATATCGTAAGAAAAGCTTTGATGTGTCGCTTGATAATATTCATCAGGATATCTTGAATGAAGATCAGGACTCAAAGCTGCTTGCCGGAAAATTGATGCATTATCTCGAGGCATCGGGACAAAAGTGTATGGAAATACTTAAGTCTTTTTATTATGATAAATTGTCGGGTCAGCAACTCGCAGACAGGTTTGGTTTTACCAGTATCCGCTCTGCCACCGTTCAAAAATATAAATGCCTTGAGAAAGTAAGGGATCATGTACAACAAAAATCTTTAACCTATGAGGACTTCTTTGAATGAGCTTAAAGCAATTGATGAACACTTATTTCGCCTTGCGCCGGCCGAAGATACTTTCTTGTTTGAACTAAAATTGATTCTTGATGTTGACCTGCGGGCTAAGGTTTTACAGCAGCAGCAAGTTCATACATTGATCCAATATTATGGAAGAAAGACACTGAAGGCCGAAATTGAAGCCGTACATCAACAATTATTTGAGGATATCAAACCAAATAGTTTCGCAGCTAGAGTATTGAACCTGTTTAGATAACGCTTAAACACTAATTATATGAACATTAAAAATGAATTCCGCAAATATGCGGTAGGGCATCGTCATGTCAATAGTTTATGGACAGACCGATATATCAGTGGCATCAACAGTCGTAATTTTCCGATGGCTATGACCCCTCATATTATGGAAGAAAGGCAGTTAAACGTTACCCAATTGGATGTATTTTCGCGACTCATGATGGACCGCATTATATTTCTTGGACAGGCGGTTGATGATCAGATCGCCAATATTATTCAAGCTCAATTACTTTTTCTGCAATCCATGGATAACAAACGGGACATACATATCTATATTAACTCTCCTGGGGGCTCCGTATATGCCGGATTGGGCATTTATGATACCATGCAGTACATCAGTCCTGATGTGTCTACAACTTGCACTGGAATGGCTGCATCAATGGCATCTGTGTTGCTTTGCGCGGGAGTAAAAGGAAAACGATCCGCACTAAAGCATTCGAGAGTAATGCTGCATCAACCTTCAGGAGGGGCTCAGGGCGTTGCTGCCGACATGGAAATTAACCTGAGGGAGATGATGAAAATAAAAAAGGAGCTCTATGATATCACCGCTCTTCATTCCGGACAAAGTTATGAGTGGGTGGAGAAAACCTCAGACCGCGATTACTGGATGGTTGCTGCCGAGGCGAAAGAGGTTGGTATGATTGACGAGATCCTTGGTATGTAAATGGTGAGATTAAATGTTTACCTGCTGACCTTGCTCTGCTGTTTGGCAGGTTTACG
>JAPSHM010000169.1 GCA_031179845.1 Pedobacter sp.
TCGATCGATGTTTATTGAACGCGTTTATTTCTTTCCAAAAGCTTTCTTAAAATAATCATAGCAAGAGCCAAAAGTCCAAACACTACCGTGATCCAGGGCGTATATTGAACACCCCTTGTGACGATGATCCAACCTCCAAGTGTTGTTCCCAATGTTACCCCTAAATTGCCAAACGAAGTAGCCAGGCTGTTGGCAAACCTCAGGCTATCAGGAACAGACGAAATCATATAAGTGAAATGCTACAAGATTTTTGCTAAAGATCTTGTAGCATTCCTGGATACGCCTGGATCTTGATAGCGTCTTGACTAGATCATACTAGATAATGCCAATTCTTTCTGTGCATCCAGTTCAACCAGGCGCGATACAAGCGAAGCACGTATGTCGGTATAAGCATCCTTTCCCAAAGCCAGTCTAAGGGGTGCCGGAGTGATATCTACAACGTCTATCATGGCCTGAACAGTCTTATCAGGATTGCCTTTCAAAGGAAACGTACCACTTTCCACTAAGCGGCGAACGTACCCTGCGGGTGTCTGGTCATATGCTTCAAGAATAGGAGCTGTTACCATACCTCCACCGAAATCAGTTTTATGTGCGCCCGGTTCTACGATAGTGATTCCGATATTAAATAGATTTACTTCTTGCGCCAACGTTTCACAAAAACCTTCCACTGCCCACTTCGTGGTATGATAATAACTAAAGTTAGGGTAGGTGGTCTGTCCACCGGCTGATGACACTTGTAAGATCCGGCCACCACCCTGTGCCCGGAGATGAGGCAAAGCGGCTCGTATAACCTGTATGGAACCAATGACGTTTGTATTGATCTGTTGCGTGATCTGATCGTCAGAAGCCTCTTCAGCGGCGCAAAAAAGTGCATATCCTGCGTTATTAATAATTACATCTATTTGCCCCAGATCAGCGAAAGCTCTATCTACAACAGTTCTAACAGCCTGCGTATCGGTAACGTCTAGCTGGGCTATCCACAAGTTATCACCATATTTCGCTTTAAGCTCGTTTAGCACTTCAGGCTTGCGTAAAGTAGCAGCTACCCGATGACCTTGACCTAATAATTTTTCTGTAAGCAATCGTCCCAAACCAGAAGACGTACCTGTGATGAACCATGTTTTCATATTGTATATTTTTCAAACAAAGTTACCGCTCACTAACTAGCTTACAGGACGGTTTACAAACGAATCCTATCGAAAATCAAACATTCTGTCTGACACCAGTAGGCGTCTTTCCTGTATGTAATCTAAAAGCCTGTGTAAAATGTGTTGGTTCATCAAATCCCAGACTATAGCTGATCTGACTGATGGTCCAGTCGGAATAAAGCAGTAGCGCATGGGCTTCCTGCATGATCCGCTCGGTAATCAGTTTTTTAGTGGTATATCCGGTAACCGCTTTTAATGAACGATTCAAATGGTTAGTATGAACTGCCAGGCGGTCAGCAAAGGCCTGTGCAGTACGAAGATTTACCCGCTGTGATGGTGTTACAATCGGGAACTGATCAGCCAGAAGCATTTTGAAAGACTCATACAACCGGGTGGATGCAGTGTGTTCCTGCGCCCCTTGTTCTGGTTCCATTTTCATTGTCGCATGAATGCACTCCAGTACATATAGAAGAAGAAGATCGTATTTGTACCTGTAGGATGATTCCTGCTCAAAGATCATTTTCAGAAAAAGGTTGGTAAAAAAATCCTTTTGTGCTTTATCCAAAGGGAAAACGGATTGGCTGTTCGAGTCAAACACAGTCCAGTCAGACCTCCTCAGGTAACTCTGCGATGGAATGAAGTCTTCCGTGAACATGCAACTGTAACCACTACATTTCTCGGTATGAACTTCCCAACGATAAGGTACTTCCTGGTTGGTGAAAATCAGCGCACACTCACCTGGCCTGATGTGATACTCTTTGTTCATGCTGCGAAATGTTGCATGTCCGGTGGCCAAGGTAATTTTATAAAAGTCTTTGCGACTGTAAATACTCGAAGCCTCGATGCTTTCCGCAGAAAATTCGTCAAGTTTTATTGCAGCGAAATTTCCACCTACCCGCTTGTCGGTTTTTACTGCCTCTGGTGCAGATGACGAATAATCGGCCAGGGATTGCTGTTGAATCATAAACAAAGATAATAACTATAAATTTTTTATAGCTTTACTTCATGGTCAACCTAGATGGTACAGGACATTTAAGGCAGTATATCAGTCTGGACCTTTAACTGCGGCATGCCTTAGAAGCACATGTTGGCTAACAGCTTTTTGAGCGGAAGCCGAGACTGGTGCCCACGGATTATGGTAAATTATTTTACTTTGTCGGAGAAGAAGTTGCAGTTGATCTGGAAGGGTGAATCGGTTACCGACAATACATTGTACCTTGTTTACGATAAAAACAAAGTAACAACTGAACAGATCAATATCGCCAAAATGCTGATCAACGAACGCTAAGTCGGGAAATCTCGAACATCTTATCCAGCCTGAATAGTTTCCCGCTATTTTGCATTACGATGTTTCTTTGTTACTATTTTATCTTTCCAAATAACATGTTAAGAATCGTATCATTTGAAACTGTCACCTCATTTATTCCATTAATCTTAGAAGAGTATAGGAAATCTTTTTTAAGCAGACGGTTGGATTCCGCACTAAGGTTGCCATAAAAAACCAGTTCATTATTGAACGCTACCGGTGATATATCTTTAACTATTCCATATACCCTAACATCTTCATTGAAGTTATTTGAAGCAATTATCAAATTAAGTTTATCACCTGTTTTTACCAATTTTTTGAAATTTACCGGCACCTTTCCTTCAAACTGATAGCTTACGTCGTCAGGCAAGAAAATGGAAACGGTCTCTTCTCCAGTATTAGCTACCGGGCTGACTTTAGTCAATGTACCTGAATATGGAGCTAAGATAAGTTCACCTGAAAGCTGGTTTTTAACTAAGATATCGCCTTTTTTTACCTTGACAGCCTTCGTCGATGGTGTTATAATATTTCCCGGTTTGTTGGTAATATGGAGTGGGGGATTGGTAATTTTTAACAATACTTCAAATCTTTTTTTAACAGGCACCGTGACTTTTGAACTAATGATTAAGAGAATACACAGGATTGCAAGTAGACTACTGATGCCCCATCTCGATGTCCATTTTGGAACTCTTTCGATAATTTCCTGAACTTCGAAAGAATGATAATCTAAATTTTTATCTGGTGTCATCTTGTTTCATTTTTAATTACTTTTTCTTGCAATATGCGACTCATAGGTTTTTACTAAGAAATGATATAGTGTTAATTCCATCAATCGCTGATTTGCAGGAAAAAGTCTGTTTACAAATAAGTGTATATAGTTGCTAATTAATTTCCCTGGCTGATCGCGAATAGTTAGTATCTTAGAAATGATAGACTTCGCCGTCTTTCTTCTCTGAATTAGTATAGTCGTCAAGCTGGGCCCAAGTTTGCGTTCGAAATCTGTTAACACTAATGAAATATCGGCCCTGTTCAATCTAAATTTCTCATTTAAACGCCTCTTTAAATCTTTGTTTCCACTGAACTCCTCGAAGAAGACAGGATGTATATGATTAACAAACTGCTGTTTCTGTCCAAGGGTAAATTCAAAATCGGTCAACATCGAGTCGATTACATGAAGGGCAACCAACAAATTTAGCGTCTCATCCCCCTCCGTTACGTTTAGTATCTTCAAGATGGCATCACTGTCAGTGTAAAATATCGATTCGCTCAGCGCCATTGCATCCTGACCGTATTTTTCTATTTCCTGAGTGTACGTGTCATATTGAATCTTTGCTATAATCTGATCATCGAGAAAAGAAGAAAAATGACCGTTAACCAGTTTAATTACGCGATTTTCAAAATTGTTAACCCCCGGATTTTTTTTAAAACGAATTCTTAAATGCGTATCCGGGTCTCTATATCTGATAAAGAACCATTCACTAATTAGGTTTTTTCTTTTTAAGGTGCTAATCAGCGCAGTAATGTCATTTGTCAACAGATGATCCATCCATCGGTTACTGGCATATATTTTAAGGTATAACCAATCTTCACCCGGTAAAAAACTGCGCTTTTCCAATTCCACCTTCTTAATTTCTGCCGGCACAGGGGTGTACGAACTATTTTGAATGGGTATAATCACTTCATTTGCGTAGTTCTTTTCTCCATCATTTAACAGCGTCGATTGCAAGCATTCCATTAAAAAAACATCTCCTTTTTTCAAGCTGCCAGTAAGTATCTCCGTTGCAGCGATACAGGTCAAGTCCAGATAAAGTTCATTGTCACCATCTGCCAGGATAACCTGCAAAGGCATATCCCTTTTTTTGATCAGGCTTATTAAAGCTGTATTGGGATCCTCCATCGATGTACTCATGAGACGGGTTACTTCTAACCAGGACAAGCGCCATCGAGCGCGACTTAAAATGAGTTTATTATAAGTAACCCGAGGTAAATAAGGTTCATTTTTTAAAAAACTCCAGTCCCATTTCAGTCCAAAATTGAAATCCTGAAATTGTAGATCACAAAGAAATCTGTAAACGGGAAGTCCGTTGCTATAATTATGAGCTGAGGTCAATCTTGGAATTACCTCTTTATTTAGTTTTCCCGATCTTAATATTATTCGATTGTTTTTAACGCTTACAAACAAGTCATTTGCGTTGATTCTAAAATCTTC
Organism: Pedobacter sp.; assembly: GCA_031179845.1. GTDB lineage: Bacteria > Bacteroidota > Bacteroidia > Sphingobacteriales > Sphingobacteriaceae > Pedobacter. Next base: position 4,664 of record JAPSHM010000169.1, read on the forward strand.
CTCTGCAGATGGGTTTCCCAAAAAAGATATCTCATAATTAAACAGTCTTGGTCGGGTTAAAATATTTCCGATTCTGTCTTCTGCGTAATGCACAATTTCAGCAATGATTTTATCTTTATTTTGAAGTACTTCATTTTGAGCTGCACTTTTCATTGCCTGATGTAAATCATCTCCTTCTTTCGAGAAGCGGCTTAAAAGATTGGATGCACTTGAGCCGCCACAGTAATTTAAAAGGAATTCATAATTTCCCAGGTCAAGTTCTTCTGTATTCCTTGCAATAATAGATCCTATGGCATAGAAGTTTGATTGAACAGTTGTAAATTGTTTTCTGGTTTCTTCTAGTTCCTGTAAATCTGCTTTTGTAATTCTAATTTGTGTGTTGTTTCTCAGGGCGGCGACATAAAGGTTTAGTAGCCACTTCTGAAAGTTTGTCCAAACTGTCTTTTCCAATTTGTCTTTTCCTTGATCAGCTAAACCTTCAAGGAGAGGTGAGTAATGGGTATGTTCCCCTGAAATATTTCCATATCCAAGACCGGTATCTGTGTCCAGGGCCATCAATAGAGGAATTTCCTGTTCCTCATATTTCTGATATAATCTATTTTTGAAAGCCAGGAGGTCTTGATTTTCAGTGTTTTGGTCCAAACACGATAGTACAGCAATTTCATCAACAATCTCTTCCACAATCTTCTGATTAAGATTGTTGGCCGCTAACTTAATAAGAAGATCAGTTTGAATCAGATCTTTATGATTCACATCAGGGAGCAATTGAACCACTGCTTCTTTAACATTCTTTGCAACAGCCAGGTTATCTGAGTTATTCTGTAAAAATGCATCTATTTTTTCCAGTCCTTTTAAAATTTCCCCGCCTTTATAATCCCTCACCTTTAACTGATTGATCAGCGTGCCTAATACGTTAGAACTCGTCAATTTAGGGTGGGTATCGGGTTCCAGGATCTGCATCTCTATGAGGTCTTCGATGAATGACGTCGCATCTGCTGCTGAAATATTTTGGTCAGTTAACAGAGCTACTAAATCAGCAAATTCAACTCCGAAGTTAGCAGCCTCGATAACTATATCCAGGAGAGGCGTTCTTTCAATTTCACTCAGAAAATATTCCCGCTTGCCCATTGTCATTCTATATTCACAGTACCGGTAAGTAGGCCCGATAACATATAAACTAGTATTGGTATTCAAACGCGTATGTCTGATGAAATCAGCGGTTTCAACCAATCTAACCAGCTCCATGGTATAACCCATATCAAGTCGGGTTAATTTCTGATATTGTGCGTCCTCAATCGTAATCTCAGACTTATTTGTACTGACTGATCCAAAGCTACAGCCCGAGAATAATCCATAGGGAGTACACCGGAAGCCATTACGCACAACATACTTATAGAGCGTTAGCATCAATTTTCCGGAAATTTTCGAAGAAGTATTATGCAACCACTCCATTGTTTCCAAATACAATTGGGGACTGGCCAAAAGAATTGAATCCTGCATTCTCTTATCGCTGAAGATTTTTTTCAATACTTCATTGAGTATTTCGATCCGCTGTCCGGATAATCTGTTCATCTCCAAAACCGGAGTATACGACAAAGTAGGTACCCTTAAAATGAAAAACTTGAAAGGGACGAAGTGCGACAACATTAATAATTTTGGCCGAGATCTAAAGTTTTGAATCTTTCATAGTCTATCTGTGTTGGTTCTTCACATCCACCGGTTATGGTAGAAAGTTCTTCGTCATTGAAAGGATTGAAGTTGTTGGCTATAAAACTGTCAAATTCAGCGAAAGGAACAGTTTTATTTTTTTTGATGGGTTGTAGATTGAACATGATTTTCTCTATTTAATTAGACGTTCGATTACTGTTAGGAATAAGGGATAGGTTGCCGGTAAGTGGAGAATACCAACATTTTTATCTTTTAAATTTATATCTGTCATATCATCATCCCTGGGACATTTCAGCATAAAAATCAATAGTTTTTTCATGTTGTCAAGAAGCTTGAGATGGTCCCCGTTGAGCACATCAACGTTAATTAGCAGTACATCAGCTCCTATATTGGCATTGCAATATGCTTCAAAGGATTCCAGTGATCCTGTAAACTTAAAAAATGGCGTCTTGTTAATATAAGATTCGAGAATCTTAATATTAAGTGGTTGATTGTCGATTACAAAGCATTCTATAATCATATCCTGAACAGCGTTAATATCGTAGTATTAGCCTCACAATGATTCTTCACATTCCCTAATCTTGAAACAATCGTTTTTTTAATTTTTAACTTCTGATTGGTAGCGATTCTCTTTTTCATATAGATAAGTTTTATATGATAAATATGCGGAGAGAATCTAGCTCACTAAAAAAAATTCGATTAAGCGGTTTGATTACTCGTTAATAGCACCATTCCACCCGTTATCATTTTGGGCGTTTATTTCAGTACGGCAGCCTGGAACGCTTCTTTGTAGTTTTTAGAGATAGGAATAGCTATTCCGTTATTCAGGATTACAGTGTTTCCAGATATTGATTTTATGGCATTGATCTGTATGATAAATGATTTATGCGTTCTTACAAATTTGCTTTGGCTCAAGCGCTCCTCAAATCCTTTTAAAGTTGAATAAGTGACCAGCATTCCATTCGTCGTATTGATTTTTATGTAGTCACCCATAGCCTCAATATAATTAATGTCTCTATATAATACCTTAATTAATTTATCATTTTCCTTGATAAAGAGGTGTATATTTTCATTAGTCGTTGATTCAGGTTTACTCTTCAACTTCTTTTGTTCAATGACCGCTTTCGCTTTATTACTAGCTTTTAGAAACCGCTGAAAGGAAATGGGTTTGAGCAGGTAATCAATAATTCCCAGGTCAAAGCCGTTTAAGGCATAATCGCTAAATGCTGTTGCAAAAATAATTGCAGGGGGATTTGGTAATGAATTTACGAGCTCCAAACCATTTATCTTAGGCATTTGAATGTCCGAGAACATCAGGTCGACGTGATTGCTTTGCAGGAAATCCAAAGCTTCGAACGCGTTTTCACATTTGCTTAATAATTGTAAGTACTCAATTTTACTAATGAACTCTTCCATGATTTCCAGGTTCAGGGGTTCATTGTCAACTATAATGCATGTTATGTAGTTATCCATTATTTAAGATCTATTTGCAGATTTATACTATATTCTTTTGATGTATTTTTGATTTCCAAACTATGCTTGCCTGGATATAGAATAGCCAATCTTCTTTTTGTATTTGCTACCCCAATACCACCTACATATTCCTTCAGGGGAACACCATTATTTTCGTCGTCCTTACTGTTGCTAATTGAAAAAAAGTATATACCGTCCGTGATATAAACATCAATCATCAACCATGCATTTTCCAAGGAGGAACCTAAGCCATGTTTGAAGGCATTTTCAATAAAAGGAAAAGTTAACAATGGTGCAATTGTAAGGTCTGCCATATTGGATAGATCACAACTGAAGGCTATTTTAGTGCGATTGCTTTGACGTGCTTTTTCAAGCTCTACATAATTCTTTAAAAAATTCAGTTCATTTTCCAAGAGTACCTTTTCCGAATTGGATTCATATAAAGTATATCTCAAGGCATCCGATAGCTCAAGTATGACATC
>JAPSHM010000170.1 GCA_031179845.1 Pedobacter sp.
GGAAATCAATCCTGATGCTAAAGAAGCGGTATTATTTGCTGTACTCGCAAATGAGACATTAGTAGGTAAAAAAACAAATTTTGGCAGCCGCCAAGGTGTGCCCTCTGTTTTTATGGGTAAAATTTGTCTACCAGAATAGATCCTTCGAGCAAAACTCAGTAGTTTTGGTACGCTAATTTTTCGTTTTGTGAAACAATTCGCTTTCATAGTTGTTTGGTTCATTAACCAAGTAACTGTATGAGAAAGATTTACGTATGCTGGTCTCAAATGATCAGTTCGATTTTTTGGGCGACCATATTCTTGTTTGTGCTTGTCCAAAGCGCAAATGGACAAATAAAACGGTATACTTTAGTCGGCCGGATAACAGAGGGCCTTTCAGGCAATGGTATACCAGGTGTTGTGGTAAGGATTCAAAAATCCAACCTCGCAACCGCTACCAACGGAGAAGGGCGATATAATTTGGCGGCCGACTTGGCCCCGGGTACTTACCAGGTGGTATTCTCTTCGATTGGTTACAGGTCGCAAACTAAGACTGTACAGTTAAGCGCAACTACCCAAGTCACCGTAAACGCCGAGCTGGTGGCAGATAACATTGGTCTGGACGAGGTCATTGTAACTGGTACATCCCAAGGAACCACCCGTAAACAAATTGGTAGTTATGTCACTTCTTTAAAAGGTGATGATCTGATAAGAGCTCCAAGTGGGAACGTACTTTCGTCCTTGCAAGGCAAGGCTCCCGGCGCACAGATCACTCAGAATTCGGGTGACCCGGCCGGGGGAATGTCAGTGAGGCTTAGGGGAGTTAGCTCCGTAAATTCAGGCTCAGATCCTTTATACATCATTGATGGCGTAATCGTGAACAACGCGACTACAAGAGTGACTAATACATCAGCAAATTATGACGGTGGTGGAAGTGGAGTTGGAGGCAATGGGAACTTTGTGGGCGCAATTGGGCAGAATCGAATGGCAGATATTAATCCAAATGATATTGAGCGAATTGAAGTTTTAAACGGCGCGGCTGCAGCAGCAATTTACGGTTCCAGGGCAAATGCGGGAGTGATTCAAATCTTTACTAAAAGAGGAGTTAGTGGCAAACCAGTAATAAGCCTCTCTACCAATTTCACTAGTAGTCATCTTCGCAAACAGGTGGAAGTAAATGAGTCGCCAATTAAGTTTGGCGGTTCTGTTGACGAGTTTACGCAGGATGTGATCCAGACGGTGGGAAATCCGCCGGTGCTCCTTACGAATACGACACCAGTAACCCGGTATAATTACCAGGATTATATTTTTCGGGCAGCGGCGGGAACTGATAACACCGTCTCGCTGGCCGGCGGAAGTGAAAACACCAAATTTTATACATCCCTCGGTTATTTTTTAAATCAGGGAATCATCAAGAATACCAATTTTAAGAGATATAATATGCGGGCAAATCTGGATCAAAAAATAACGGATTGGGCTAAAGTTTCTGCCGGGTTTAATTATATACATAGTGATGCGAATGAAAAACCTGAAGGCAACTCGTTCTTCTCTCCTATGAATTCAGTAACCATTATAGGTAATTTTCACGACATTTTCGCCCGTGATGCTTTGGGGAATTTGAAAGCAGTTGGGGAGCGGGGAAGGGTAAATCCCGTATCGGTAATTGAAGACATTAAGCAACGGCAAACAGTTAACCGTGTAATTGCAAATGCGAGGCTGGTATTGAATCCAGTAAAAAAACTTACCATAGATTACACGATCGGCGTAGACAATACTACTCAAAACGGGACTACGCTCATTCCTCCTTTTGCATACAATGTAAGCACCGGTTTCTTTGGGGGTGGGGCTACATTAGATCCTAGTTTAAACGGTTATGCCAGTGCAGCAAATAATATTGCAACCTTGTTCAATCATGAGCTGAACGTTACGTATGATGCCGAACTAACTTCCCAATTGCTTTCTACGACTCAGCTTGGCGGTTCTTATCAGTATGAAAAGAACAACTATTTGCTGTCGAACGGCCGCGGCCTGGCTCCATTTGTCGAAAGTGTAAACGGGGCAAGTACCATTTTGCCAAATAACGATTCACGGCAACAGCAAGCAATCAGTGGTGCCTATTTGCAACAAAATTTTAAATATAGAGACCACCTGTTCGTTACTGGTGCGGTGAGAGTAGATCAGTCGACCGTTTTTGGTGAAAAGAATCGGACTAAGGCCTATCTGAAAGGAAATGTAAGCTATGTGCTTTCCTCAGCAGATTACTGGGCGGGGCTTGGAGCTTCTGAATGGTGGGATACTTTCAAAGTTAGAGCCGCATATGGGCAATCGGGCAATTTAACGGGTATAAGCGCTTACGAACGATTTAACCTTTACCTGGCCAGTTCTTTTCTTGGGGAAACCGCATTGATTTCACGGACCCAGCTGGCAAACGTGGACGTTGCTCCAGAGCGGCAGGAAGAGCTGGAGATCGGAACAGATCTGTCCTTTTTCAAGAATCGATTAGGTTTAGTCTTCAACTGGTATTCCAAGAAAGTTGACGACCTGCTTATACCATTAGTTATTGCGCCGACCACCGGTTACATCAGTTTGTTGGAGAATCAGGGGTCGCTTAGGAACAAAGGCATAGAAATCATGCTGACAGGTACGCCGGTGATCATTAACGATTTTAGGTGGAACACTTCATTCATTTTCAACAGAAACAGAAATGAGGCTGAAGGTACCGGGGCAACGCAACTGATCAGTACGAATGCAGGCGCGCCGGTGGCACTGATTGGAGGTGAATCGGTAGGGGTGTTTTACGGTACTTTCTTTGCCCGGAATCCGGATGGAAGCCTGCTTACCAACGCAGCCGGCATTCCGCAGCTCGAACGCGGTATCCAAAATTCCAGCACCTCTTTTACTGTGCAAAGAGACGCTAATGGTTTGCCAACCGGCACTTCACTAAGAAGAGTGATAGGTAATCCAAATCCTGATTATACCGCATCCTTCACAAATGATTTCGCGTATAAAAAGTTTGGGTTACACATTCAGTTCGACGCTTCTTACGGAGCAGATGTATGGAATGCCGACTGGCGAACACGTCAGGGGGTAGGGAATGGTAAAGTGGCTGAACAGGAACAAATGGGGCTTCTTCCTCGCGGATATGTAGCAGGGGTTTATGCAATAGAGGAATGGAGAATTGATGACGGATCATACCTTAAACTAAGAGAAGTAGCTTTAACATATATTGTAGGGAACTTGAAGTTTTTTAGGGATATGACGCTAAATCTAAGTGGAAGAAACCTGATCTCCTGGGACAATTACAAAGGATATGATCCGGAGCTGAACGCGGGCGGACAATCAACCTTGCTTAGAAATATTGATTTTGGAACAGTACCAATTCCCATGACGTTTAGCTTGGGCATCAGGGCAAATTTTTAATCAATTCAAGATGACAAATCACAATCTAATGAAAAGAAGAATCATAGATAGAATAACCATCCTACTGTTGATACTCGTTATAATGAATTCGTGTGCAAAGGAATATACTGACCCTTCGGGTGCGAATGCCGATGATGTGTTGAACTCACCTAAAGGTTTGACTGGAGTTGTGGTCGGTTTGCAAAGAAGTTATACGGTCGGCAGGTTAGGGGTATATTTCAACTCCATATCTGTTACAGGATTTACAACGAATGAAATCAGGCTAATGAATTCTGGGAATATCCCCGAATTGCAGCTGTTTACTGGTGGCAACAGCGTTGATGGTACAAATAATATCCTAACAAATTTATGGACCTATTCCAATAAGATCATTTTTGATGCGGATAATGTGATCCGCCAATCAGAGAATCTGGCTGATCGCAATTATGCCGCCGGTCTTGTTGCTTATGCTAGTCTTTTTAAGGCACTGGCTTTAGGTAACCTATCTCAATACTGGGAAAAAATTCCCTCCGGCACCGGACAGAATGTGAGTTTTATAGACAGAATTGAAGGTTTTAACCGGGCAATTGCTACCATTGACAATGCATTCACCGTGATATCGGCAAATCCAATTAGCACCAATTTTTTAGGAAATATGCCTGAAGGTATCGATATTCAAAATTCGCTGCATGCCATCAAGGCGCGATACGCGTTGTTTGCTGGAAATTATGCACTTGCATTGTCTGAGGCGAATCTAGTCGATTTGGCTAAACGGTCGACCTTCAACTTTGATGTACAAACGTCAAATCCAATATTTGAGATTGCCACTTCAACGAACAACGTATTTCAACCTACCAACGCTGATTTAGGGTTAACAGGAGAATTTGCCCCTGATCCTGAAGATAAGCGACTCTCTTTTTATACTGATTTAACCGCAAGGCTGGCTGGCTTTGGCAGCACGAGATTAACAGCGATTCCTGTTTATTTGCCTGGGGAAATGATTTTAATCAGAGCAGAAGCTTATGCACGCCATGCAGACCTGATAAATGCGTTAATTGAATTGAATAAAGTTGTAACGAAGACACCCGCCAATGATCCTTTTGGTGTTGGTGCCGACCTGCCTCCAATAGTCGGCACGTTTACTGCAGCCCAGATCTTAGCGTTGATCTACAAACATCGAAGTATTGAGCTTTACCTGTCGGGTCTAAAATTGGAAGACATGCGAAGATTTGGTTTGCCAACGTCAGACCGAAAGAGAAACTTCTTTCCATACCCTTTTACAGAAAGGGATAATAATGTGAATACGCCCCCCGATCCGGTATTTTAGGCTTGAAAAGATATAAGGATTAAAACTCAAGGTTTTAATCATAAACTTTATATTTTTGCATCATGGCAAATTTTACATTGACTCCTGAGACCTGGCAAAAGGTAAAAATAAAGTTTTTAAGAAAATACCGTGATTTGGCTCAGGAAGACCTGAGTTTTGTTGCAGGACAGGAAGATCAGCTTGTTGAAAGATTGATGGATCTGGTTAAAAGAGATAGAGCATATATCGAGTTTACTATCCAAAAAGCTTTGGCCGATCCTGAAGGCAACAGACTTTAATTTTATACGGGTTATTAATATACCAGCTTTTTTGTAAATTTATCAACAGTTTGTGATGAACCTACTTCCTTATGTTGAAATCTTACAAAATTGCGGCCATCGCGCTTTTACTTTCTTTTGCTGCCTTTTCCTGGTCTTTCAAAGAAGATCTGTTTCAGATATCCAAAAATTTGGACATCTTTGCTTCTCTTTATAAAGAGATAAACGTCAACTATGTCGACGAAACTAATCCTTCTAATTTGATGCAAACCAGCATTGATGCAATGCTTGATGATCTTGATCCTTACACAGAGTATATTCCCGAGTCGGAGGTGGAAGACTATAAATTGAAGTATGTGAGTACCCAATATGGAGGTATAGGCGCAAGCACAATCTTTATCGAAGGTAAATTGTTTGTCAATGAGGTCAATGAAGGGTTCCCCGCTGATAAACAAGGCGTTTTACCGGGAGATCAGTTTCTGAAAATCAATGGTAATGAGCTAAAAGGGAAAGAACGTGGAGAGATCAGTCAGCTCCTTCGTGGTCCGAAAGGTTCTTCCGTTGAGGTACTCATCTTACGCGAGGGAAGTTTAATTAAGAAATCAATCATACGCGACGAAATTAGACAACCAAACGTGTCGTACTCCGGTATTACCGATGATCATATTGCCTATATACGATTAGATAAGTTCTTAGAAAATTCGGCTCAGGAAGTAAAGAATGCAGCCCTCACACTTAGCAAAATGCAACCAAAAGGGATGATCCTGGATTTACGGCATAATGGTGGCGGAATTTTGCAGGAAGCCGTTAAGATTGTTAACATCTTTGTAGACAGAGATGTGCTGATCGTTACTCAAAAAGGCAGAAACCCACAAAAGACGATTAGTTACAGAACACTCAACCAACCGTTATTTCCTAAGATTCCATTAGTCGTATTAATTAGCGGCGCATCGGCTTCAGCCTCAGAAATCGTTGCAGGCGCATTGCAAGATCTCGACAGAGCGATAATTGTAGGCCAGCGGAGCTATGGCAAGGGATTAGTGCAACAGACGTTTAATCTGCCTTATAATAGCTTGGTGAAGGTTACCGTGGCAAAGTACTTTACGCCTTCAGGAAGATGTATTCAGGCGATGGATTACGCGCATAAGAATTTCAATGGTGAAACGTTGAAAATTGCTGATTCACTGATGACAAGATTTAACACAAAAATAGGTCGGAACGTATATGATGGGAGTGGAATCTATCCTGATGTGGTGGTGAATTCGACTAAACCTAGTCCGGTGGCTATCTCATTGGTCAATAAGCATCTTTTTTTCGATTTTGCCAATAACTACAAAAAAAACAATAAGAATATCGCAGCCGCTGCAAATTTCCAGCTAACAGAAAATGAATTCAATGAGTTCGTAAGTTCTTTGGCAGGGAAAGATTACGCCTACGTTTCAACTGCGGAAAGGTTAATTGCAGATCTTCGGGCTGAGGCAGATAAAGATAACAAACTGCCCGCAGTTAAATCGGAGCTTGATGAACTTAAGACCAAATTAGTGGAGTCTAAAATTATGCAACTAAAAAGCCACAAGACCGAAATAAGAAAAATGTTGGAGACGCAAATTGTGAGCCGGTATTATTATGAAAAAGGGAAGGCCACGCAGGCGTTCCAGTACGATGAGGAACTTAATGCCGCAAAGATTTTGCTGAACGACAGCAATAAAATGATGGCCATACTAAGAGGAGAAGGCGAGTATAAAACAATCGGCAGCCCTGTGAAAACAATGGCTGCCGCTGTAGATATCGATCAATAACGTATTCTGCTTATTCTGCGTGATGCAACTTAACTACCAGTCCGTCCATAGCAGCGTTTAATTGCAGCTGACAGGCCAACCTTGAATTTGGCAATACATCGGGTAATGTATCCAACATAGCATATTCATCGTCAGACATTTCATTTAGTTTATCCTGGCCTTCTAAAACGTCTACGCAGCAGGTAGCGCAAAGTGCCATTCCGCCACAGGTAGCGAGGATGTCGTATTCACAAGCTTTCAAATATTCCATAAGACTCAAGCCCATATCAACAGGCGCATCAAGCGCAGTTAAAGTGCCGTCTGGATTCTGTACGTGTACGGTAATGTTGTTCTCTTCCATGTTTAAAATTCTGATACGCCGTTAACAGTGGTGTATTTCATGGTGTATTTAACTCCTGGGTTCATGTATTGATACGCGCTATGGCTCATTAAAGCAGCTTCATGGAAACCACATAGAATAAGTTTCAGCTTGTTGGTGTAAGTGTTGATGTCACCAATGGCATAAATACCCGGGATATTGGTTGAGTAATCGTCAGTATTAACTTCTATTGCGCTTTTGCTGATGTTTAAGTTCCATTGTTCGATTGGGCCTAATTTAGGACTTAAACCAAATAATGGAATAAGGTGATCCGCAGACACTGCACTCGTTTCAAGTGTTTTATTGTGGATCAGTTCAACGCTTTCCAATTTGCCGTTACCGGACACTGAATTCAGGTTGCTGTTCAATACCAGGTTGATCTTTCCGCTACTTGCAAGATCCATTACCTTGTTGACAGAATCAGGAGCACCACGGAAGCTCTCACTACGGTGAACGAGTGTCAGCTCGTCAACGATATCTGCTAAAAAGATGGTCCAATCAAGGGCCGAGTCGCCTCCTCCAGCAATAACCATTTTCTGTCCTCGATATTTTTCAGGATCAAGGATCATATAGTTTACCCCTCTTCCGTTCTCAAATTGCTCCAATCCGGCTACAGCGGGTTTACGTGGCTCAAAACAACCTAATCCGCCGGCGATAACAACAACCTTAGACTCTATGATCGTACCCATATTTGTAGTCAGTACAAAATCACCTTCACCTCGTTTTTCTAAACCTTCAATACGTTCTCCCAAGGTAAAGCCAGGATGAAAAGGCTTAGCCTGTTCCATAAGGTTGTCAATCAATTCCTGAGCTAGAACAGTTGGATAACCGGGAATATCATATATTGGTTTCTTTGGATAAATTTCAGAAAGCTGTCCGCCAACCTGTGGCAAATAGTCAATTAAGTGACAGCGCATTTTCAATAAACCGGCTTCAAATATCGCAAATAAACCTACAGGTCCGGCGCCAATGATGGCTATATCAGTAGAAATCATAGTTTAAATTTTGTGCGAATTTACGAACTTTTGTTTTAAAAACGATGTTATTTAAAAATAATCTACATAATCTGTAGATTATATGAAAAGAGCAGAGCGGATATTTTATTTATCTTTGTTCCGATTAATGAAAAAGGACATATATTTTGCTTCTGATTTCCACCTGGG
>JAPSHM010000012.1 GCA_031179845.1 Pedobacter sp.
GCACTATCCTTAAATTGGAAATACACCATTACTTTTGATGATACGCCAGTTGCCTTGAGTGCTTCGCTCAGCCTTAAACAAGCTCTCCCCGCTCCACCGTTTCCTTCATATGTATTCAGATGTACAACTTTCAATCTGCGCCTCCTTTTTATGCGCTATGCGCGTTTCATTTTAAATTTAGTAAATACATGATTCAAATAGCGCAATCCTCGTTGTAGATAAGTCCCTTTCCGGTGTTTCAAGAAGTGACGCACGGCCTGGTAGCCTTGCTTATGTTCTACCAACTTATCCGGGAATTCCGCTATTCGGGACTTATTAATTGCTCCTTTGTAGATCGTACTTACCCCCGAATGTACCCCGGACCCATCATGTCCAATATTTTCAATTAAGGACAAAGCTGGATTTACAGATAATCCCTTGTTTAAAAAAACAGAGGCATACCACCTGATTGCCCAGGAATTGTTTCGGCCATGCTTGAATTCCATCATATGTTTCCAGAAGTTCATTGCTCCTTCAAGCTCAAACTGCGACTTTGCCTGATCATCAAATTGACCAATGAGCTTATCAATATCAGGTTCGAAGTTTTTCCAGGCACGATCCCATGTGGCCCAGGCCTGACTACTGGCTATTCTTAGAAAAAACGTTTCAGGTAAGTCTGCCTGGCGAATTGGATACATGTACGCTGTAACATGCATTACTTTTTCAATGTCATGATATTTAATCAGTGCATCGTTGAAATATTGCAGCGTGTATGGCGATGTCAGAACATCATCTTCAAATACTATTGCCCTTCCGTAAGCCGTACATAACCTGCTCACCCCATCAATAACGGAGTTCGCCAATCCATAATTGCTTTCCCTCGCCACAACTTCGACAGACTTAAAGCCAGTAATGCTTGCTGCCAATTCCCTTACTGCCTTTACATTATCTTCTTCTCCGGCGCGTGCGCCATCCGAAAATATGAACAACCTTGATTCCTCGGCCAGGTAATTCTTTTGAAGAAAGTTAAGGGTTCTGCGCGTATGCTCAGGTCGATTGTAAACAAAAAGGGCAATGGGAGCAAAATTCTGCATTCGCAATAAATTAGATAATAATCAAATTTAACTATATTTTTCTGGATTTATAATACCAAGTCTGCCTGCTAAACCATCGTTAACAGCTGTCAATAGCCGCTTATAATTTTCCTGCTTGCTGGTAATCCGGCTAATCATCCATTGCATTTTTAAAAAGATCCATTTATTGACCTGATATAATGGTTTGTTCCTAACATTGATCTGGTTGAAAAAGTAAACGCTGTTTCGCACCTGGTAGTACGTGCGAAAACTCCACAGATCTAAATAGATGGAACTATAAAAGTGCTTGACATATTTAACCCCATAGGATTTATCTATATCTGTGATCTGACTTGCAGGGATTAGCCATATGACGGCGCCTTTTGCAGTAATCCTGTAAGTATATTCGGAATCATCAGCGTACACAAAGAACCTTTCATCAGGATAACCAATCAGATCCACTATTTTCTTATGAAAAAACATTCCACCATATGGCGCATAAGGCAATTTTGCTTTGTCCTTCAACGCCTTCGGTGTTGTAAATTTATCTCTCAACTTCAAATACTGATTAACTGGCACCCTAAGCAAGTTGAAGCCCATAAAACTATCTTTGACAAGAAAGAACCTATCTGCATTTTCCCCTTCGGCCACTTTTATATGTTGCGCTCGGTCTTGTCTCAAGGAGAACAATGCCTTATAATCTTCTGCTCCTGGAATATTGCCCCAGGTATCGATCAACTTTTGAAGTGCATCCGGCTCGGGCAAATTATCATCATCTAAAAGCCAGACAAATTCGGCCGTTGTCTTATCCACAAAATATTTCAGTCCGGCTTTATAGCCACCAGCCGACCCTAGATTTTCAGCATTCGTGATCACCTCGATTCTTGAATCGGAAAGTTTACGGCATGAGTCGGCCACATCATAAGCAGATGCATTATCTACTACGACAACATTTGCCACCCCCTCCAGCGTTCTGACCCTGCGAAGAACCTGTTCTAAAAATTGCCACCTGTCGTTATAGGTAACAATCAACACACAGATTTTATATGTTATATTTGCCATCTTATCCTTGCAAGTTTACAACATATCGGTACATATTACAAGGTGACAGATGCATTAAACAACTAAAAACACGGATCTAAGTTCAACACTACGCGTATACGGATGGGTATTATTCAGCAGCAGACATTAAAAGGAACATTTTATTCTTATTTAGGGGTGCTGATCGGTTTTCTTTCGATTTATCTGATCCAACCGCATGTGCTTACCCTGGAGCAGTTTGGGTTGCTTGGGGTACTCACTCCTTTTTCCATTTTGTTTGCTCAGATCAGCATTCTTGGTTTCAATGCGACTGCAAGGATTTTTCCTTACTTCAGGGATGAGAAAAAACAGCATAACGGGTACCTTGGACTGGCCTGTCTGGTCGGCCTGATCGGCTTTGTCCTTTTTTGTATCGCTGCCTATTTTTTTAAAGATCTGATCGTCCAGGAAAAGCATTCCGAAAACTCGCTCTTTTCGAAATATTACTGGCAACTTATTCCCCTCACGTTTTTCACGTTGTTCTTCAATATTTTTGAGCTCTATTCAAGAATGCTCTATGATACGGTCGCAGGCAAGATACTAAGAGAGTTTACCAAGAGAATTTTTATTTTAATTGCGTTGTTACTGCTGTTCTTTCCATTTGTTACCTTTGAAATCTTCATGTGGCTTTGGCTGCTTTCCAGTATAATTCCGACCGGAATGATCGCGTATCGCTTGTATAAGCGTAAGCAATTGTCATTCCGTCTCAACTTAAAATTCATTGACAAACCATTAAGAAAGCAGATCATCCATTTATGTGGTTTTGGAATACTTACCGGAGCTTCTCCTTTTATTATCGAAAATGTAGATAAGTACATGATCATCGAGAAATTTGGCCTTAGCACCACAGGCATCTACACCTTAGCCTTTGCTTTTGCATCAATCATCAGTTTGCCAGCCCGCTCCCTGCACGGAATCGCTTATGCGGTAATAGCAGAGGCCTGGAAAAATAGAAACATGCAGGAGATCGAATCCGTTTATCGTAAAAGCTGCATCACCCAACTCGTCACTACGCTATTCCTCTTTCTATTGATTTGGGTAAATATCGACAACATTTACGCCATCCTTCCGCCAGAATATGCCGAAGGGCAATATGTTATTTTCTTTGTGGGCCTTGCCTATTTAATTGATGCCTCGACAGGTGTTAACGGTGTAATTTTAGCCACTTCGAAGTTTTACAAGTACGAATCTTTTTTTAATGTCGCTTTAATTGGCATAATAATCGCTGCAAATCTTATATTCATACCGCTTTATGGAATAACTGGAGCAGCCATTGCTTCGGCAATGACTTACCTGATCTTCAATCTTGCCCGGTTCCTGTTTATCCTATTTCTATTTAAGATGCAGCCTTTTAGTCTCAAAACTCTGCTGGCTATAATTTGTGGCGCTGCCGCTTATCTGCTAACAAACCTGTTACCAACGCTTCCCAGTTTCATTTTAGATGGCATGATGCGTACAACAATATTGACCTTGCTTTTCGTTGGCGCCGCGTATTCACTTAAATTATCCGACGACATCAACGGCCTGCTCAATAAGACTATCGGAAAATATTTATCGCCCAATAAAAAACAATAAAACATGCTATCAGAGTTTATTAAAACAAGAACTCGTTACAGGAACGATTGCTTTACTCTATATGGTTATTAACCCGGCAGTTTACGGCTATTGAACCGCTTTGAACGGATGTTAAACAGGATAACCCGTATAGTGTCCGTATAACATTCGTATGAGAGCCGGTCAGCAGACCTGATCTGACCAAAATAAGATTCACAAAAAAAGAGGGTGATCATATTATGATACACCCTCTTTAGTTATTTTAGATTACTTTCTATACGAATTTCTTAGCGTTGATTTTACGCTCATTTTCTGTAAGATAGATTTTACGTAAACGCATGCTTGCAGGTGTGATCTCGATGTATTCATCAGCCTGAATATACTCCATCGCTTCCTCTAAGGAGAATTTGATCGCTGGTGCAATACGGGTGTTATCATCCGTACCCGAAGCACGCATATTGGTCAATGCTTTACCTTTAACGATGTTGATCACCAAGTCGTTGTCACGAATGTGCTCACCAAGAATCTGACCTTCATAAATATCCACACCTGGATCAACGAAGAAACGACCACGGTCTTGTAATTTATCGATTGAATAAGCAGTAGTATTACCTTTATCCATAGATACAAGTACACCGTTCATTCGTCCAGGGATAGTACCTTTCCAAGGCTCGTAAGATTTGAAACGGTGTGCCATAATTGCTTCACCTGCGGTTGCAGTCAACACGTTATTTCTTAAACCGATGATACCACGTGACGGGATCTCGAACTCAAGATGCTGCAAATCGCCTTTCGGCTCCATTACCAATAGTTCACCTTTACGCTGAGTTACCAATTCAATAACTTTACCAGCAACTTCACCTGGAACATCTACGATCAATGTCTCAATCGGCTCACATTTCTTACCGTCAATCTCTTTAACGATAACCTGTGGCTGACCTACCTGAATTTCGTAACCTTCGCGACGCATGGTCTCGATAAGTACCGATAAATGCAGGATACCCCTTCCATAAACTAAATAAGAATCAGGAGATTCTGTCTCAACCACTTTAAGGGCTAAGTTTTTCTCCATCTCTTTATATAAACGCTCTCTGATCCGCTGAGAAGTAACAAATTTTCCCTCTTTACCAAAAAACGGTGAGTTGTTGATCGTGAACAACATGTTCATCGTCGGCTCATCAATTTTGATAACCGGCAATTGCTCAGGAGCATCGAAATCAGCAATGGTATCACCAATATCGAAACCGTCAATACCAACAACAGCGCAGATATCGCCAGACTTTACTTCTTCAGTACGGATCTTGCCCAGACCTTCGAAAGTATAAAGTTCTTTTACTCTTGATTTCACCATTTTACCGTCACGTTTGATTAAAGTAACCGGTTGGTTTTCTTTAATTACACCACGGTGTACACGACCGATTGCAATACGACCTACAAATGATGAGTAATCAAGTGAGGTGATTTGCATCTGTAAAGTACCATCGTTTGTTGGTGCCGGTGGAATGTTTGCAACTACCGCATCCAAAAGTGCAAAAATATCAGTAGTCGGCACTTTCCAGTCTGTACTCATCCATCCTTGTTTAGATGAACCATAGATTACCGGGAAGTCCAACTGATCTTCTGTCGCTTCTAAGTTGAAGAACAGTTCAAAGATCTGCTCATAAACTTCTTCCGGGCGGCAATTTTCCTTATCTACCTTATTTACTACTACAATTGGTTTCAATCCTAAAGCTAAAGCCTTTTGCGTTACAAAACGCGTTTGAGGCATTGCACCTTCAAAAGCATCACACAATAACAGCACGCCATCAGCCATTTTCAATACACGCTCAACCTCACCACCGAAATCGGCGTGACCAGGGGTATCAATAATGTTGATCTTTACATCTTTATACTGTACGGAAACGTTTTTAGATACGATGGTAATTCCACGCTCACGTTCCAGATCATTGTTGTCAAGTATTAAATCTCCTGTTTGCTCGTTATCACGGAAGATTGAACAAGAATGTAAGATCTTATCAACCAGTGTAGTTTTACCGTGGTCAACGTGGGCTATGATAGCTATATTTCTAATTTTTTGCATAAAATGCGTATAATTTTTGGCGCAAAGATAGCGGTTTAATATCGATATATCAAGCGATTAGCCTAAAGCATTGAGTTTTTAGCCGATTTAATCAACCTAAAATGAATAAAAGTGCGGCGCATTTTAGCAACTTTCGCACGTAAAATTACATTCAACAGACCCCGGTTGCCATTAGCCTTATTATTTTTGTCATTATGGATGTTCAAGTTATTCTGGTGATCTTACTTTTTGCTGCGGCGATTTTTTATATCGGACGGGTGATTTATGCTGCTGTATCTCCGAAAGGTGGAGGCTGTGCTTCCAATTGTAAATGCGGCGTAGATTTTTCTAATATCAACACAAGTAAGAAATAGATTCTATCTATAATCCGATGCTAGCACAGTTCAAAGCCTATTTACAAAGCAAAGTTGCATTGACAGACGAGCAGTTTGCATTGATCTCTGACAAACTTAAAATCAAAAAATTTGAAAAGAATGAACTGATCCTTATGAAAGGGGAGGTTTCAACACATGGCTATTTTGTGTTAACCGGGCTATTACGCAGTTATTCCATCGACAGCAAAGGGAAAACGCATATTATACAGTTTGCCCCTTCACAATGGTGGTTGTCTGACCGGAATGGGATGCTTTTCAACGAAGCTTCAGAGTTTTTTATTGACGCCATCGAACCAACCGAAGCAATCCTGATCTCAAAAGACTATTTCAATGAAGCCGCAAAAATTGTTCCCTGCATGCATGATCTAAATCATACCATGCTCAATAACTCTATCAGGTTTATGCAGAAACGGATCAATATGCTACTGAGCGCAACCGCAGAAGAACGCTACCTCAACTTCATTAAACTCTACCCAAATCTAACACTGAGGGTTCCCCAGTGGATGATTGCTTCCTATTTGGGAATTACTCCCGAATCATTGAGCAGGGTTCGAAAAGATCTGGCTCACAAGCATTTCAGGACGTAATCACTTTCTTACCATACATCAATGTCCCTCTAAACATATCGCTGTATTTTTGTGTTGTCAATTATAAATTAATCAAAAACAAAGTATTATGGCAACTACAAACTGGGTTTTAGACCCTACACACAGTGAACTCCAATTCAAAGTAAAGCACTTAATGATCACTACTGTAACCGGTAGCCTCAAAGTTCTAAACGCCTCTATAACCTCGGAATCTGATAGCTTTGATCACGCGCAGATTAATTTTGAGGCAGACGCCAGCTCGGTTGATACCGGCAATACGGACCGCGACAATCACCTAAAAAGTGGCGACTTTTTTGACGCTGATCAATTCCCTAAAATCACATTCGAATCCACTTCCTTTACAAAGGAGGGCGACGACTATACCCTGGTTGGTAACCTTACCATCAAAGGTGTAACCAAACCAGTGAAATTAGCTGTCGAGTTTGGCGGTATCGCAACTGATCCATGGGGAAATACGAAAGCAGGTTTTACAATCAGCGGAAAAATAAACAGAACAGACTACGGTTTGGTATGGAATGCTGCCTTAGAAACTGGTGGTGTAATGGTAAGTGAAGAAGTGAAGATTGTCGGTGAGCTACAATTTATAAAACAAGCCTGATCAAAACAAGCCTGATTAAATTAAATCAGCGTCCTGCCAAAAAGGAAACAAAATGGAAATAGCTAAAAAAAGGGTGTCGGCCGTGCTAACTGCACCGGCACCTCATATGGTCGGCGATGGCTTTAGGGTACACAATTTCTTTCCCAATGGGAATCGAATTAAAATGAGCCCTTTCTTCTTACTCGACCACAATGCCAAGATATCATTTTCGGCGAGGAATGAACCTCGTGGAATGGGAGTGCATCCCCACAGAGGCTTCGAAACAGTGACCATCGCTTATCATGGCGCAATAGCGCATCATGATAGTGCTGGTAACAGTGGAGTAATTTATCCTGGAGATGTGCAATGGATGACTGCTGGTGCTGGAATATTGCACAAAGAATATCATGAAGATGCGTATAGCAAAAAGGGGGGCGATTTCCAGATGGTGCAGCTTTGGGTCAACTTGCCGGCAAAGGACAAGATGTCAAACCCAAAATATCAGGGCATTCGGCGCCAGGAAATTGCACAGTATGCCCTGCCTGACGACAGCGGTACCGTTGATGTCATTGCCGGTAGCTATAAAGACACCAATGGGTCTGCTAGTACTTTTACCCCAATCAATGTGTTCAATGTCCGCTTGAAGAAAGGTAGAAAAGCTTCAATCAGCCTGCCGGAAAATTACAATACAGGTTTTTTGGTTATTGAAGGTAGTATCGAAATAAATGGAGTGGAAACAGCACGGTCAAATGAGTTTGTGCATTTCGAAAATCAAGGGACCGAAATTGAAATTGAAGGCCTTGAAAACAGCGTCATACTGATACTTAGCGGCGAGCCGATTGATGAGCCCATTGCACAATACGGACCCTTTTTGATGAACACTGAACAGGAAATACAACAAGCTATCAGTGATTATAACAGAGGGAAATTCGGTTTTTTAGAGTAGAAAACAACCATTCTCTTCGAAGTCTGGCATCTCTTAGGCTCCTGAAAAGGAGCAAAGAGCGCCTAGGCCTTCTCTGAGAAGGTAATTTTCTTAGTCAGCCCATTCCTGGCAAGTGTAAAACAGAGGGCGCATAGTTTTCTTCTGCAGTCAGTGATCACAGTCGTAAATTCTTTTGTTCCCTTACCAAATAACGGACTACCTTTCCCGAAACACCTATTTTGAAATGCAGGGCTGCAGAACATATAGCACAAGCCCTGTTTCCTTGCTAAAAGAAAATTACCTTCTTCAATGTGGCCTTCGCCCTTCAGCGGAGTAATGCAACCGCGGAGATGAATAGTTATTTTCCCCTCCTTGTTGAAAGAAAAATTGCCTTCTTCGATGCGGCCTAGCTTTCTTCGCCCTTCAGCGAAGTAATGCAGCCGTGGAGAAGAATGGTTATTTTTCCCCTCCTTGTTGAAAGAAAAATTGCCTTCTTCGATGCGGCCTAGCTTTCTTCGCCCTTCAGCGAAGTAATGCAGCCGCGGAGAAGAATGGTTATTTTTCACCTCCTTGTTGAAAGAAAAATTGCCTTCTTCGATGCGGCCTAGCTTTCTTCGCCCTTCAGCGGAGTAATGCAGCCCCGGAGAAGAATGGTTATTTTTCACCGTTATTTCACCCCCTGTAGAAGGCATACCGCATAGGCAACAACCCCTTCTTCCCTACCGATGAATCCCATCTGTTCGTTAGTTGTCGCTTTGATAGAAATATCGTCTGTCGAGATGCCAGCGGACTGCGCGATATTCTCCTGCATAGCCGGAATATGTGGATTAATTTTTGGCGCTTCAATACAGAGCATTGCATCAATATTACTGATTTCGTAACCCTTTTCGTTCACAAGCCTGACCGTTTCCTTCAATAATATCAAACTGCTGATCCCTTTCCAACGCGGATCAGTGTTTTTAAAGTGGTAGCCAATATCCCGTAAGTTGGCCGCACCTAGCAACGCGTCACAAATGGCGTGCAACAAAACATCTGCATCAGAATGCCCAAAAGCACCACTATGATGGTCCAATTGAACCCCACCTACAATAAATGGATGCGCTTCTTTCAACTGGTGCACATCAAATCCAAAACCTACCTTAATCTTCATTATCCTATTTTTCCGTGTAATTTATGTGTACTTTTTAACGCCTGCCTTTTGTAATTCAATGTATCGTTTCTCTTGTATTTTCTTCTTGAGCCCATGTATTTGCCCGGTCGGAAAGTGATAAAAATCAGGGGTTACTTAATTTCCCGGCGTTCCAAAATTAAAGAGCATGGTAAACCTCAGCGTATTTGCCAGGGGGCTCTTTCCTGTATTCGCGAGCAGATAAGCAAAATCAATATTAAACACATTGTATTTTAGTCCTGCCCCAAGCGTAAAGTATCGCCTGTTCCCTTTATCGGGGCTTTCATAGAAATACCCAGTCCGGAATGCAAACTGCTGATTGTACCAATACTCCATTCCGACACCGATATTTATTTCCTTTAATTCTTCTTTGAAACCACCTGGTGCATCGCTGAATGATCCGAAGATTCCTGCCGGTACAGAACGGTCAGGATCTTTCCCTGCTAAAATATTCCCATCTGCGTCATAGAATGGTTGAGTAGGTACAAGCAGCTTATTCAGATCGAGCGCAAATGTGAATTGGTTGTAGTCGTCAGTAAAGAAAGTAGCGGCTCCACCAAGTTTAAGATTTGTAGGCAGAAAGAAATCAGGCGAATTGTCCGAGTAACTAACTTTTGTTCCAATATTGGAAATATTTATTCCCGCAGATATAACGGCATCAGTACCTAAAAAGTTCGTTGGTTTTTTGAAATAGGCCGATACATCAACTGCCAAAGCGGTTCCTGCATTTGTTTGCGGCCCGGATGAAAACTGTCCTGAGGTAAGATTTGAATAGATATACCGTATGGATGTTCCCAATGAGAATGATTCACTCATTCGCCTCGAGTAAATCAAGTCAGCGGCCAGTTCATTCGGACTATATATGCCCAGATCCTGCTGATTCACATCTGTCAATTGGATTTCCCCTAAGTTTAAGTACCTTAAGGATGCCCCTAGTGTTGTCTTTTCATCAGGCTTATAAAATCCACTTAAATAACTCAAACTTACATCAGGCACCAAGTTTTTCAACCAGGGACTATAAGAAAACGCGAACCCGAATTTATTATTTAGAAAAGCAAGTTTTGAAGGATTTATCGCCATCGAATTTGCATCGGGCTGAACCGCTACACCGGCATCGCCCATGCCGGCAGAACGGGCATCAGGAGTGATCAGCAAAAAAGGTACGGCCGTTATGATGTTGTTGGGCTGACTGCCATTGGACTGGGTATCTGCCGCGCCTTCCTGAGCACGCAGACCGGTGCAAACTGCCAGGAAAGAAAATATGCTTAAAGCAGTTTTAACCAGACACCCTAAATTCATTGGCTTAGATAATTTGAACACTTAAAGGAATGCAAGTTAACATAGTGTTTATAAAAAACAAAGTTTTGAGGGCTAACGGGCAGTTTTAATCACCAGGTAATTTCAATTTTATTAATTATGTTCTTGCAGCTTAAACGTTTTTTTGTGTAATTTTAACTGTTAGAAGTGTTAAAGGGAATTTTACAAAATTATTATAACGCTCTGAGATCGAATTATACTATAATTAAATGAAAAAAACATCCTTATTTTCACTTATTTCCTTACTCATTATTGGTTCTTTAGTTTCCTGTAAATCAAAATCAGCATCATCTGATAAGACCGGAATGGCCTACAACAAACAGGAATATGGTGGTTTTGTTGTTAACAAGAAATTTAAACGAGGCCCAGGTCCCGGATTGGTCGAAATAGAAGGTGGGGTCTTCGTGATGAGTGGCAGTGCCATTAATGTGCCCGGACAGGAACTAAGCTCTTACAATCATAAAAGAGAAACTACTGTTTCCTCTTTTTACATGGATGAAACTGAAGTCTCCAATACGAATTGGTTGGAGTACCTCAATTGGATCGGCACAAATTTCCCGGAAGACTACGAGTATTATTACAATGAGATGCCGGATACGCTAGTTTGGCGCAGACCGCTTTCCTATAATGAGCCTTACGTAGGTAATTACCTGAGGCACCCGGCTTACCAGGATTATCCTGTCGTTGGGGTAACCTGGGAGCAGGCAGAAAGATACTGCCAATGGAGAACAGATAGAGTAAACGAATTCTTGCTCCGCGAGCGCGGTTATATGACCACCTTTAAAGATTTAAATGGCGGTGCAAAAGGTACAGCTAACGCGTCAACCAATACAACCGGGCCGTTCAGTACAGAGACCTATTTAGGTGGCTTGCATGATGATAAAGGGAAAAAGGCAATGAAAGACCTGAACCCAGCTAATGCTGCTGCTGGTGGAGGTAAAAACGCTGCTACAAGAAATGTTAGGCTTGAAGATGGTATACTAAAACAACCTTACCGTTTACCTACCGAAGCTGAATGGGAATACGCAGCACTTGGTTTGATCGGAAATACCGAATATGAAAACATTGCCGACAACAAAATTTATCCTTGGAGCGGTTTAGGTTTAAGTTCTCCAAAAAAAAGCACCAGGGGATTAATCCTGGCCAACTTTAAACGAACTAAAGGAGATTATATGGGTGTAGGCGGTTCCTTAAATGATAAGGGAAGTATTACGGTGGATGTAAGATCCTATACCCCGAACGATTTCGGACTTTACAATATGGCTGGAAACGTAAATGAGTGGGTAGCCGATGTATATCGTTCTAACACTTTTGAGGCTGCCGATGCTTTCAACCCATATCGGGGAAATCTTTACCAGGACAAAAAGATCGCAGATCCAACCACTGGACGTATTGAAATCGATAAATATAACAGACCGGTAATGACTGATGCCCTCTATGCAAAAAAACAAACCTGGGCGGAGAAACAAGCGGCGGCAACCCAGTCTGTAGACTCAGCAAAGAACACCTACGCCGACCAGCGCGGATACAGAGATCCACAAACTGAGCTGTATGGCGAGACGACATTGATTAACGATAAGTCGAGGGTATTCAAAGGCGGTTCATGGAACGATCAAGCCTTATGGCTAAATCCAGCCTCAAGAAGATTTTTGCAGCAGGATGAGTCGACTGCGGACATCGGATTTAGGTGCGCAATGACCATGTTGGGAGCACCGGAGATCAGATCGAGCGGAAAACGTCAGTTCAAGAACAAACCAGCAAAAGCATTTCGCGGAAAATAGTTACAAACTTTTCTTCCATAAAAAAAGGAGCAGGTAATACTGCTCCTTTTTTTATGGAAGAAAACTAAGCAAACTCTATCAGAATTTCGTTCTTCTCTACTTTCATGCCTTTATTTACCAGGATTTTTTTAACCAGGCCATCACTCGGCGACTTAATAATGTTTTCCATCTTCATAGCTTCCAACACGAGTAAATTGTCTCCTTTATTAACTTCTTGCCCCTCCTGCACCATTACATTTAATACCAGGCCAGGCATTGGAGCTTTAATCTCTTGAATTTTACTATTCTTTATACTGTCCAACCCCAGTTGCTTGAGCAACATGTCGTATTGATCTTCCAGGGAAACGTGGTAAATTGTACCATTTACTTTGACGACGCTGCTTTTCTGCGTCCGGTCTTCAGAAACCAACTCTACGTTATAAGATTTGTTTTGGTAAATGATATGGGTATGTCCATCGGGTAGTTCCTCGGCATTTACTGATAATTCTGTGCCATTCAACTTCAGCACTTTCTTTTCAATTTCAATTTCGAAATTGTAGCGATCATTTACTTTTACATTCATAGCTATTGTGTTAATGCGTACTGTATCAAGTTCGCGCCCATTTTAAGCGCGCTTATCCGTTTTTCCTGGGTATCGCCGGGATAAGTCCCCAAATCCTCCCAACCATTACCGAGATCGCTTTCATAGGTATAATAACAAACCACCCGTCCCTGCAAGATCAACGCATATCCCTTTGGAGGTTTACCATCATGCTCATGAATCTTTGGAAGTCCGTTTGGAAACTTAAATTTTTGATTGTAAATGGGATGCCCGGCTGCCAGTTCTACGAATGACAAGTCGGGAAAGACTTTTTTCATCTCCTTACGGATAAAAACATCGAGCCCATAATTGTCATCGATATGAAGAAATCCGCCTCCTGCAAGATACTTTCGAAGATTAGCTGCTTCGTCGCTACTAAAAACTACGTTCCCATGTCCGGTGAGGTAAACAAATGGATAATTGAATAGATCAGGGCTACCCACTTCTACAATTGCTTCCTGCGCAGCAAAATTAGTTTTGAGGTTTTGATTACAGAAGTCGATCAGATTAGGCAATGCTGTGCGGTTAGCGTACCAGTCGCCCCCACCATTGTATTTAAGTTTACCCATTTTATAGGTGGGCACCCAAAAACTGCTTTGCAGGACAACGACAATAAGAAGTATTAATTTAATCCTCATCTGTTTAAGTAATTCACTTCAAAACAAGCCGCAAGCGCTGCGGTTTCTGTTCTTAGTCGTGTATTACCTAAAGTTAAGGGTTTATAGTCGTTTTGCAAAGCCAATTCTATTTCTGCGGGTGTAAAGTCACCTTCAGGTCCAATTAGAATTACATAGCGTTGTTGTGGTTGTATTACATCTGTGATGAACTGCCTGGGTGCATTGTCCACACAATGTGCGATCATTTTGATGCCTTGGTTGCTTTGTTTTAGAAACGCGGCCAGGCTTGTCTGCGGATTTAGAACCGGATGATATGCCTGTAGAGACTGCTTTACTGCTGAAGTAATGACCTTATATAGGCGGTCTTCCTTTACGACTTTTCGCTCAGATCTTTCGCAGATCACCGGTGTAATTTCGGCAATGCCTATTTCGGTGGCCTTCTCCAGAAACCATTCCAAACGGTCTATATTTTTTGTAGGCGCGATGGCGATATGAAGATGGTGATTGCGTTTCTGATATTCCCGCTGCACTTCAATTATTTGCAAAAGAACCTGCCTTTTGCCCTCATTTACGATTTCAGCCTTATAAAGACCGCCAATGCCATCGATCAGGTATACGTGTGCGCCAACACCTAACCGCAACACTTTGGTGCAATGCCTGCTTTCTTCCTCGCTTAGTGTATACTCATTTGAGCGGATGTCCGGGGTGTAAAAAACATGCATTGCAGCAATTTTAGTGTAAATCAACCATATCACTTTTATTGATCACCAATTCGAGCTTTATGGTTTCTATATTTTGTTCTGTTTTTTTCAGGATAGTAAACAAGTATCCATAGCATTCTTCGCTGTCTCCTACTTCTGGAATCTTTCCAAAAGCATGTGACACCAATCCGCCTACTGTGTCGAAATCTTCATCCTCAGGCAAGTCGTGCGGTAAATGCTCATTTACATCGTAGACAGTTGCATAGGCATTGATGATAAATTCAGTATCGGATATCTTCTCGACAGTAGGCTTTTCTTCATCGTACTCATCCTGGATCTCTCCCACAATTTCCTCTACGATATCTTCAAGAGTTACCATTCCGGCGGTGCCTCCGAATTCATCAATTACAATTGCAATCTGAATCCGTTTTTGCTGAAGCTCACTTAACAGGTCATTGATCTTCTTAGTCTCAGGCACGAAGAAAGGCTTTCTGATGATATCACTCAAGGCCCAATCCTTGTTGTCGGCCAGCAAAGGGATAATGTCCTTAGCGTGAACAATTCCGATGATCTTATCAATGATATCGTCATATACAGGCAGGCGGGAATATCCTTCTGATATGATTCTTTGAACAACCTCATCTGTCGGTGTGGAAAGCTCAATGCCTGAAATTTTGGTCCTGGGAACCATAATATTTTTTACTACACGCTCATTAAAATCAAATACGTTTCTAATCAGTTCATGTTCATTGGTATCCAATGCGCCACTTTCTTTTCCCTGATCCAGCAGATAATACAGCTCTTCGGTGCTGTGAACGGAATCATGCCCGCCGATGCTGGAAATGCCAAATAATTTAAGCACTACATTGGCGAATCCATTGAGCACCCATATGAAGGGTCTGAACAACCAGTAAAATGCTTGAAGAGGAAATGCAATAAATAACGTGGTTGCGACAGGTCGTTGAATGGCTATTGACTTTGGCGCCAATTCTCCAAACACGATGTGCATAACGGTAATGAACAGGAAGGCTATTCCGGTAGAGATAGACGTGATATACACTTCAGAAAGTGCGAAATTGATCAGTAGGTTATGCACGATATTGTGTATAACCGACTCTCCCACCCAACCTAATCCAAGAGAAGCAAGTGTGATTCCCAATTGTGTTGCGGCAAGATATCCGTCCAAATGCTGGGTAATGTGTTTTGCTATTGTTGCAACACGTCCACCGGATTTAGCTTTTATCTCAATCTGGGAAGCCCGAACCTTTACAATCGCAAACTCAGCTGCGACAAAAAAGCCATTTAGGGCTACCAGAAAAAAGGTAAAAAATATTTTAAATGCTTCCATTTAAGATGTAATTCTAAACTTCTTGTCGTAAAGCTCTATGCTTTCTTGTATCACTTTGTGTGCATAACGTACACCAAGCAGATGTTCAATAGTTACTTGTTTTT
Organism: Pedobacter sp.; assembly: GCA_031179845.1. Taxonomy (GTDB): domain Bacteria; phylum Bacteroidota; class Bacteroidia; order Sphingobacteriales; family Sphingobacteriaceae; genus Pedobacter. The sequence goes on from JAPSHM010000012.1 coordinate 15,867, forward strand.
CTTCCAATGCTTTGTAATCCTGGAAAAACTTTACAATTTCCTTCATGGCATGAGGTGGCAATTCAGCCAGATCATTAATGTAATTTACAGACATATCGTTTTTGGCAACAGCGATGATTTTATCATCTTGCTCACCATTGTCGACCATATGCATTACACCAATAACTTTTGCTTCGATGATGGTCATAGGATAAACATCCACCGAACATAATACCAGAATATCGAGCGGGTCATTATCGTCACAATAGGTTTGAGGGATAAATCCATAATTTGCAGGATACATTACAGAAGAGAACAGTACACGGTCTAATTTGATCAGATTTGAATCTTTATCAATTTCGTATTTCGCTTTTGATCCTTTCGGAATTTCAATAATTGCATTAACGATCTCAGGTAGGTTTACGCCTGGAGATACATTGTGCCACGGGTGATGGTCGTCTTTACTCATTTTTGTTTTTCAGTGTTAAATTCTCAGTGTCGTCTTTTACTACTTTCTTCCTCAGAAATGTGAAGACTAAAGGGATTGTAGTAATGACTATAAAACCTATAATTATATATAATAGATAGTCGTTAATTTCTTTTTCGAAACTTTTACCCAGGAAATACCCCAGCAAGGTCAGAGAGGCAATCCAAATTAATGCTCCCGAAACGTTGTATAATGCAAACCTTCTAAAATCCAACTTAACTACCCCAGCAAAAATCGGTGCAAATGTTCTAACAATAGGAACAAATCTTCCCATGATCAATGCAAATGCCCCCTGCTTGTGGTAATATGCTTCCGCAGCCTTTAAATAACGCCGCTTGAAGAAAAACGATTCCTTTCTATGGTACAGCATCGGACCAGTTTTCCGGCCGAACCAATAACCGACAAAATTACCTGAAATGGCAGAGACGCAGAGTCCAAAAATCAAGACGTAAATATTTACATCCAGTTTACCGGTAGCTACAAACATTCCCGCAAGAAATAATAGGTAATCGCCTGGCAGAAAGAAGCCAAAAAACAGGCCGGTCTCGGCAAATATCACGAACATTACAACGTAAAAACCACCTTCTTTAAGTAATTTTTCGGGATCAATGAAGTGCTGTAATGAGTTCCAGAAATCGTGCATATTTCAATTATTCGTAAAACTACAAATAATTATCTATAGATGTTACTATATCAAATTTAAAATTACAGAAGGATATATGCCTAAAAACACTGTAACCAAAACTGAAAATACTAGCACAAACTGATACTGGACAGGCACCTGCAGCTCAGTTTCATTACCTTCTTTGAAATACATCGCAACAATTACTCTAAAATAGTAATAGAAGCCAACTAACGCATTTAAGATCGCAAAGGCAACCAGGAAAATCTTATACTCAGTCATCACATTTAAAAACATCAGATATTTTCCTATAAATCCTGCTGTAAGTGGAATTCCAGCCAGCGAAAGCATGGCTATGGTAAGTACAATTGCAGTAAACGGATTGCGACTGGCCAGACCATTGAAACTATCAAAGTGATCATTGCCGGTTCTCTGTTTTACCAGTATTAGAACGGCAAAGGCAATTATTGTTGCAAACGTATACGCAGCTGCATATACCAGCACATTGTTTGATGAATTACCTGTAAGGGTGATCAGTGAAAACAGTAGGTATCCTGCATGTGAAATACTGGAGTAAGCCAGCATCCGCTTGAAGTGCTTTTGAAATAAAGCAGTGACGTTCCCAACGACCAGGGTTAAACAAACGATCATCATCAATGGAGGCATCCAGAAATCATGAAGCGGCGCAAAGGTGTCAGCAAATAACCGTAGAAAAGCAGCAAAACCTGCAGTCTTAACGATTGTAGACATGAATGTTGTAATCAACGTTGGTGCCCCTTCATATACATCCGGCGTCCAGAAATGAAACGGAGCAGCGCCAATTTTGAAGCATAGCCCAATCATCACCAAGATAATACCAGGATAGAACATTGGCGAAACATGCTGATAGTTGGTAATCAGATACTGATTGATCACTTCAAGATCAAAGGATCCCGTAGCACCATAAATCAGGGTGATTCCAAATAAAAGGAAACCAGTAGAAAAGGCGCCCATCAGAAAGTATTTTAAAGAAGCCTCGTTAGAAGCAAAATTACTTTTACGAATGCCCGCAAGAATGTACAAACTCACTGACATAATCTCCAAACCTATGAACAGCATTGACATGTTCTTGTAGGAGACCATGATGACGATACCAGCAAGGGCGAAAAGGATCAGTGTAAAATACTCCGCTATATTGTCGCTATTTGCGGCAAAATAGTTTTGAGTGAGTAAAAATATAAGTAGGGTACCAAGTACGGTAATACCCGTGAAGGCCAATGCAAAATTATCCATCTGCATCATGTTGTAATAGGTTTGGTCCATGTCCCAACCACTCACCACAAAAGCCAATGAAGTCAGCAAACCAAGTAAGGTAATGGGTAATAACGCTTTTTTAGCTTTAAACAAACCTGCGTAAAGCACCACCAAAGCTGTAACAGTTATTGTTATAATGATATTCATTTCCTTAGTTTACCGATGTTAATTTTTGTGTTACCTGTTCAATTAAATGTTGTACTGACGCTTCCGAAAGCTGTAAGATTGGTTTGGGATATACTCCCAATACAATCACCAATGTACAAATGATATACAACACTACCTGCTCTGTTCCTTTGATGTCAGTGAAGCCGATCGTTAAGGCGTTGGTTTTACCCAACATGACGTTCTGATACATTCTGAACATGTAAACCGCCCCCAAGATGATCGTCAACCCGGCGAATACTGCTGCCCAAATATTATATTGATAGATACCTATCAACAAAAGAAACTCACCGATAAAGCCATTTGTTCCCGGCAGTGCTACCGTTCCTAAAACAATGATAAGAAATGCTATAGCCAGTTTCGGCGCTACTTTTGCGATGCCACCGAGTTCAGCAATTTTATTCGTTTGCATCCGGCTTGCGATAATATCGATCACAAAGAATAAGCCGACCACATTAATTCCATGACTTAACATTTGAATCATTGCTCCCTGCATCCCCTGAACATTCAAAGCGAAGATACCTGCTGATATTAAGCCAACGTGTCCAATTGACGAATAAGCCACAAGGCGTTTAGCATCTTTTTGTGTGAAAGCAATCAAAGACGCGTATACCACACCGATGATAGATAGGATGATGGCCAGCTGTCCCCATTCCTGTACGCCCCCTGGTACGATCGGCAATAACCATCTGATTACGCCATAGATACCCATTTTCAGCATGATACCTGATAGTAGCATAGTTCCTGGAGCAGGCGCTTCAGTGTAAGTATCAGGCTGCCAGGTATGAAAAGGAAATATTGGCATCTTTATCGCAAAGGCAATAAAGAACGACCAGAACACCCAACCTTGTTGACCCGAATCCAGGTTCAAATTATAGAAGGCAGTTATATCGAAATTGTTTAATGGGTTTTGTAAATAAAGATAAATGATGCCAAGCAGCATAAACAATGAACCCGCAATGGTATACACAAAAAACTTCATGTTAACGCTAATGCGATCTTTCCCACCCCATATTGCACAGATAAAGTAGATTGGAATCAATGCAGCTTCCCAACCAATATAGAAAAGGAAAGCATCCATGGCAGTAAATACCAGTAGCAAACCACTTTGCATGAACAAAATTAACGCAAAAAATGCATTAGGCTTTTTATACTGATGCTGATAGGCAGTCATAATAATGAGCGGTATCAATACACTCGTTAATAAAATAGTAATCATGCTGATTCCATCTACACCTACATGGAAACTGATACCAAGATCCTTTATCCATGGCGTGTTTACCACAAACTGTGTACTGGCATCTGGTATAAAGTTGAAAACCATAACCAATGCCAGGGTTAAAGAAACGATTGCCGATATCAGGGCAACATGTTTTGCTGCATTTCCGGAGAATGCGGTAACCAAGGCGCCAACCAAGGGTAAGAATAGGAGAAGTAGTAAAAGTTGTTCCATTATCTTTTTCTGAACGATCTTTTATAATGATAAATAAGTATACAATAACAAGGAGATGATTCCAACGACCATCATCAGGATATAAAAGCCGACATTACCAGTCTGCAACAATCTCAAGCCTTTGCTGGCTTCTGTAGTGCTCCAGCCTAATCCATTTACTATGCCGTCAACAATTTTCGTGTCAACAATCTTGTAGAAAAAGCCGGAAATGGCGTCTAACGGCTTTCTGATCAGTACATCATAGATCTCATCAAAATAGAACTTATGGTATGACAAACTGGCCAGCGCCGGACGTTTAGCCTCATCTGGCAAGGGGATATGATTTTGCTTAACATATTTAGCATAGGCAATAGCAATCGAAATTAAAACGCCTACAACTGAAATTCCCATCAATGCGTATTCAGTTGCATGATCGGGCAATTCACCTGCATGTTTAATAACCGGCGAAAGCCAGTGCGACAACCAATGGCTTCCACCCAATGCTTCTGGAACACCTATGATTCCGCCTATCGCTGATAGCACCGCCAAAACGATTAAAGGTATGGTCATAGATTTAGGTGACTCGTGTATTTTTTCTTCCGCATGAAGGGTCCCACGATACTTTCCAAAGAAGGTCAGGAACAACATTCTGAACATATAGAAGGCCGTTAGGAATGCGCCAAACACCGCGATTCCCCACATCACTTTATCGTGCAGATAAACATGGGCTAGAATTTCATCTTTTGAAAAGAAACCAGAGAAGGGAGGTAAACCGGCAATGGCTATAGTACCAATTAACATCGTCATAAATGTAAGCGGTAGCTTTTTACGCAAGCCGCCCATATGACGCATATCCTGTTCGTGGTGTAAGGCATGAATCACAGATCCCGCGCAAAGGAATAGAAGTGCCTTAAAGAATGCATGCGTGATTACATGGAAAAAAGCGCCGTTATAAGCACCAACGCCAAGGCCTAAGAACATATATCCTAATTGCGAGACAGTAGAATAAGCCAGCACTTTTTTAATATCTGTTTGGGTCAAAGCAATAATCGCAGCAACGATGGCTGTAGCGAGTCCGACAATTGCGATGATGTGCTGAATCATTGGCGCAAGGTCAAACAACAGGTTCGATCTTGCGATCATATAAATTCCTGCTGTAACCATGGTAGCCGCGTGAATAAGAGCGGATACCGGAGTAGGTCCTGCCATTGCATCAGGCAACCAGGTGAACAGCGGCAACTGTGCGGATTTACCGCAGGCACCGATGAACAACAACAATGCGATCAAGGCTATTGTACCATTACCAGGTAACATATTTCCCGCCTGTGGAAAGATCTTACTGAATTCAACGCTACCAAACGTAGTGAAGATCAAAAAGACGCCCAATAAAAACCCAAGGTCACCTATGCGATTCATCACAAAAGCCTTTTTTGCTGCTGATGCATAACTGCTGTTGGTATACCAAAAGCCAATCAGCAGGTATGAACATAGTCCAACACCCTCCCAGCCAATGAACATGACAATGTAATTTGAGCCTAAAACCAGTAACAACATGAAGAAGATAAACAAGTTCAGGTAACTAAAAAACTTGCCAAACCCTTCATCACTATGCATGTAGCCAATGGAGTAAATATGGATCAGGAAACCTACTCCCGTGATGATGAGTAACATTAAAGAACTTAATGGATCTACCAAAAAAGATAGTGGGATTTCCAGCGTTCCGGCGCTAATCCAGTTGAACAAAAATACTTCATGGGATTTAACAGCATCTGCACCAAGTTCAAAAAAGATGCCCAAACTGATCGCAAACGAAATGAATATAACACTGCTCCCTATAAAACCAATTAAACTTTTCGACAATGTATTTCTGCCAAGGCCATTAATAACAAAGCCCAACAGCGGAATCAAGGGAACCAGCCAAACTAAATCTATCATCTTCTAATTTTCTTCTTAATAATTACCACTTAAGGCGATTTAACACATTAATATCTGTCGATTGCGTATTCCTGTAAACCATCACGATTATACTCAGGCCGATCGCTACTTCGGCAGCAGCCAATGTCATGATGAAGAATACGAAGATCTGACCTGATGGATCATTGCTGTGAACAGAGAAAGCTGTCAACAATAAGTTTACTGCGTTTAGCATCAATTCAACCGACATAAAAATAACGATTGCATTTCTTCGGGTTAAAACCCCTACTACACCGATGGTGAAAATGATTGCGCTAAGCCAGAGGTAATGGTTAAGAGGTACTCCTTGTAGTTCCTGAGTAATGTTGCTCATTATGCTTTTTCTTTTTTAGTTAATAATATCGCGCCTACCATTGCCGATAAGAGTAAGATAGAACACAACTCAAATGGCAGCATAAATGGACCAAACAATTCTTTACCCAGGTTTTTAACCAGGCCAAGATTTGGGTTTCTCAATACGACCGGATCGGAAATCGCAGTAGCTTTCAATGCGCCCACTAAGGTAACGACCAGACAGCATCCGGCAATTACTCCAACTATTTTGACCAGATTTGATTTAAGCGGTTCATTGTCTTTGTTCAGGTTCAGCAACATCAGTACAAACAGGAATAACACCATGATCGCACCCATGTAAACGATAAAGTTTACGACAGCCAAAAATTGCGCATTGAGCAAGATATAATGAACTGTAAAAGTAAAAAATGTAACGATCAGGTAGAGTACACTGTGCACTGGGTTCTTTGAAAAAATAACCATCAGTGAAAAGATGACGCTTAAGGTGGCAACAAAATAGAATACCGATGTACCCATTTATAATATATTTAAACTGTTTATATGAATAGCTTGAAGGCTATGTGTGTTTCTTATTTTTTATTCAATGGTGGTTCCACCAACTTATCTTTACCGTAGATGAAGTCCTTACGCAAATAATCGGACGGAACAATAGGTCCATCCAGGTAAATGGCTTCTTTTGGACAGGCCTCTTCACAAAGTCCGCAAAATATACAGCGCAGCATATTGATCTCGTAAACTGACGCGTATTTCTCCTCACGGTAAATATCCTTCTCTTCTGGTTTACGTTCAGCAGCAATCATCGTAATTGCTTCAGCGGGGCATGACAATGCACATAACCCACAGGCTGTACAGCGTTCTCTTCCCTCTTCATCTCTTTTCAGAGAGTGCATCCCTCTGAAGTTGGTAGAGAACTCCCGCTCTACCTCAGGATACCTGATGGTCGCCTCTTTCTTAAAGAAGTGACTCATCGTAATAGACAGGCCTTTAGCAATGGCAGGCAAATACATTCGCTCTGCAAGCGTTAATGGCTTTTGTTCTAATACTTTCTTTTTACTGGTTAATGGTTCCATTAAACCTCCTTATTATACCACATACGTGGATGTTAAAATCCTTCAATTACTGCGATCACCACTGCGGTAACCACTATATTCGCTATAGCCAAAGGAATCAATACCTTCCAGCCTAAATGCATCAATTGATCGTAGCGGAAACGAGGAATGGTCCAGCGTACCCACATAAAGAAAAATATAAATGCAAATATTTTGATAAAGAACACTGCTGTACCAATTAGCGGGCCTATTACGGGACCGGTGTTGGCCAGTACCCAATCCATCCCTGGATAGTTATATCCACCAAAATATAAGGTTGCCATCACTGCTGCTGAAACAAACATATTAATATATTCCGCAAACAGGTAGAAACCCAATTTCATAGAGGAGTATTCAGTGTGGTAACCACCGATTAACTCGGTTTCACATTCAGGAAGATCGAAAGGCGCCCTGTTTGTCTCCGCAAATGCACAGATCATAAACAAAACAAAGCCAAGTGGCTGATAGAGTACATTCCACCGCCAGCCATGCTGAGTCTCTACAATTTCTTTCAAACTCATGCTACCCGTTACCAGGAGCAGTGCAATGATCGACAGACCCATAGCAATTTCATAACTGATATTTTGAGAAGCAGCTCTGATGGCACTTAGCAATGAGTATTTGTTATTAGATGCCCAGCCACCGATCATCACGCCATATACCCCTAAAGAAACTACTCCGAAGATATACAGCAATCCTACGTTGATGTCTGTGACCTGCAATGGAATGATCCGGTCACCTATCGTAATTGGACTTCCCCAGGGGATAACCGCAGTACCGATACAAGCTGTCAGCATGGCCAGACCAGGTCCAACCATAAACAGCCATTTACTGGCGTTTGCAGGAACAATTTCTTCCTTCATGAACATCTTTAAACCATCTGCCAACGGTTGGAACATCCCAAAAGGACCAGCTCTGTCGGGCCCTAACCTATCCTGTAAAAAAGCAGCCACTTTTCTTTCCGCGTAGGTCGAGTACATGGCAATCAATAAGCTGATGCCAAATATGATAGATACCAGTACAGATTTTTCTATTACAAATGCTATATCCATTAGAATTTAGTGGTTTTTTCGAGTTCAACCTTGTTTGCCTGCTGAAGTTTCAGATTAGGCTGGATCACTGGCAATGGCTTCAATGTATCATAATGGTTAGACGCAATTACCGAGGTGTCACTGATCACTGTTGGATGTTCGATTACCCAATCTGCGGTCTTTTTCTTATCGAAGCGGCAAGTATTGCAAATAAACTCTTCGACCTCACCATAAATGTCTTTCCGGGCTGTAACCCTTAACACGTCTTCTCCTTTATACCACAAGGTAACTTTGCCACTGCAGGTAGGACAATCTCTATGTGCATCGATTGGCTTGGTAAACCAAACCCGGTTTCTAAACCGAAAAGTTTTATCGGTTAACGCCCCAACAGGACAAACATCAATCATGTTGCCTGAGAAATCATTGTCTACCGCCGTTTGGATATAGGTTGAAATTTCTGAGTGGTCTCCCCTGTTCAGAATTCCATGAACTCTCTTATTGGTGATCTGATCCGCTGTAAACACACAACGGTAGCACAAGATGCACCTGTTCATGTGTAGCTGGATCTTATCGCCGATGTCTATTCGCTCAAAAGTTCTGCGTTCAAACTCGTATCGGGTCTTTTGCAAACCGTGCTCATACCCAAGATTCTGAAGATCGCATTCTCCGGCCTGGTCACAAACCGGGCAATCCAACGGGTGGTTGATCAATAACATCTCCACTACACCACTGCGTGCTTCGATGACTTCTGGAGATGTGATGTTCATCACCTCCATACCGTCCATGACCGTAGTACGGCACGAAGCAACCAGTTTAGGCATTGGGCGGGGATCCTTTTCGGAGCCCTTGCTTACCTTAACAATACAAGTACGGCACTTCCCACCGCTGCCTTCTAATTTGGAATAATAGCACATAGCCGGCGGCACGATATCTCCTCCGATCTGCCTTGCAGCATTCAGAATAGAGGTGCCCGGGGCTACTTCTACTGTTATTCCGTCTATGGTTACCTTAACTTTATCACTCATTGTTAAAGGATATCTTTTGTATGTTGTTAATTTTCTGTTGTAACGGCTTTTGCAATTGGTTCAGCATAATTTGCCAATCCATAGTTCGTATCCAAGCTTTTTATAGGCTCTTTTACATGCCATTCAAATTCATCTCTGAAATGTCTGATCGCACTGGCAACTGGCCAGGCTGCAGCGTCACCAAGGGGACAAATTGTATTTCCTTCGATCTTTTTAGCTACATCAACCAGCAAGTCAATGTCGCTCATTTTGCCGTGACCATATTCAAGCCTGTGCAATACTTTTTCCATCCAGCCGGTTCCTTCTCTACAAGGTGAACATTGTCCACAGCTTTCATGATGGTAAAAGCGAGAAAAATTCCAGGTGTTCCTTACAATACATTGATCTTCATCAAAAGCGATGAAACCACCCGATCCCATCATCGTTCCAGTAGCAAAGCCACCTTCGGATAATGATTCGTAACTCATCAGTCTCGGCTCACCGTTGGCCAACTTCAAACTAAGGTTTGCAGGTAATATTGGAACAGATGAACCACCGGCAACGGTCGCTTTTAACCGCTTGCCATTAGCGATACCTCCACACCATTCATCTGAATAGATAAACTCTTCTACAGAAAGACCAAGTTCGATCTCGTAAACTCCTGGTCTCACTAAATTACCAGAAGCAGAAATCAGCTTTGTACCGGTACTACGACCAATCCCCAGCTTGGCATATTCATCGCCGCCATCGTTAATGATTGGAACAACTGCCGCAATAGATTCTACATTGTTAACTACAGTCGGACAACCATACAATCCTGCAATAGCAGGAAATGGAGGTTTAATTCTCGGATTTCCCCGTTTACCTTCCAGTGATTCCAACAAAGCAGTTTCTTCTCCGCAGATGTAGGCACCGCCTCCAGGTTGAACGTATAGTTCAAGGTCATACCCTGAACCTAAAATATTTTTACCTAAGAACCCCGCATTTTTTGCTTCAGCAATTGCTTTTTCCAAAATACGGATCTGCGGCATCATCTCGCCCCGTACATAGATGTAAGAAGTTTTCGCTCCAAGTGCAAAACTGGCCACGATCATCCCTTCAATCAGAGCATGTGGGATATGTGTCATCAAATACCGATCCTTGAAAGTTCCGGGTTCAGACTCATCAGCGTTGCAGACCAGGTAACGGGGTACGCCTTCTGGTTTTGCTAAAAAACTCCATTTCATTCCTGTAGGGAATCCTGCACCACCCCGGCCACGCAATCCAGACTTCTTAACTTCTTCCACCACGTCATCAGGTGTAAGGGTCTTCAAAGCTTTTTCGACAGCACGGTATCCGCCTTTTTCGCGGTAAACATCAAGAGTATTGATGCCTGGTACGTTTATATGTTCTAATAATAGTTTACGGGCCATTATCTTTTGCGTAAATCTTCTATCAATTCGTCTACTTTTTGCTCGTTGAGGTTCTCATAGAATGTATACTCAGGACCAATCTGTAAAACAGGACCGTATCCACAGGCGGCTAAACACTCTACTCCTCTCCAGCTAAATAAGCCATCAGGAGTGATTTCATTCTCTTTAACACCTAACTTGCTTTCAATATGCCCCATCAGCTTTTCTGCACCAACCAGACAGCAAGGTCCGGTTCTGCATACCTCCAAAACATATTTACCCTGCGGTTTCAGAAAGTACATGCTGTAGAACGATGCAACTTCATACACCTCTACATCCTGGATGTCAAGATATGCGGCAACTTTGTTCATTGCTGCAACACTTAACCAGCCTAGCTCTGCCTGTACTTCATGCAAAATTGGCAACAAGGCAGATTTATGCTTTCCTTCCGGGTATCTTTTTACAATTTCGTCAAACTTTGCAATTAAAGCCGGCGAAAACTCAACAGGTTGTTGTTCTTCTACTTTAAGCATCTAATTCTCCCGCTATAATATTCATGCTACTCATGTTGATAATGGCATCTGACAACAGCATACCTTTACTCATGGGCGCAAACATTTGATAATTTATAAAACTTGGTCTTCTGAAATGCAGGCGATACGGTGTTCTTCCCCCATCATTGATCAGGTAAAACCCAAGCTCTCCGTTTCCACCTTCAACAGCGTGATAAACTTCAGCTTTTGGCGCATCAATTTCACCCATCACAATTTTGAAGTGATAGATCAGTGCTTCCATATTGTTATATACTTCTTCTTTGGCCGGCAAATAGAATTCCGGAACATCTGCATGGAAAATCCCTTCAGGCTCGTTCTTCAATTTTTGCATAGCCTGCTCAATCAAGCGTAGACTTTGCCACATTTCTTCATTACGAACCAAGAAGCGATCATAAATATCCCCACTTGTGCCAACTGGAACTTCAAAATCGAAATCTTGATAAGAAGAATACGGCTCACTCACACGAACATCGTAATCGACACCAGTTGCCCGCAGTAAAGGTCCGGTCCAACTATAATCCAAAGCTTGTTCCGCAGTTACACAGGCTACTTTGGCAGTACGGTCGATGAAGATCCTGTTTCTGTTGAGCAAGCTTTCAAACTCTCTCAAAGCAACAGGAAACTCTTTTAAAAACTTATTGATCTTTGCGAAGGCGATTTCATTGAAATCACGTTCAAAACCACCTATTCTTCCGATATTGGTGGTAAGGCGCGCTCCACAGATCTCCTCATAAATCTCGTAAATGTGTTCCCTGAACTGGAAAAGATACAAGAAGGTGGTCGTAGCTCCGGTATCCTGTGCAATAATGGTATTACAGATGATATGATCGGAAATCCGCGCCAATTCCATGATGATCACCCTCAGGTAATCTACCCGCTTCGGCATTTGAATGTTCAGCAGTTTTTCAACCGTCATGTGCCAACCCATATTATTGATCGGTGATGAACAATAGTTTAAACGGTCGGTTAAGGGTGTGATCTGATAGAATGGTCTGTGTTCGGCGATCTTTTCAAATGCCCGATGGATATACCCAATGGTAGAAACACCGCTAACAATGCGTTCTCCGTCCAACTGTAAAACATTCTGGAAAACTCCATGGGTTGCCGGGTGAGTTGGTCCCAGGTTGAGGGTCACCAGTTCATTCTGCGGATCGTTATCTGTATATACTGGTTGATTGTGATTCATAAACTTATCTACCAAAGTATTCGTCTTTTTTATCTACTCTATTCGGATCTTCTAAAGGATATTGTTTCAACATGGGAAAAACGTCAAGATCGTCCATATTCAGGATTCTCCTTAAATCTGGATGACCTTCAAACTTGACACCAAAGAAGTCATAGGTTTCGCGTTCCATCCAATTGGCACCGTTCCATATTGTAGATGCCGTTGGAATAGCTGGATGATGCGCGTCAATGAAAACTTTAACCCTAACCCTGACCCCTTTTACCATGCTATGCAGGTGATATACTACAGCAATTCCAAGTTTCTTTTCCGGGTAATGCACTGCGGTTATATCGGTAAGGAAATTAAAATTTGCCAGGCTGTCTTCTTTCAAAAATTGAAGCACTTCAATGATGGCGTCTTTCGTGGTATGAAAAGTTAACAGGCCGTAAGGCTCATCAATGCCGGTGATCTTATCTCCAAACCTTTCGCTCAATAGGGCGATTAGTTCCTGATTGGTTACTTGTGCCATTATAATATTCCGTATGAAGCCAACATTTCCTTGTATTGCTCAGAATTCCTTCTTCTGGAAGATTCATTCTTAACCAGCTCCTGAATTTTACCGAAGCCATCTAAAATAGCTTCCGGCCTTGGTGGACAACCAGGAACATAGACGTCAACAGGGATGATCTCATCAATACCCTGCAAAACAGAATACGTATCAAAGATTCCTCCGCTTGACGCACAGGCACCCACAGCCATTACCCAGCGGGGCTCGGCCATTTGTAAATAAACCTGTTTCAAAACAGGGCTCATTTTTTTAGCTATCGTACCCATTACCATTAGTAAATCAGCCTGGCGTGGAGAAAAACTTAAGCGTTCCGACCCGAAACGGCCAAAATCATAATGAGAACCCATTGTTGCCATAAATTCAATACCGCAACAAGATGTTGCAAATGGCAAGGGCCATAATGAATGGGAGCGGGCCAAACCAATAACTTTATCTAAAGAGGTGGCAAAAAAACCAGATCCTTCAATGCCTGGTGGCGCGTCTACTATATTGATGTCACTCATGATACAAAACGAAAAAGGCTCATTCCATTAAAGAATGAACCACAAATTTACAATTTTTTGATGCAAAAGGCTTACGCTATCTGCATTTAGAACGTATCTAAATAGATTAATTCCAGTCCAGGGCTTTCTTTTTCAGTACATATATAAACCCCAGCAACAATGTTCCCATAAATACGAACATTTCTATCATGCCTGTCATTCCCATTTCTCTAAAGTTAACAGCCCATGGATACATGAAGATCACCTCAATGTCAAAAAGAACAAACAGTATGGCAACCAGAAAATATTTAATAGAGAA
>JAPSHM010000171.1:0-5677 GCA_031179845.1 Pedobacter sp.
TGGTCCGGTATCGTTATTGAACGTAAAACTCAGCAACGGAACCTATCTACTCGCTAACAAAAATATTGCTGCATTTACTACCGTCGAAGAGTCAAACTATGCGTCAGCGGACGTTCCTTTCGATCTGCAAACTGCGCTGACAAATCAGGGAGCGATATTTCATGAGGCTGCAGCCTGGTCTTCAAATAGTATTGTTGATGGCAACCTCGTTACCGGACAGAACCCGGCTTCAGCCAGTCAGGTTGCCAAAGACATCATTGCGCTTTTAGATGCTAGATAAGATTCAATTAGCTTCTACTAAATCAACTGAAAAAAGCTAGTTTAGTAAACCGATCATACTAGTGCAATCGACTTAACGTTTCTCTCGACACACCAAGGTAGGCGGCGATAAGCTGTTTGGGTACGATATTGTACAACTGAGGGTACATCCTCATCAGTTCTTCGTAACGCCCCTTGGTATCGTTATTCATAAAAGATAAGAGCCGTTTTTGTTGGGCAACATATCCTTTGTTGGAGCGCCATCGAAAAAAATATTCAATTTGATAAATTTCTTTGCATAGTTTCTCACGGTCCGCACTTGACAGGCATAATACCTGCGCATCTGTGATACAATCCAAATTAACCGTTGCTTTTTCTCCTCCATATAATGCACCGTAATCGGAGGCCCACCACGTGGCCATCGCAAATTGAAGGATGTACATTTTCAAGTCTTCATTGGTGAAAAATGTTTTCAAACATCCGTCCAATACAAAATACTCGCAATCAACCTTCATTCCTGCAGTAATCAAAGTTTGCCCTTTCTTATAAGACATGGGTTTGAAATGTGAGAAAATAATTGAATTCATCGTCGGTCAAGGTAATCGTATTTGCAAGATGACCTTTCAAAATGTCTTGAGGGAGAGTTGGAATCGTTGCCATTAGGGTAAAGATATGTGATAGTTCCGTTCAACTTATTTTTTTTGAACCTCTCCAAGGTACGAATCAAGTACATTAAATATTTTTCCAAATTCCTGCTTCATGCTTCCTACAATTTGTTGGAAGCCTTCCGTTTCCGCTTCGCTGGCAGACACCGGTGTTCCGGTTAAGGTAAACACCGTACCATTGTTCCCATCGGCAAAAGACAAGGAATAAAACACTGCAGCCGGCAGACTCATTTCGAAAGGCGCCGCAATTACATTAGCATCTTCGTCAGCAAATGAATCGGTGAATTCCAAGAGGTGGTGCGGTTCGATCCGGCCAAACTGGAATCGCCCATAGCTTACGCTTCCGTTACTTTCCATCTTATAATGAAAAATGCCGCCTGGCCTGAAGTCAAGAGAAACGACTGAATTCTTCAAGTCGGCGGGTCCCCACCATTCATTAAGTGCTTCGGCTTCAGCGAAAGCATTAAATACATCTTCCCGAGGTGCGTCAAATTCTCTGATGATTGAGAATGTTGTAGTTTTTGAATTTTCCATTTGGTTATATTTTATCTTTTTTATTCGCTTGAACCTTAGCTAAATACTTATCAAGTGATTTAAACCGCTCTTCCCAGAACTGTTTATATTGTTCTACCCACTGTGCCACCTCGACAAGCTGGTCGAGTTTTGCTTCGCAGTAACGTTCCCTCCCCTGCTTTTTGATGCTGATCAATCCACATTCGTTCAAAATCTTTACATGTAAAGAAACTGCCTGACGACTGACATCAAATTTCTCCGCTATTGAATTCAAATTAAGTGGATTCTCCGCCACCAGTCGAATGATCTCTCTTCTGGTCGGATCGGCAATAGCTTGAAATACATCTCTTCTGATCTCCATTATATGCAAGTATATGCTTGCAAATATATGTGCAAGTATTTACTTGCACAAATGTTTTTTAATATATTTTGATCAAATCAAGCTTTATTGTGCCCAACCTCTTGGTACCAAACCATCATATTCAAAACTAGCAACTCCTGTGATGCTACTACCCCATTACTGCTCTAGTACTACTCTGCTACTACCTACGTAGTAGCAGAGTAGTAGTTGACTAGTAGCAGAGTAGTACCTGAGTAGTACTTGTTATAAGTCAAACTGCCAATTTCTACTCCGGATAGAGTCATGTCCAGCTCAGGCTATGCGCATTGAATTTTCAAAACAACATCCTATTGATTATTGTATAGTTACTAAGGTTTAAGATCAAAAAAAAATGAAAGCAATTCTTATTTTTTGTCTATTTCAGACCATCTGTCTACATACCAACGCGCAACGTAAGGCAACCCAGATTGAAAAGGTAGCTTCGTTTATGGGTCAACAGGTAACAGGAGTAACTGTAAGTGATCAGGGAAGGATATTCACTAGCTTTCCGCGTTGGCGCAATACAGTGGAAAACTCTGTAGTTGAAGTTCGTCAAGATGGATCGTTCTTCCCTTATCCCGACCGGCATTGGAACGAATGGAGGCCCGGACTTCCAGTATCAGATTCTGTTTTCGTAGCAGTTCAATCTGTGCTTGCATTTAATGACAAACTGTATGTCCTTGATACTCGAAATCCGCTCTGGAAAGGTGTTGTAGATACCCCAAGGATATTCGTTTTCAATATAGCAAACTATCAGTTGGAAGACATTCTGTTACTTTCCGAGAACAGTTATAAGTCAAATTCCTACACAAATGATTTAAGGATTGATCAAAAACATGGCGCCATCTACATGACTGATTCAAATGCACCTGGATTAATCATCTACGACCTGAAAACCCGCAAGAGCCGGCGGGTGCTGGACGCTCATTATTCTACTTCGGCAGAAACAAGTTCACTTACCATAGATGGAAAAAAATGGGGCGACAATCCTGTCCATTCCGATGGAATTGCATTGAATAAGCAAAAAGAAAGGCTTTATTATCATGCTTTGCATGGTTACACACTATACTCTATTCCTACGCAGGCACTCAGAAGTGAATCTGACGAAATGATCGAAGCCAGCGTTAAAAAAGAAATGGTAACACCTGCCCCAGATGGAATGATATTTGACCCTAAAGGTAATCTGTATTTAGGCGACCTGGAAAAGCATAAAATTGTCGCTCTTAAGCCTAATGGCAAATTAGTAACCATCTGTGAAGGAGAAAAAGTTGGCTGGCCAGATACATTCTCTATCTACCAAGGATACTTGTATTTTACCAACTCACGCATTCATGAGGCCAATAACGATGTATCAAACCTGGAATTCATGCTGTATAGAGTAAAAATAGACTGACGATCACCTAATTATTAGTCGCGTTATATATCAATTGTTAAGTTCCGCTTTCAATCTTACCGTATCAGTTATGGTTTGCGAGCCAGCAACTTCTAGCTTAATACCCTTCAAATTTAGTTCGTCTTGAATGGCTCTCTGGTCGAAATCAAGTTTATCCAGCAGATACTTATGTTTAATCGTAAAGCTCCTGAAAACATCATCCCATGTCATGGCAAATACTTCAAGGTTGCCCCATGATTTTACCAGATACCGTTTGCCCTTGTCCTTGAACTCATCATATTGCTTTTCGATATATTCATCAACCCTATTGCTAATGACGAAAAAACTCCATTTTCTCGTCTTAGAATTGAATTGGTCTTCCCGTGTGATGAAGTCCATATAATCTTCAATCTGTCTGAGTTGGTCCTTTCCAATGGTCACATTAGGGCGTTTAAGTTCTACCATAATATTTTCCTCTATATCATCGTCATGATTGTTGGGATCAGGAATGCTCCTTTGCCGACACATAAATAAATCCGGTCTGCGGTTCTTCTCTTCATCTTTAATTTGGGCTTTTGCCGGTTTAGATAGTCCATCCACCAGATATAGGTAATTTGACAATAACTTCTCAAAACCTTCATTTGCCGTTACCAGGTGAAATTGCTCGCCAAAGAGCCAGTAATTGTCAGCAATTGCATGTTGGATGTGATCTCTTTCATTGGAAAATTGCTTAAGATCAAATACCAAAGTTTTTACAAGTTCTACGGTTTTAAACCTGCTTTCTATCAGATTTATTGTTTTCGTAATGTGTACAAGACTAGTTTTTTTAAGTAGGATCGATAGATTTTCTCGTTCTTCACTAGATATACTTACAATACCTTCAAGGATCGACAAAATACTTTCACGTTCGTCAGTATCCAATAAAAGATTGATAAAGCCGATGCTGGTTTTCTCCTGCGTTTCGTTTAAACCTTTAAATATCTTGGGTTGAATGCAATAGATTTCCCTTACAACTTCCAGGAGGTCTTTTCTCTTCTCCTGTTCATATTTATTATTTTTGAACTTTGGAAATATACCGTTTCTCTCATACCTGGATATCAGTTCATTGGCGGCATTGATGCGAACAAATTCTTTCTGCTTTAAAATGATGATTCTTTGTAGCTCTTTAATCAATCTCTTAAACACCGGGCTATTTTGCGTGTACCCGAAGATTGGCTCAGATTCCTGGTTGTCGGAAAAAGTGAAATCGTTAAAGAAATCAGACTCTATGTAAATACTATGAAAGAATTTAATCGCATTGTTATTGAAAGAAGTGAGTTGTTTGAAAATCTCCTTTTTTTCTCCATTTAAGAAGTAGTAATAGAATTTATCGCCGATTTTTTCATTCCATCGGACGTAAGTTATGGTAAATTTGTGATCTACACCTGCACGATCTGATATGATCCTATTGGATACTTCATGATCTCCCAATATGTCGTCATATTCCAACGGTCGCCCATTGATACTAAGCGTGTACCCTTTCTTGCTATTGAGCAATAAGAACCATCCGAATTCGTATTTTAGAAAACTTATAAAATCATCACTCTGGAAGGAATAAGCGGTAACGCCATAAAGATTGCTTAGTTTTAAGCAGGTTCCGGTTTCCTCTGTTTCCGCTATTCTTCTATTTTCATCGTTATAATGATCTTTGTCGTTTGCATGAACAGTCACATCATACGCAAGATATTTTTGGGAATGAAGATCCAAAAAAACGGTAGACCAAACAGCAGTATTTGCGAAAGCAATAAAGGAAAATCGCCCTTTGCCTTTTTTCCCCCGTACATAAGAAGATCGTTGCGAAGCGCCTCGTTTTACAGAATCTAAAAATGAGCCGAACGTCTCACTTAGGTCTGAAAGGTTAATGCCTGTTCCATTGTCAACAATACTGATTTCATCAATATGGTCAATTTCGTTTGAATTGAATCTGATATCGATCTGCGAAGCACTTGCATCAAACCCATTCCAGATCAATTCCGAAATGGCGTCCATGTAATCCTTGGTGATTCCAGCCGAATCGATACTGTTGTTATTTACACCTACTTTATTTTTCATTTTATTTAAGTGTTAAGCTTTCTCGGTACATCCCTATGCAAAAATTGGACGACTCAATTAAGCCGGCACGCAATTTACTAATAAAGTTAGTAAATTATTCATTATCTGAACGCTATTTGTAATGTTCCTCACTCTGGAATAAAATCTTTCCTCATACAAATCGAACAATGAGTCTTTCAGTCACAATCTTAATCATGTATTTTTGAAACATGAGTTTTGAATTAATCCTCAAGAATATAGGTAAGCATATTGACCTGGACAAAGAAGAAACAACTTTGTTCCAGTCTATGATTAAATTAAAATACATCGCTAAAAAAACTTCATTACTAGAAGCAGGCGAAAGTTGCAAGTACCTCAATTATGTTCACAGCGGTGCCTTACGAGCGTATAACCTGGATA
>JAPSHM010000171.1:5687-8235 GCA_031179845.1 Pedobacter sp.
GTCACCACCTGCCTGATGACCGTCAGCCTGGTAATGTATTGCTATCTAAATAACAAACCTGCCATGACATATATTGAAGCGTTAGAAGATACGTGCATACTTCAATTAAGTAAGGTACATTTTGATAAACTGTTATTGGAGATACCCAAGTTCGAAAAGTTTTTTAGGGTTTTGATGCAAAACGCGTATACAAGAGAACAATTGAGAGTGATCGAGAAACTAACGTTGTCTACCGAAGATCGGTATGAAAGTTTCCTCAACAAATACCCCCACATGGCCAGAACGCTTACACAGAAACAAATTGCATCCTATTTAGGGGTTACACCTGAACATTTAAGCGCCATCAAAAAAGTTAAAAAAACTTAAGATACCTTAATTCACCACTAGAACTTATTGCCGTTCTTAGCATAAATAAAACATGAAACAATATGCTCATATTAATTGCAGGACCGTATAGAAGTGGCACCAACGACGACCCCGTTTTGATGCAACAAAATTTAGAAAATTTAGAATCAGTTGCATTACCCTTATTTAGAAAAGGACATATTCCTATGATTGGGGAATGGGTTGCTTTGCCCCTGATCCACCTTGTCGGTTCAAACGAACCTGGTGATGCAGCCTGGGAAGAAATCCAATATCCTGTGGCACACCGACTGCTGGAAAAATGTGATGCTGTGCTCCGTATTGAAGGCGCTTCGAAAGGAGCAGATGAAGATGTAAGGATTGCCAAAGAACGGGGATTAATGGTTTTTTACAGTTTGGAAGAAGTACCAAATGCGATTTAACAGTAATTGAATCTTAATTTGCCATTCAAGAGTTTCCTTTTATTTGAAATGTTTAAATTAGGTGATATTGACTTTTGAACAGGAATAAATGAAAGGATACCTTACCTCCAAAAAACTAGGTTTATTGATACTGCTGATGGTTATGACACTAACTGTCAGCATCACCCAAGCCCAAACGAAATTTGGCATCAGGCTTGGCGTAAACACTTCTAATGTCACAGAAAAAGATAAAAGCGGAACTGAAGCCGATACCCAGAACACAGCTGGTGTGGTTGTTGGTCTTACCGCTCAAATAACCTTAGAATTTCTACGTTCAGCCTGCACTACTATATTCACGCAAAGGATTCTCCGGCTAACTTGAACAGCTGCAGTGTAAAGACTTTACGTAGCCAACTTCGTTTTAATTATTAATCATAACACCCAGGTCTGCGTTTCTATTTCTTAAATCAATTCCACCTTCATAAACGGACTTCAAATTAGTCAAATAGAAAGTCCAGCCGTTGGAACAACCCAACCGAACAAATTGCTTAGACCAATCATTCTCAGGAATGTTGTGATGTATGAGTGTAACGATAGTAAATTCCCCTTTTTCCTCTAGCCTTACATCAACCAGGCATTCCCCCTCGAATGTAAATTGAAGAAAATCCTTACCATTTGCCTCAGTAATTTTTCCCAGCATGGGTTCTTCATATAAAAACCAAAGCCATTCATAGTTTAAGCCCAGTTCAACAGTATCATTGGCTGGAAACGGTGTTTTGTCATTATCGTAAAACATAACCTTTTCTAAAAACCAACGTTCAAGTTCCTCAGATTTTGTCCAGGCATGATAGATTGTCTTCAGATCTGCCTTGACTGCTATTTTTTTAGTAAAAGCTTTCCAATTAAAATTTTCCATAACACATATATCTAAAAGCTAAATATATAAATATTATCATAGAAAGTAAACACATTCATTCGGCGCTAATTTTTCATATTGAGCTGATAAAGCGATTGATCTAGGGAGTATATTCTCCTTTAAGTATCTGAAACTTAACTTCGTTCTCTTTCTGTTTCAAGAAAAAGAAGTCGCCTTCCAAATTGTATTTCGCAGAATCAACCAACACAGATACCCCTGTAAGATTATGGTAAGAATAGAAGAAAACAGTGCCGTCCTTAGCTTGGAAACTGCCGCTTTTCCCTATGTTGAGCTTTACGCTATTAGCGGAAATGCTGTAGCTTCCCGGGCCAAACTTGGAACTGATTGGTTCTTCGGACTGCGTCGGAGATGAAGTCCAATTGAAAATTAACGTATCCCCATTGAGTATAGGAACCCATCGCTCACCTTCCTTTTTAAACTCGGTGTGTTTTAATTTTATAGTATTGTCATTCGGATCGACGCCTATTAGTTCATCTACCTCTTTGTGACAGGAAGTGAAAACCAAAACCATTACAGACAGGTAATAAATATGCTTTTTCATGATACTTATAAAGTTAATTTGGACCTATGATCAATATAACCTTTTATCTATAAAAAAAATATATTTCCAACCTTGTTATTAAAAAACTTTCCTGGCGGAAAGATGTGTTTATCGCGCTTTTCTTAACATGGGCCGTAGAACAGGCGAACTGCCGGATTGAATTTCGCCGATTACCTCGAAACCATGGCGCTGATATAGCGGTATATTTCTTGGATTTGAAGATTCCAGATAGGCGATTAATCCATCACGGTCGACGGCTTTGAGTGCTTCAGTCATCAGCGCAGATCCTATTCCTGCACCCTGATA
>JAPSHM010000172.1 GCA_031179845.1 Pedobacter sp.
TTCCGCCTTTAACAATAGAAGATCATTATTTACCGACTGTTGACCGTGTATTCATCATCTCCACCCCTTTAAGTTTGGTTTCATCACCTCCTGCGGCATCTCTCGCTGCATCCATCAAACGCTCAAAAGCGGCCGGGTCTAAAACCTTATAATAAAGCATCAAGATCAAGGCAATAAACAACCCCGCATAAGCGGCAACCCGAAATCCTGCAGAGAAAGCTTTTTTAAACGAAATGAAACCACCCAAATCTTGTTTATAATTACTCTGTACATATACAATAGCCAAAATGAACGGAAGGTATGACGCTACTGAGCTCATCATTTTTTCGGCAGTTGTACTGTTTGGATCATTTTGATCTAACCCAATTAGCTTAAAGACATAGATCAATACCAAAAAATAAACGGTATAGGCCAAGGCACTTTTAAAGGCCATGGCGTTCGGCGATTTTCTTATTTCTACAGTTTCCATTCTTAAAGTTAATCGTTAAATGCAACAATCAATGAATAAACTGCAATATCAAACTCTTTATTAGGACTGTAGGTCTCAAGGTCTTTGATGACTTGATCATTCGCTTTTGGCTGATGGAAGAAAACCATAAACGGTACAAATAGCTCTTCCATTTCTTCACCCAATTCAATCATTCCCGCATGACTGCAAATGTCTTCCACACTGCTTTCTACCAGTTGTTGGTTACTGATCAGGTCTTCATAAATATGAAATTCGTCCTGAAACTCATCCTCTTCTACCAATAAGAATTCCTTCAGAAAATCATCCAGCTCGGGTTTGATCTTTTCATCATGACATTCGTTGATATACAACAAAAGGTTTAACAGTTCTGTACCCCTGTCGATCGTCTCTTCTTCAATATTTGCCCATTCTTCGGAGTCCAGATAATCCTCTTCCAGTTTCTTGATATCACTGGCAAAGAAATTGATCATCAGCAGATCAAAGAAAACTTCCCTCAATTCATCAAATTCCGGATAGTTATCGAAAGCAGCATCAAATGCCGCTACTTTCTCTAAGAAGCCAAGGTCTGTACTAAAAACTTCAATTAAATTTTCTTTTAGTTTAGCTGAATCCTTTCCGGAAGCTGTAGAAAAATTATCCAGTGATGCGACCAGCGCAGCTTTTACATGATTATCCATACGATTGTAGTTGTTTGTTATTGTAGATCAGCGTTACTTTGCCGGTTAATTTTTTATTAAGTAAAGGCGAGTTCGCCGACTTCGAGAAATTGCTTTCTGCATCATACATCCATTCCATGGAAGGGTTATATACCGTAAAATTAGCCTCCGCTCCCACTTCCATCACAGGCACAGGCAGTCCGAGCAACATCCGAGGACTTACAGAAAGCTTCTGCGCGATTTGTGTTGCATCTAACCCGGCTTTAAGCAGCAATGGCAAGACTGTTTGCAATGCAATGATTCCATAGGCCGCAATTTCAAATTCCACATCTTTCAATTCGATCTCATGCGGGCGGTGTTGAGAACTTACCGCATCAATAGTTCCATCTTTCAAACCTGCTAATAGGGCTTTTACATCGCTTTTCCCACGCAAAGGAGGCTTTACCTTATAATTGCTATCAAAATCACTCAACAGGCTTTCTGTAAACACCAGGTGATGCGCCGCGACGTCGCAGGAAATCCGCACACCGTCCTTTTTAGCTTTTTTGATCAGCGCCACTGCACCGCTGGTAGAAATGTTGCTGATATGTACAGGCGCGTCATGATAGGTGGCCAAAAAAATATCCCTGCTAATGTGCATCTCCTCGGCCAGGCCCGGTAAGCCCTTCATGCCTAGCAGGACACTGTTCATACTTTCATTGATCTGCGACTTACCAGCGATAGATTTATTTTCAGGGTAAACCATTAGTAAACCATCCATGCCTTTAGCATATTGTAGAGCGCGACTCATAAAACCATCATCCACAATGGACTTCGTCCCATCTGAAAATGCAACTGCACCGGCCAGCTTCATGTCGTAAAGTTCAGCAAGCTCCTTCCCCTCAAGGTCCTGGCTCACCGCACCCACCGGCATTATATCCACCAGATTGCCCTTCGCTTTATTGATGATATAGGCCACTTCACCCTTAGATTGTATAACCGGTTTTGCATGCGGCAGTACGGCCAGGCCAGTGAAACCACCGGCAGCAGCAGTAGCCGCAGCCGTGAAAATATCTTCCTTTGTCTCAAAACCCGGATCGCCAATTGAGCAGTTCAGATCAAAGAAACCAGGCGAAAGAACCGAGTTGGTTCCGTCAAAAATGCTTTCATCATGGATGCCAGTCAACCTGCCTAAATTTGGATCAATAGCGGTTATTTTGCCTTGTTCTATTCGTACATCACATTTCTGCTGGTTAAACTTACTGTTAGGATCGGCAATGGTTACGCCTGTGATGAGAAGATTCATGTTGTTTGTATATTTTTTGTATGATTAAAAAATCTGATCAATAGGATTTCAACGGCTAAAAAAACAACAGCCAAAATTAGACAAAGTTTCCATAACTCACCGCTGTTATTTTTCAAATCCACATTCATAGCTAGCGCATCCCGCTGTGCATTATAAAATGCGATGTTCTGTTTGCCAAATAAAGGCTTTATTTCAGTTTCAGTAAGCTCCTGCATATCTGACTCAGTTCTATCGTCATTGAAAGCCATAACAGACAACAACTCATCTGCCTTCTTCAATTCATAAAAGCCAGGTTGCCGCACCTGATCCGCAACATATAACCTGGTTCTTCCTGGTGTTTGCCTGATTTCAGGAATGGCTTCAAAATTGGTAGAAACAAGTTTCAAGGACTGGTTGAGGCTCAAACTAATTTTTGGGCTTTCCAGAATGGAGTTTTTTCCTATTGTATAGTAATAAGGTTGTTCCTTACTGCTGGCAAAAGCAATCTTAAACATGATCGGAACAAATACCGGGTGATTGGCCAGATTGCCATCTTTCGAGTCTAATGAACTGGCCGATAGGTAAACTTTTCCTTCACCCAGGTTATACCTCGCCAAAAGGAACCTGTTTAACGGCAAATCAAGTATACTTTGTTTATCGCCCGAACTTCGTTCCGCGTAACTAAAATATCGGTGTACAACGGGCAAATCAATAGTTTTTGGAACCTGTTCAAACACATCTTCCAATACTGGATTGTTTAGTTCAACAGTACTGGCAATTGGATCACCTACATGAAGCTGCTGTACTGTAGGCAAGGTTAATGCTTGTAAAAATGAGGTGTACATGGCTTCAGCATCAAGGTTTGGAAATATGACAACCGACCCCCCATTTTCTATGTACGACCTAAGCTGCTGAGCCAATCCTGATGAGGGTTCCTTCAACCCATCTAATATGATCAGGTTAAAATCTGAAAACGCAGCATACCTGATGTTTGATTCTGGCATCTCCGTAAGCTTGAAATAGGCTTCGGTCGAGAAGAGTGATTGGATATATCTTTCAGCTGAATCGCCTCTGATATTTAATAGCTTCAAATCCGTTGCTACCTCAAAAGTAAAGTTGAGGTTATCATCAAAGGTCAGCGGGCTATCTCTGATACTCAGTAAACCTTTTTGCCATCCCGCTTCGAGCCCGCTAAATGACAAAGTATCCCTGATCGACCTTCCGGCTGGAATAGTCAACGTGCTAAGCGCCTTCTGCTGCTGATTGATGGTCAACTTTAAAGGTATATCTTTAGCGTCCTGATCGCCATAATTGTGCAATTGTACCACAAACTTTTCAGCCTGGTTAGGAAGGTGTACCGGCGAAAGACTGTAAACGCTGTCTACCGCTATATTTGGCATTGGGTTCGCATCAAGTTTGATTAGGGAATAATTTATTTCCTTATCGATTTGCAGCGATCGCGTGCCCACAAAACCTTTTTGAAAGTCAGAAATTAAATACGCCTGATGGTTCTTATTGGCTGCAGGATCAACTGCCAGCCTGTTGAGGATTTGCTGTAAAGACTTACCCGCAGCGGATATTTTTATGCCATCCAACATTCCGATAAACTCATTTTTATTTAGGGCACGCTGATGTCTTCCATCAAAGTCGTTAGTCAGTAGCCTAAACTGATCCGCCAGACTATACGCTTCTGTAAGTTCTTTTGCTTTGCGTTTGGCTTCATCCAGCAGGTTACCCTCTTTATCCAAACGCTCCATGCTGTAGGAATTGTCGATATAAACACTTACCAGGTTCCCCCCAGCCTTTGTATCCTTTTGATCTGATGAAGAGAAATATGGCCGGGCAAAAGCCAAAACCAAAAAGACAATCGCCAATATCCGACTCAACAAGACAAGCAGGTGTCTTAGCTGGTCTTTGGATGAATTTTGTGCCTGTATCTCCTTCAGGAACTGAACGTTACTGAAATATACCTTTTTAAATCTCCGGAAATTAAATAAGTGAATTACAATAGGAATCGCTATTGTCAGCAATGCAAAAAGAAAACCTGGATAAAGGAAATTCATTAAAAACCAAAGTTAGCACTTTTACATGAATTTCTTCATAGCTGCATATAAACTTTCGTCTAAACCGTAAACATCTGGCCTGTATTGAATCACGCCGTTTTGCGGCCATGCTGTATAATAATTGATAACTAAAGGAATTTGTTTTTTCGTACTAAACCATTTCGGCTTCAACTTAAACAAGTTAACAGTGTCTGCCTTTTTTGCCAGTTTTTTCCTAAACACCTCCATTTTGGTCGTGTCCAGTGGCGGCAGGTTCACTTCCATCCTCAACCGATCGTACTCGTATTTGTCTTTCACCATATTCTGAGCAAATTCAAGCGGGCGTTCTACCCTAACACAACCATGACTGATCGCCCTATTGCGAAGCGCAAAACCACTTTTGTTATTTGTATCGTGTAAATAAATGCTCGACCCATTGTCAAAAATAAACTTAAATTTACCCAACGCATTGCCATCACCAGAACCTTGCTTAAACTGGAAGGGCAACTTTTCCCTTGGATATTTGTTCCACTGAATGGTATCAGGATCGGCTACCCGTTGTCCTTTATAATATACTTTTATGTTGTTGTTTGAGAGATAATATGGGTCACGGGCAGCTTGCCAGTAAATTTCACTTCTGGCAATACTCACCGGGATGTTCCATATCGGATTCACCTGTATACCGTTTAGTTTACTATACAATAATGGCGTCTCATGATTTTTTGGCTTGTCGTCCAAATCACCGGATTTACGGTATACCTGATATTTTTCAGTATAATTGTCCTCCCTAACCGCACCAACACAGACCTTCATATGGCTGAGCGTATCACCATTGTTGAACCAGGTTAGCGAAAAATCCGGGATATTAACTTCCACATATTCCTCACCAAGGTCGGGCAACTTCCACCTCAATCTTTCCAGATTTACATTTAAAATTTTCAATGCCTGAGCATCTGGATTTGGTTTTTGCCCCTCTGCAAGCATAGCTCGCTGCAATTGGCGATAATTCTCAGAAGCAGGCTGAATATCTTTCAGTAATTTCTGTAGGTCATTGGTAGCCAGCACAGCAGTAATTTTCAAACTATCCGGCCTGCTTACAGGAATGTAATATCTTGAAAAAAGTGTCCGGGGATTAACGATGCCGTAGGAAATTACGTTGTTGTACCTGATCAAAGATTCAGCAGCAGACAGCTCCAATTTGGCCACAACCGGGTAAACTTCCGCTATTGACTTAAATTCATTGTTAGAAAGTGCTTCAAGTGCCAACTTCAATTTCTCATAATGAAATACCTCCGGATCAATTCCATGAAGCTTACTTTTACTGATGTAGTCCCTAAGCGTATTCAAGCTACCATTAGCAAAATAATTAGTCACCAGCCCTGGCTGATTATTTTTCTTTAAATAATAAGCTTTCAAAGTATTTGGATTAGAAAAACTATCCACTAGCGAATCGAGGTGCTTTTCAAACACGAGGTTAAATTCCGTTGTATCGAAATTTTTAAAGAGCCGGTTGTCAAAATGCTTTGCCAACACCAATCCTATTTCAGGGGTTTCCTTAAACCAGTTACAGGCACTGAACGCCAAACAAAGGGGAATGAATAAAAATAGGACTTTCTTCAAAGTGATAGAATTGAATACAATGGTTTGTTATGATTAGCCAGATTTAATCAAATAAAGTGCCAGAGCATGTAGCAGAATTGACTAAACGCAATCGTTACATAAATTTAACGTAAATTTATGTTTTCTGCTATAGTTAAATTGCACTGAATGTCGGAAAAGGGATATAGGCCAAATTTTATTTGGAATTGTAATTTCAATCCCTATATTTGCAGCTCCTCCTGATGCTAGTCATTATTGATAAGGAAAGAAAATAGAATATGAAACACCTCTTGAACCATCACTTACATTTGCACCATCGCCTTGCGGCGATGTATATGTAATGTTTTGTACTTCAAAACTTGTTTCCGAAATATCTTCTTGTTCAATCAATAATTCTAAAAGCATAAAGTGAAAACACTAAAAATTGCTATCCAAAAATCGGGTAGGTTAAACGAAAAATCAGTAGAGATTCTTAAAAATTGTGGATTATCATTCGAAAACTATAAAAGTTCGTTGATATCAACCGTTACTAATTTCCCATTAGAAATCCTTTTTCTTAGAGACGACGACATTCCGGAATATGTACAGGATGGAATTGCAGATCTTGGAATTGTCGGAGAGAACGTGATCGTAGAAGCCGGAGCTGAAGTAACCTATCTTCAGAAATTAGGCTTTGGCAAATGCACCTTAAAAATCGCTATTCCGAACGAAAGCCAGATTACTGAAATTGCACAACTCGGCGGCACGGCGATCGCTACTTCCTATCCGGTAATTCTTGAAAAATACCTTAAAGATAATGATGTAATCGCAGAGGTTCGGACGATTTCCGGATCAGTGGAAATTGGTCCGGGGCTTGGATTGAGTGATGCCATTTGCGACATTGTATCTACAGGTGGGACGTTAAAGAGCAATGGACTTAAACCCTTCTCCGAAGTGATGAAGTCTGAAGCTATTCTGATCGGAAAAGAAGGATCGAATTTGCTACCGGAAGTTCAGGAACTGTTGCAGCGGATCCGTTCTGTATTGCGTGCAAAAGAAACCAAATATGTAGTGCTGAATGTGGCAAAAACCAACTTAAAAAAAGTAGTGGACCTGTTGCCAGGCGTAAAAAGCCCAACTGTAGTTCCATTGTTCGATGAAGAATGGGTTGCTGTACATTCTGTAATTGCAGAACACGACTTTTGGGAAAAGATCAACAGCCTCAAAGCTGCAGGTGCAGAAGGAATCGTAGTGATGCCAATTGAAAAGATCATTGCGTAAAATTTCAAATTAAATTGAGCGTTCTTTCTCTAATAACAACAGGAATCAGCATTAACTAATAGTTAAACTAAAAACATAAAACATTGAAAGTCTACTGTTATAAGGATCTAACTAAACAAGAAATTGAATCACTCTGTCTGAGAGCGCTGGACGACGATGTGGCCATTCAGGAAAGCGTTGAACGGATTGTCGACCGGGTAAAATCGGAAGGTGACGCCGCTTTGATCGACTATGCTTCAACCTACGACCGGATCCGGCTTGAAAAACTTTATTTGGATACAGCCGAGATCAAAGCCATAGCCGATACTATCCCTGCGGATGCGAAAGCAGCTATTGATACCGCTTATCACAACATCAATTTATTTCACGCTTCCCAAATACATATCGAAGAAAAAGTAGAGACCATGCCAGGGGTAACCTGCTGGCGGGAAACCAGGGCCATCGAGAAGGTAGGCCTTTATATTCCAGGTGGCACTGCAGTCCTTCCAAGTACGTTTTTGATGCTGGGGATTCCGGCAGTACTTGCGGGTTGCACTCAAATCGTGGTGTGCTCTCCACCACAGCAAGACGGCAAAACCAATTGTTACCTGGCCTATGTAGCGACCCTGCTTGGCATTGAACGGATTTACCTGGTTGGCGGAGCGCAGGCAGTAGCGGCAATGGCATACGGAACGGAAATCGTGCCGAAGGTCTATAAGATATTCGGACCAGGCAACCGTTATGTAACCCAAGCCAAACAGCTGGTTCAATCCACCGCAGGAACGGCAATTGATATGCCTGCCGGTCCTTCCGAGGTTTTAGTCCTTGCAGATGAGACTGCCAAACCGTCATACATCGCTTCAGATCTGCTTGCCCAGGCTGAGCATGGCATTGATAGTCAGACTATTTTAGTGGCTACCTCAAGAA
>JAPSHM010000173.1 GCA_031179845.1 Pedobacter sp.
CCGGATTCATGCGGCGGTAAAGGTAGCGCCGAACTACTCCGGTCCGGCCATTCATGTTTTGGATGCTTCCAGAAGTGTAACCGTAGCGAGTACCTTGATGAACAAGGATACCAGAGATGAATACATTGCCGGTATCCGGGCTGAATATGATAAGGCTCGCGAAGCCCATTTAAATAAACGCTCAGACAAACGCTTTAAAACAATAGAAGAGGCCCGCAGGGAAAATTTTAAAATTGATACAACCCTGGTGGCTCCTGCTCCAGCTTTTACCGGAACAAAGATATTTGAAGATTATCCGCTGGAGGAACTCGTTCCGTATATCGACTGGACACCATTCTTTCAAACCTGGGAGCTGCGCGGTAGCTATCCGAGGATTTTAGAAGATAAAGTTGTAGGAGATGAAGCTAAAAAGCTTTTTTCCGATGCAAAAGCGTTACTAAAAAGAATTGTAGACGAAAAACTACTGACCGCAAAAGCAGTAATCGGATTTTGGCCTGCAAATGCGGTGGGTGACGACATTGTGTTGAAGGTTGATGACAAGGAGGTAGTGATCCACACGCTGCGCCAGCAAGCCGAAAAAACGGCTAACCAGCCTTATTATGCACTTTCAGATTTTGTTGCCCCTAAAGACACTGGCTTACCCGACTATTTTGGTGGCTTTGCCCTGACCACGGGCATTGGCTGTGATGAACTGGTTGCGGAATTTGAAGCTGTATATGATGATTACAACAGCATTATGGTTAAAGCGCTGGCCGACAGGCTCGCAGAAGCTTTCGCGGAAAAAATGCATGAACTGGTTCGTAAAGATTACTGGGGTTATGCGAAGGATGAAACATTAGACAACGAGGCGCTGATCAAGGAAGAATATTCTGGAATTCGCCCCGCGCCTGGCTACCCTGCCTGTCCGGAACACACAGAGAAAGGAACGTTGTTCGAACTGCTTGATGCCGAGGCAAGGATTGGATTGCGCCTGACAGAAAGCTATGCCATGTACCCTACCGCAGCCGTAAGTGGATTCTATTTTGCACACCCGCAGTCAAGATATTTTGGGTTGGGAAAAATCAACAAGGACCAGGTTGAAGATTATGCGATACGGAAAAACATGCCACTGGAAGAAGTAGAACGATGGCTGAGTCCAAATTTGGCTTACTAACCCTTTATCAACACAAACCACTTGAACTAGATATTAATGAAAATAATAGACCATATCCATAACGCAAAGGGTAAAACCTTGTTCTCATTCGAATTGTTGCCACCCATAAAAGGACAAAGCATCAAAGGAATATTTGACGCCATTGATCCATTAATGGAATTCAATCCCCCATTTATAGATGTGACTTACCTCAGGGAAGACTATATTTATAAACAGCATGCCAATGGTCTCCTGGAAAAAGTGGCTTACCGTAAGCGTCCGAGCACGGTAGCTACCTGTGCGGCCATAATGAACAAATACAAAGTAGATGCGGTACCCCATTTAATATGTGGGGGTTTCACTAAAGATGAAACGGAAAATGCATTGATCGACCTTCAGTTTCTTGGAATAGACAACGTACTGGTTTTAAGGGGTGATGCGCGTAAAAGCGACAATGCTTTTATTCCGACTCCTAATGGCCATGCTTATGCTTCAGAGCTATTGCAGCATGTGGTAGATATGAACAGTGGTAAATACTTGCATGACGACATGGAAAGTGCTGAGAAAACTGACTTTTGCATTGGTGTAGCTGGTTATCCTGAGAAACATTTTGAATCGCCTAACCTGGACACAGATTTTAAGTATTTGAAGCAAAAAGTGGATAATGGTGCCGATTTCATTGTAACCCAAATGTTCTTTGATAATAAAAAATACGCAGAGTTTGTTGAAAAGTGCAGAGCTAATGGCATTAACGTCCCTATTATTCCGGGATTGAAGCCGATTACAAATAGCAAACAACTGATCAGCTTACCGAAGATCTTTCACCTGGATATACCCCTGGAACTTAGTGAAGCTATACAGGCCTGTAATTCCGAAAAAGAGGTCAAAGAGATTGGTATTGAATGGATGATCAACCAATGTAAAGAACTGAAAGCGATGGGTGCACCCGTATTGCATTTTTACACAATGGGCAATCCGGAACCTACAAAACGAATTGCAAGGGCCATTTTTTAAAGTTAGTTGCTGGATTATCGATTTCTGGAATACTCTTTGTACCTTGAACAACTTTAAATTAAACGTTAATGTGGGGCCTGTATCGCTAGTGTTTGAAATTGCACAAGGATAGCAGGTTCCTTCAAGATAGAAATTGTATGAAAAAGTTGATGTTATTGGTAGTGGTGATCGGAAGCTCTATGGCGGCGTGTACAACGATGAAGCCGGGAAGTATCGGAAACGGTGGACTTTCTCAATTAGGAGGCACATGGGAATTAACTTATATTTCGGGACCAAGAATAGCTTTTAACGGCTTATATCCTGGTAAAAAACCGATGATCAAATTTGATATCGCAGCGAAAAGGTTTAGTGGCAATACAAGCTGCAATTCTTTTTCCGGCCAGTTGGTTGCAGATGATGCAACTATAAACTTTACTGATCCTTTTATCATGACAAAAATGGCCTGCCCTGGTGAAGGGGAGGCCACTTTTGTAGAGATGTTAAGAAAAGCAAGCACTTATTCCATCAGTAACGACACTACGTTGAACTTTATGATGGGTGATATTGCGATCATGCGACTTACTAAGAAATAAGCCTAATAGTTAATGAGGTAAGTTTTGAAAGACTCGAAATTATTATCCATAACGGTTGCACATTTCTGCTTAGAAGCCATGTTTTTGACTTGCTCAGGAACTTCAACTTCAATTTCTTTTGGAAATACATCCGGAAACTTACATGGATGTGCGGTTGACAAAAAGATTCCCACAGACCCCGGATTGCTTTTCTGGTAAGCTTTTAAGGCAAGCCAGGCTATTGCGGTGTGTGGACAAGCTACATAACCGTAAGCTTCAAATATATCTTTAATGGCCTGCAGCGTTTGTTCGTCTGTATAACTCTGACTCTGTACAACCTTTTTAAGTGCTGCCTCATCATTTTTGAACAGGTCCATGATCCGGACCCAATTGCTTGGCGCGC
Organism: Pedobacter sp.; assembly: GCA_031179845.1. GTDB lineage: Bacteria > Bacteroidota > Bacteroidia > Sphingobacteriales > Sphingobacteriaceae > Pedobacter. The sequence continues at coordinate 3,101 of JAPSHM010000173.1, forward strand.
CGACATCCATGGCATTTGCGTAGGTTTGTACTGACGTACGCGGCTCGTAGATCCCGGTTTGTAAAAAGCGAGGCACAGTATCATTGACATTGGTGGCCGCTATGAACTGTTTTACTGGTAAACCCATTTTATAGGCAAGCAAACCTGCCCCTATGTTACCAAAATTTCCACTGGGCACGGAGAAGATCAATTCCTCTTTACCTCTCCGCTTGATTTGTGCATAGGCATTGAAATAATAAAATATTTGTGGAATCAATCTTGATATGTTGATAGAGTTTGCCGAAGTAAGCCGTAGCCTGTTATTCAGGTCTTGATCTGCAAAAGCTTGTTTTACCAATGCCTGACAGTCATCAAATGTCCCATCTACTTCGATGGCCTGTATGTTTAGTCCATTTGTACAAAGTTGCTGCTCCTGAATCTCGCTGACTTTACCTTTTGGATACAAGATAGTTACCCGGGTATTCGGTACGCCAAGGAAACCCAACGCGACTGCACCTCCGGTATCGCCTGATGTGGCAACAAGTACATCCAGCATTTTTTCATTGTCTTTTAAAAAGTATGCCATGATGCGACTCATAAACCTGGCTCCAAAGTCTTTGAACGCCAGTGATGGGCCGTGAAAAAGTTCCAGCACATACGTTTCCGGATCCAACTCTACCACCGGGGCTTCAAAATTTATAGCGTCATCGATTATCGCTTGAAGATCTTCCAATGGAATGCTATCCTTTAATAGGACGGATGCAACTTTGTAAGCTATTTGAGAAAAGCTGAACTTGTCAATGTTGTCAATAAATTCCTGGTCTAACTCAGGAATGTGCAGGGGCATATACAACCCTCTGTCTAACGGCATGCTATTGAATACAGCTGTTGGAAAATCGACACTCAGGTCCGGATTGTTGGTACTATATAATTTCATCTTTGTTTAGTCTAAAATAATTGGCCCTTTTTTATTTACATCTGAAACAAACGCCAGGCTATTAATGGCGATTTTATTTAAGTGCGCTTGCAACTTATTCGTAATGTTCTTAGCGGTCTCTGCGTCGCGGGTAAGGGCGAACACTGATGGGCCGGACCCGGAAATGCCAAAGCCTATTGCTCCAGCTTCCATTGCCAAAACTCTTAACTTGTCAAAATCAGGAATCAGAATCGACCGGGTTGGTTCAACCAATATATCAGTCATACTTCGGCCGATCAGCCCGTAATCGCTCATAAACAGCCCGCTGATCAAGCCCCCAACATTACCCCATTGCGTTACGGCATCTTTTAAGAAGACTTTTGAACGGATCATTTGGCGTGCATCTTTGGTGGGAACGTCGACCTCAGGATAAACGATTGCAGCATGCAGGTCAGCTGGAAAAGGTAAACTAATAATATCTAGCGGACTATAGCTTCTGATCAGCACAAAGCCGCCCAGTAGCGCCGGCGCAACGTTATCTGCGTGGCCATATCCACAGGCAAGCTCCTCTCCTTTCATGGCGAACGGAACAAGGTCCTTACTACTAAGTGGGTTATCGAATAATGCATTGATTGCGTACAGACCGGCAACAGTGCTGGCCGAACTCGAACCAAGGCCACTACCGATCGGCATTTTTTTATAAAGCTCAATTTCGATTCCAGCATCAGGCTGGCCAATGTGTTCCAGGTATTGTTTGGCGATGGCGCTAACGGTATTCTTTTCCGGATCTAACGGTAAACGACCTTCATCACCGGTTATTTTCAACAGGGACACCCCTGGCTTATCAGTAAGGCGCATGATCACTTCGTCGCCCGGCTCATTCACGGCAAAACCAAGCACATCATAACCACATACCACATTGGCTACAGTGGCGGGAGCAAAAACTCTTATAGACTTTTTCATACTAAATTATCTTTTACCCACGTTTATGATATCTGCAAATACACCTGCGGCGGTTACTTCAGCACCGGCACCTGGCCCTTTAACTACTAGTGGTCGCTCTTTATAGCGATCGGTAGTAAAGGAAATAATGTTGTCACTTCCCGAAAGCATATAAAAAGGGTGGTTGTCATCCACCATTTCTAAAGTGATGGCAACGTTTCCGTCTTCCAGTTTGCCAATATATCGCAAAACTTTCCCGTCTTTTGCAGCATCTTGTTTGAGCTTTTCAAAGTGTGCTGCATTATTCTCCATTTCCTGGTAAAATTCAGTTACGCTGTTTGCGGCCATACATGCTGCAGGCAACATACTTTCGATTGAGACATCCTTTTCTTCTAGTGCATACCCAGCGTCACGTGCCAATATTAGCATTTTACGCATAAAGTCTTTACCGTTGAGATCGTCTCTTGGATCAGGCTCGGTATAACCCAGGTCCTGCGCTTCTTTTACTACCTCGTGAAATAACCTGTCGCCTTTGAAGTTATTGAAGATATAGGAGATCGTTCCAGATAGAATCGCTTCAATCCGACCGATCCTGTCGCCGCTTAGCATTAGGTCTTTGAGTGTGCGAATGATCGGCAAGCCTGCACCAACATTTGTCTCATAATAGAACTCCACACCATGCTTTCTCGCGGCTTCTTTAAACGCGACATACTGGTCGTACTCCGCAGAGTTTCCGATTTTATTACAGGTGACAACTGAAATACTGGATTGCAGGACGTCCAAATAATATTGAATGGGATTATGGCTGGCGGTATTGTCGACAAACACGCAATTGGCCAGGTTCATTCCCTTCATGTTTGCAATGAATTGGCCAAGGTCAGCTTTCTCTCCCTGCTCTTCCAATACATTCTCCCAACCGTTCAGGTCTATGCCTTCCGGGTTGACATGCATCTTACGGGTATTGCTGATGCCTAATACTTTCACCTGAAGGTCGTTGTTTTTGGCGAGGAATGGCATTTGGTTCTGCAATTGCTGGAACAAGGTTTTACCGATGTTTCCAGTACCCAGACAAAATACATTCAATGTTTTTTTCAGGTCGGAATAGAATGCGTCATGGACTGCATTCACGGCTTTTGACAGATCGGCTTTCGACAGGATCACGGAGATATTATACTCTGAGGAACCTTGGGCGATGGCCCTGATGTTTACTCCATTTCTGCCAAGGGCATTGAACAGTCGTCCGGAAATCCCTGGCGTACGTTTCATGTTTTCGCCGACGATGGCGACGATGGACAGGCCATTCTCAACCTCAGGATATTCCAACTTGCGCGCCTGCAACTCCAGCTCAAATTCTTTATTGATCAAGGACAATGCTTTTAACGCGTCAGTTGGTTTCACTGCGAAAGTGATGCTGTGTTCTGATGACGACTGCGTGATCAGTACAACATTTACCTGTTCCCGGGACAATAGCGAAAAGAGTCGTCCGCTAAAGCCGGCTTTGCCGACCATCCCGCTTCCGGATAGGTTGAGCACACTGATCTCGTCGATTGAGGATATTCCTTTAATGGGTAACGTTGAAGCTTGGGTGCCGTGCTTGATATAGGTTCCCGCAAAATCAACGTTAAAAGTATTTTTGATTACAATAGGTATTTTCTTTAAAAAGGCCGGGATCATGGTTGGCGGATAGATCACTTTTGCACCAAAATAGGAAAGCTCCATTGCCTCTGTATAACTCAGTTCAGGTAAAGAAAATGCTTTTTTCACGATCCTTGGGTCGGCGGTCAGCATCCCGTCTACATCTGTCCAGATCTGGATCTCTGTTGCATCCAGGGCAGCACCCCAGATCGCAGCAGTATAATCGCTTCCCCCGCGTCCTAAGGTGGTGATCCGGCCGTCATCATTACTTGAAATGAAGCCGGTAACAAATAACAGCTTATTACTGTTGTTTTCATAGAATTCCCGGATCAGCATTTCTGTAAGCGGTACATTAACTTTAGCCTGACCGAAATTGCTGTCTGTCTTGATCAGTTCGGAACCTTCCACATAGAGGGCTTCAGGAAATTCCTGACGGGCGATATGACTAACCATTACGTTTGAGCAGCGCTCGCCGTAACTTAAGATCAGATCCTTAGTTTGTAAACTCAATTCCCGAAGATTATATACTGATTGGAGGATGTCTTCCAGTTCATTGAAATAAATTTTCAATTTGGTAAGTACTGGATTTTGGGCCCCTGCAGGAAGTAACGCACGGATAACTTCGAAATGTTTAGTTTCTACCTTTTTTAGCTGATCTGCATAATCCCGAGCCAGGCGCGCATTTTCTGCCATTTCAAGCAGGACGTTGGTTACGCCGCCCATTGCAGAAAGTACAACAACAGGGTTTGCGTCCCCTCTTTCCTTCCTGAGGATGTCGATCAGCGCACTTATGCTTTGAGCTGATCCGACTGATGTACCTCCAAATTTTAAAATATTCATAGTTGTTGGTTAATAAAAAAGCGCCTTCCTGTGTTAGAGGAAGGCGCTTTTTCGTGGTTCTTATATTTTCTTTTTCAACCCACTAGCTTACCTTCCTCCCTGCTATGCCGGTGGTTGTGGTAATGGTGGTAGTGGTTGAACTGTTATACATATCTTGTTAGTTGTCTGTAACTAGCAGTAAAGTAAGGACATATTTTTTTAATTCGCAAATGTTTGGAAAAATAAATTATTAATAGATCGATTTACTAGGAATTAAAATTCTAATACCGCTGTTGAATCAGAACAAACAACAATTTCTTACCTTTACTTAATTATATGCAAGGATTAGTAATAAAATCAACAGGGAGCTGGTATCAGGTACATGCAGAAGATGGACTTGATTACGATTGTCGGATTAAAGGCAAGTTCAGGATACAGGGGATCCAGACCACCAATCCCATTGCCGTAGGTGACCGTGTAGAATTTGAATTTGAGCCGAATTCAGATAATGGCGTGATCAATAAGTTGCATGACCGCAGGAATTATATCATCCGGAAATCAATTAATCTTTCCAAACAAGCCCAAATTATAGCTGCTAATCTGGATCAGGCTTTTTTAGTAGTAACGCTGGCTTCACCACGTACTTCACTTGGCTTTATAGACCGCTTTCTGGCTACTGCGGAAGCTTATGATATCCCTGTAACGTTAATCTTCAACAAGCTTGACTTATTCAATGATGATGGCCTGGAAGTTTTAGCGGCATATAAAGAAATCTACGAAAATATTGG
>JAPSHM010000174.1 GCA_031179845.1 Pedobacter sp.
TGCATAAAGACCTTAATTCCTTCAATTACAAACTCCTGATCACCTTCCTTTTTCTGGTCAAAACCCAGAATATAGTTCATTCCGGAGCAGCCTCCTCCTTCAACACCTACACGTAAGCCAAAATCTTCCGTTATCTCCTGCTGATCTTTAAGTTTAAAAAGTTCCTTTACCGCTGTTTCTGTAAATGTTACAGGTGCAAATGCGGTGTCTACAGTGCTATTCATATAATTCCTTTCTGGTTAAAATCGTTAATACAACTTACTTAGCTGACATTGTTTAAAAACAATTTCTGTCGCCTGGCCTATTTGTTGATAAAAAAACTATCGATAAGGCAAATATAAATCAAAATGTACATTTTTGTTCGTACTATCGGTATTATTACGGTACTCAAACAAAATAGAATGGACTTACAGAAATTTTTAACCGATGCAGCGGTATTGGCTATTGGCGGTGTGGTAACGGTTTCGGCTGCCTACTATCTGATAAGGCCGGAACTCAGGACTTATTTCAGATTGAGGTTTTCCGACAGGGGAAAAGAAGATCGGACTCCTTTACTGTCTTTACGGTTACAGGCATATGAACGTCTGATCGTATTCATCGAGCGCATCAATCCAGCCAATCTCTTTATCCGGTTACATCAGCCTGGAATCTCGCTTACCGATCTTCAGGCCATCGTGTTGAACGAGATCAGATCGGAGTATCAGCACAATATCACCCAGCAGCTATACATCAGCACTGCAACCTGGGATGTGGTAAAGAAACTTAAGGATGATACCATTGCCATGGTAAATAATGGGGTAAGAAGTTTACCTGAAAACGCTACGGGCGTAGATTTAAGTAAGAAAGTACTGCATCATATGACTACTATTGAAAAAAACCCATATGATTTAACTTTGGATTTGATTAAAAAGGACATTCACCAACTGTTTTAAATATGAGCGATAGAAAATTTATCACATCGTCAGGTATCGAAATTAAAGAAGTCTACAGTGAACCCTGCAAAGCAATTGAAGCGCCAGGCGAGTTCCCGTTCACAAGAGGAATTCAAAAGGACATGTACCGTGGCCGTTTATGGACCATGCGCCAGTATGCAGGATTTTCTACCGCAGAGGAATCTAATAAAAGGTATCACTACCTGTTGAAACAAGGTACAATGGGGCTTTCCGTTGCCTTTGATCTGCCAACTCAGATCGGGTACGATTCAGACCATGAAATGGCTGAAGGTGAAGTAGGGAAAGTGGGAGTGGCCATTGATTCGTTGAAAGACATAGAGATCTTATTCGACGGAATTGAACTACAGAAGATCACGACATCGATGACAATTAACGCAACCGCGTCTATTTTACTGGCGATGTATATTGCGCTTGCAAAAAAGCAGGGCGCGGATATCAAACAAATTTCCGGAACGATACAAAACGACATTCTGAAAGAATATGCGGCCAGAGGGACCTATATCTATCCGCCAAAACCGTCTATGCGCATTATTACTGATATTTTCGAATATTGCAGTAAAGAAGTCCCCAAATGGAATACCATATCAATTTCGGGTTACCATATTCGTGAAGCGGGTTCTACCGCAGTTCAGGAATTGGCTTTTACACTCGCGAATGGCAAAGCGTATTTAAATGCGGCACTGGAAAAAGGTTTGGACATCAATGTTTTTGCCAAGCGTTTGTCCTTCTTTTTCAACTGCCATAATAATTTCTTTGAGGAGATTGCAAAGTTCAGGGCCGCAAGAAGAATGTGGGCAAAGATTACAAAAGAGCTGGGGGCGACAGACGAAAAAGCGCAAATGCTCCGTTTCCATACCCAAACGGGCGGTTCTACGCTTACCGCTCAGCAGCCACTCAATAATGTGATCCGGGTAACGAATCAGGCGATGGCTGCGGTTTTAGGCGGCACACAGTCCCTGCATACCAATGGGTACGATGAGGCACTTTCCCTGCCTACCGAGGCTGCAGCGAAGATAGCTTTGCGGACACAGCAGGTGATCGCATTTGAAAGCGGGGTAACTGATACAGTAGATCCTTTGGCTGGGTCCTTCTTTGTGGAGACACTGACGGATGAGATCGAAGTCGCTGCCCAACTGTATGTCGACAAAATCGATGCGATGGGGGGATCGGTGAATGCCATTGAGAACAACTATATCCAGAATGAGATTGCTGATGCTGCATACAAACATCAGATAGAAGTGGAGGAAGCCATCAGGGTGATCGTGGGCGTGAATAAGTTTGCGGAAGAAAAAGAAGGCATAAATGAGGTGTTCTCCATCGATGAATCTATCCGAACTATACAGATCGATAAACTCACCAGGCTCAAAGCAGAAAGGGACAACCAGGCGGTGCAAAAGGCCCTGGATGATTTGTTAAAGGCCGCAAAAAGTACAGATAACCTGATGCCGTTTATCCTGTCAGCCGTTGAAGCGTATGCCACCCTGGGAGAGATAGCAGATGTCCTGCGAAACGTTTTTGGAGAGTATTAAATTGGATGTTAATAAATAGTTATCCACATAAAAAATTTAAGTTAACTATGGTATGCTTCTGCTATTTAAGCACTTATTAAATAAATGAAAATTAAGTTTTTTTTGTTGATATTTTTTTGAATATTCGATCTTACGTAAGGCTCATTCGATATGCGCTCATCGTGATCGTAAACCAAGAATTTATAGCATGACAATGGAAAAAACTTGTACCGAAGTATGGAAAGACTGTCTCCAAATCATAAAAGATAATATTCCGGTCCAAAGTTTTAAAACATGGTTTGAACCCATTTCTGCACTTAAACTGGAAGGCAAAGTTTTAACGATACAAGTACCAAGTTTGTTCTTCTATGAATGGCTCGAAGAGCACTATGTTGGACTGCTTAGGAAAACCGTAAAAAAACAATTGGGGGATGAAGGAAGATTGGAATACAACATCGTTGTGGACAAGTCTTCAAACAGCGGATCTCCATATACCACCAACATTCCGAGTAATGGAAATGGAGCTGAAGCAAAAAGGCAGTCCATGCCCATCCCCGTATCGATAAATAAAGACATCAAAAATCCGTTTATCATACCTGGTCTTAAGAAACTGAATGTTGATCCTCAGTTAAACGGCAATTATACTTTTGATAATTACATTGAGGGCGATTGTAACCGACTGGCTCGTTCTGCCGGGTATGCAGTTGCAGCAAAGCCAGGTGGCACCTCCTTCAACCCCTTAATGATCTATGGCGGGGTGGGTTTAGGTAAAACACACTTAGCTCAGGCAATAGGAAACGAGATCAAAAGAAACATGCCGGATAAACTGGTCATCTATGTCTCTTGTGAGAAATTCTGTCAGCAATTTGTTGATTCCCTGAAGAACAATACCATCAATGATTTCGTTAATTTTTACCAGGCCATGGATGTCATCATTATGGATGATGTACACAATTTTGCAGGTAAGGAAAAAACACAGGATATATTCTTTCATATTTTCAATCATTTGCATCAATCCGGAAAGCAGGTGATTTTATCGTCTGACAAGGCACCTAAAGATCTGGGAGGCTTAGAAGAGCGGTTACTCAGCAGATTTAAGTGGGGACTTTCTGCAGATTTGCAAATTCCCGATCTTGAAACCAGGATTGCCATTCTTAGAAAGAAGATGTATGCGGATGGAATTGAACTTCCTGCCGAAGTAGTAGAATATGTTGCGCATAATATAGACAACAATGTTAGGGAACTGGAGGGTGCTATGGTGTCCTTGTTGGCCCAGTCTACGTTGAACAAAAAGGATATTGATCTTGCCCTGGCCAAGCAAATGCTGAAGAACTTCATTAAGAATACGACAAAAGAAATATCCATGGAGTATATTCAAAAGTTGGTGTGCGAGTATTTCGAGGTTCCGGTTGATATGGTCAAATCTCAGACGCGGAAACGCGAGATCGTTCAGGCAAGGCAGATTTCAATGTACCTTTCTAAAAGCCATACAAAATCGTCGTTGAAAACGATAGGCGCATTTTTTGGTGGGCGGGACCACTCTACGGTCATTTATGCCTGTCAGACTGTAGAGGATCTAATCGATACCGATAAGAAATTCAAAGGATATGTGCATGATATCCAGAAAAAATTAAAGATGAGCTAATCAATAGCATTTAGACAAAAAAGGCCGGTAGTGTGAACTCCCGGCCTTTTTCGTAACTTTTTATTTGTTGGTCCTTTAATATTCTTCCAATTTCATCAATCCGTAAAACAAGGCTGCACAATGTAATGCCTGGTCAATTCTATTTTCTTTGAGCAATTGTTTAACTTCTTCTATGGTATATTCTTCTACATTGAGGATCTCATGCTCATCTAAGTGCTGTTCATGAGTTTTGACACCGCCCTTTAAAAGATACGTATAGGTAACGTTATTGGCTGTAGCCGGATTTGCATAGAGTGTAGCGATCAATTCCGCACTTTCAAAAGAGTAACCGGTTTCTTCCAAAAGTTCTCTTCGGACTGCAAACTCTGGTAGTTCATCCCCATCTATAACACCACCCGGGATTTCCAGGGAGATGATATCTGCGGCATGACGATATTGACGGACCAGGATCATTTTGTGGTCTGCTGTAAGTGCAATGGCGTTCACCCAATTTGGGTATTCCAAAACAAAGTAATCATCCTTAACTATTCCGGTCTGCAATTCACAGGTATCTACTCTGAGCGTTGCCCATTTTTCCTTCACCAGATAGTTAGAAGAGAGCTTTTTCCATTTTTGTATTTCCATTTCCATGTATAGTTACCAGCTTCCGCTGCTTCCACCGCCACCGAAACTGCCGCCTCCAAAACCGCCAAAGCCACCGCCGCCACTGCTTCCACCGCCCCAGCCGCCGCCGCCGGAACCTCTGGCACTGCCAAGCAGCATGCCCCAGAACAGGGCGTCACCTACACCGCGTCCGTCTATGATTTGACCGCCGCCTCCGCCTTTACCACCTTTTCTAAGCAACATGATCACGATGAAGACGATAATGATCAGAATTATCATTGCAGAGCCGCCCTTTCCACTTTTTGCGGTTTTAACTTTATCGTTTTTATATTCACCTTTTGTTACGCTGATGATCGCGTCAGTACCGGCATCCAACCCCTTGAAGTAGTTGCCAGCCTTAAAATAGGGTTTGATTTCATTATCAATAATTCGCCTGGTGTACATATCCGGCAATACGCCTTCCACACCATATCCAGTTTGAATGGAGATCTTCCTGTCGCCAAGTGCAACCACAATCACTACTCCGTTGTCCTTGCCCTTGGTGCCCACGCCCCATTTTCTGCCCAGCTCTAATGCATATTCATTGATGTCGTATTCACCAACTGATTTAAGTATAGCGATAGCTATCTGAATTGAAGTGGAGTCATCAAAAGCAACCAGCTTTTGTTCAAGATGCTGAATTTGTTCTGCTGAAAGCGTTCCAGTATAATCGTTAACCAACTTGTCAGGCTTCGCAGGGAAGTCCTGAGCAATGCCGGCAGAAGTAAGTATGATCAGTAAAAAGGCTAAGATTGTTTTCTTCATCGCCTAACTGGTTTTGTTTTTTTGATCCATAAAGATAATATGATTTGGTAGTTCATTGATGTCATCACCTTCAAACGGGAAGTACAAAGCCAGTTTTTCACCGGCCAAAACAATACCCGCGATAATTCCCTGAACAATGTTTCCGCTTAAGAAATGCGCTTTCATCGCGATCTTGGTCGTTTCCCAAAAATCGGGCGGTACGACCTTATTGATACCACTGTCGCCGATGATGGCATATTTATGGTCATCATAAGCCAAATAGATCAGCACGCCATTGTGTTTCGCTGTCTTATCCATGCCAAGTTTGGAAAAATAGGTGGTGGCTCTTTCAAAAGGGTCGCCGCTGCATTTTTTTTCAACAGCGATTCTAATTTCGCCAGAGGTAGCTTTTTCAGCTTCTGAAATTGCGTTTGCAATAAGCTCCTGGTCTTGTTCTGTAAATATGCCCATGATGGATTACTCAGTATCAATTAGGGTAATACGTGCTTTACTTAAAACATGCATTACCCCTAAAAGTTGTATGGTATATTAAAATTCTACTTTTGGAGCTTTTTCAGCGCCGGCGTCTGCTTTAAATCCTGTTTTCGGTGTAAATCCGAATAGGCCGGCAGTGATATTGGTGGGGAATGACCTTATCTTTGTATTGTATACCTGTATTGCCTCGTTAAAGTCCTTACGGGCAACGGCGATTCTATTTTCAGTTCCGGCAAGTTCAGCAGAAACGTCTCTAAACTGTTCCGTAGCCTTTAATTGCGGATAATTTTCTGTTACCATCAATAAACGGCTAAGGGCCTGACTAACCTGACCTTGTGCAGCCTGGAATTTTTCAATATTTTCTGGTGTTAATTTATCAGGATCAATGGTTACCTGGGTGGCTTTAGCTCTGGCTTCGGTAACTTGGGTCAATGTGCTTTGTTCAAATTTTGCTGCACCTTTAACGGTATTCACTAAATTAGGGATGAGATCGGAACGGCGTTGATATTGGGTCTCTACCTGGTTCCATTTTGCTTTTACGTCTTCGTCAAGTTTAACCATAGTGTTGTAGCCACACCCGCTCATTGTTACAATCAGCGCCAAGACACCTACTATTGCCAATACTGTTTTTTTCATTTTCTGTTCTTTTAAGTTTGATCGATTGCCTTTACAATCCTGGTTTAATCTTTTTTAAAGCTCATTATTGAGCGATTTATTCAATAACCGTTAATTTACACATTAGAACTCAATTTCCGTACCTTTGTTACACATTCGGGATAAAAACCTGACAACAGTTATGCAAAAAGACATTGAAATTACGATGGCTCCAGAGGAATTGGAGTCGATAACAATTCTCAAAAAACAGCTTTCAACTTCCTTAAAAATAGACGTTTCGCGTATAAAAGGATACGATATTCTCAAGCGATCGATTGATGCCAGGTCCAGAAAGGTAATTTATCGGTTACAGATCAAGGTTTATATCGATGAGGTTCCGGTGGCAGATGTTTTCAGGGTCGACTATCAAAATGTCAGTAATTGCAAGTCGGTTATCATTATCGGTGCCGGTCCGGCTGGATTGTTTGCCGCCTTACAGTGTATAGAGAATGGGCTGAAGCCGATCGTACTGGAACGAGGCAAGGACGTGAAGCAGCGAAGAAGAGATCTTGCGGCAATTAATAAGGACGGCATCGTCAATACGGAGTCCAATTACTGCTACGGTGAAGGCGGAGCGGGAACGTACTCAGATGGTAAACTCTATACCCGGTCGAACAAGCGCGGAGACATCAATAAGGTATTGCAAACTTTCGTTCAGCATGGTGCTACTGACGACATTCTAATTGATGCCCGTCCACATATTGGTACAAATAAGCTGCCGCAGATCATCACTGCAATAAGGGAGACCATTTTAAATGCTGGTGGCGAAGTACATTTCGATCATAAGGTTACAGATATACAAATTGAATTTGGCAAAGTGAAGGGGGTGGTGGTCGACAATGAACGCCAATTTCCAGCTGAAGCTGTCATTCTTGCTACCGGCCATTCCGCACGTGACATTTATCAATTGCTTCACGATAAGAATATATTAGTGGAAGCTAAGCCTTTTGCGTTAGGTGTTAGAATTGAGCATCCTCAAGCCATTATTGATGCAGCGCAATATCATTGCGACATCAGAAGTGAGTTCTTGCCACCGGCCTACTACAGTTTGGTAGAGCAGGTTGGAAGCAGAGGAGTGTTTTCATTTTGTATGTGTCCGGGGGGCATTATTGCACCTTGTGCTACTTATGATAATGAAATCGTGGTAAATGGTTGGTCGCCCTCCAAAAGAAATAATCCTTTTGCCAATTCGGGAACTGTAGTTCAGATTACCTTAGAAGATGTAAAAGGAAATGATCCTTTAAGAATGATGAACTTCCAGGCGGAAATAGAAAAGGCAGCCTATCAAATGGGAGGGGGGAATTTAGTAGCTCCGGGACAGCGGATGGTCGACTTTGTAGAGGGTAGATTGTCTGACGATCTACCGAAAAATTCCTATTTGCCGGGGACAAAGAGTGCAGTGCTCAAAGATTTGCTGCCTGATTTTGTGGCCTCAAGTTTGAAAAATGCATTGCCGGTGTTTGGACGGAAGATGAAAGGTTATTATACCAATGAAGCAGTATTGGTTGGTG
>JAPSHM010000175.1 GCA_031179845.1 Pedobacter sp.
GCTTATTATGATTTGCATTTGCCTGCACAGGTAACAATGTCTCCATTTGAACACGCTACCTTGCTTGATGGTACCGTTGTTTCCGGTATGTTCAATTTACCTGCAGTATTTATCATCGTGATCATGTCATTTGTATTGATCCGGGGAACGAGTGAATCCGCATTTGTAAACGGCCTGATCGTTGCCGTTAAAGTAATCATCGTTTTCATCTTTATCATTTTGGGCTGGAAATACATCAATGCAGACAATTATTCTCCATATTTTATTCCTGCTGATAAGCCGGGCCATGAAAGTGTGTTCACACATGGATGGGGAGGTGTGATTCGGGCTGCAGGAATTGTATTCTTCGCTTACATTGGCTTTGATGCGGTGTCCACGGCAGCGCAGGAAGCTAAAAATCCTAAAAAAGACATGCCGATTGGCATCCTTCTTTCCTTGTTCATCTGTACCATCTTATATATTCTCTTTGCTCATGTGATGACTGGCGTAGCCAATTATGATCTTTTCAAAGGACAGGATGGCATTGCACCAGTTGCGGTTGCGATCGACAATATGGGAACGAAGGATGCATCAGGGGTGGTAATACCTGCCTATCCATGGTTAAACAAATTGATCATTCTGGCGATCTTAGGCGGATATGCCTCAGTAATCCTAGTGATGTTACTGGGCCAGTCGAGGGTATTCTTCTCCATGAGTAAAGATGGTTTGTTGCCTAAAGTATTCTCCAAAGTACACCACAAATTTCATACGCCAGCAAAAAGCAACATGCTTTTCATGGTCTTCGTCAGCTTATTTGCTGCATTTGTACCTGCTACCGTTGTTGGGGAAATGACCAGTATTGGAACTTTACTTGCTTTTATCCTCGTTTGCATTGGCGTAGTGATTTTAAGGAAGCGTATGCCTGATCTGCCAAGGGCGTTCAAAGTACCTTTGGTTCCGCTGATCCCATTCCTGGGTGTAGCCGTTTGTCTTGGGATGATGGTTTTTCTTCCATTAGACACCTGGGTACGTTTACTGGTCTGGATGATCATTGGTTTGAACGTCTACCTGTTCTATGGCATGAAAAACAGTTTACTCTCCGATAATAATCAAGTCACCCTGACGAAGAGCACCCGAACAGTTTCCTTCATCGGACTTGGATTGGCTGTACTACTGGTCATTGTGGCCATTATACATCATGAGATTACTGAAGGTTCTGATACCGGACTGTATTACTTCTCCTTAATTTTTGCTGCTGCTCATTTCATTCTTTATGGATTTAAAGCCGCTACTGCCAACCGGGTGAAAATTAAATAGTAAAAGAAACAAAGCCGTTCCGGCATAAATAAAAATGCCCCCGGAAAGTTTGATGCTTTCCGGGGGCATTTTCTATATAGCGCTGTATTATCCTAGCTTTAGCTCTTCACTGGTAACACCGTTATCCTTCAAAATTGCTTTGACCAGGTCTGCGCAGGGAACAGACGACATCACTTTGAGTAATTTATCTTCAAATGAGAACAACCAATTCTTTTTGCCAAACAAAAGATCGAATACAGGTTTTACCCCAATCATATCGATTCTGCTTTGTACTGATGTTTTAAAAATGACCGTGTTCATAACCTATAAATTATACTTCAAATTTGAGTACAATAATTTAATAAGAGAACGGAGACCTGGCGGGAGCATGTAAAGTTCCGGTGAACTGCAAAATAATATCGGTGAAAGGATCAGGGCTGGACAGCAGCAGCCGCTACCACTTTCCCGATGATGATAATGGCCGGATACGTTAATCCTCCTTTTTCTGCAGCCTGAGGGAGGTTTTCGGCGGTACATACTACCTTCTTTTGCTGGGGAAGAGAAGCATGCTGAATAATTGCTGCAGGCATGTTTCCGAGTCCCGCTGCTTTATAAATGTCGGCGATCTCGGCAAGCTTTTTCATACCCATATAAATCACGACGGTAGCAGAACTCTGGATGGCACAGCATAGGTCCTTAGACAAACTGCCATCCTTTTTCGTTCCGGTGATGATCCACATACTTTCGCTGGTCCCCCGGTGTGTTAGCGGGATGCCGCTCAAACCGATGGCCTGCATACTGCTGATGCCGGGTATATAATGAGTCTGGATGCCATGTTCTTTGGCAAAAAGTATTTCTTCGAATCCTCTGCCGAAAATAAAGGGATCTCCGCCTTTTAATCGAACCACTACCCGATGTGTTTGTGCATACTCCCTGATCAACTCATGAATAACTTCCTGGGGAGTAAAATTTCCATAGGGCTGTTTGCCAACATAAACCAGTTTACAGTCTTTTGGCGCGAATTCGAGCAGATCTTTATTGATTAAGTTGTCATATAAGATGACATCTGCTCTTTCCAATACCCGAAATGCCTTTAAAGTAATCAATTCCGGGTCGCCAGGACCTCCTCCCATTACAAATAAACCAAAATCACCTTCTTTTTTTAACATTATAATAAAATTAGACACCTAAAGGCTGTTATATTTAAATATATAATCAAAAATAAACTATTTTAATGATAAATGTCACACTATATTGACTTTTATAATTAAATAACATACATTTGAATAAGATAAATCATAGTAGAAACAAAATACTACCATTATTTACTATAAATTAATTGCAAAAACACAATTAAAGTTAAAAAACAGTTAAAAAATTACTACAAAACATTATTCAAAACATAAATATCCTTAAAACACTAAAAACAATCATCATGAAACAGAAAAAACTAGTTGTAATTGGAAACGGAATGGTTGGATACAAGTTTTGTGAAAAAATAATCAGCAAATCCAATGAATTTGAGCTCATAATCTTCGGTGAAGAACCAAGAAGAGCCTATGACAGGGTTCATTTGAGCGAATACTTCAATGGGAAGTCTGCCGATGACCTGTCCTTATCATCAACGGATTGGTATACCGAAAACAATATAACCCTTTATTTAAATGACCCGGTTAAGGAAATCGACAGACTTGCAAAAACTGTTCATTCTTCACATGGACTTACTGTAGCCTACGATTACCTGATCATTGCGACAGGCTCCGCCCCTTTTGTGCCTGATATACCCGGGATTGACAAAGAAGGCGTTTTTGTATACCGCACCATTGAAGACCTGGACCTTATTGCGAATTACGCGGCACAGTCGACAAGCGGAGCGGTCCTTGGAGGCGGATTATTGGGCCTGGAGGCGGCTAAGGCGCTTATCGACCTCAATTTGGCAGAAACAAGTGTAATTGAATTTGCCCCACGACTGATGCCAAGACAAATCGACAGCGCCGGCAGCAGCATGCTGCAAAGCAAACTCAAAGAACTGGGACTGAACATTTACACCAATAAAGGTACCAGCAGTATCGAAGGCACAGACCGGATCACTGCGCTAAAATTCAACGATGGCAGCGAATTAAAAACAGACATGCTGGTGATCTCCGCCGGCATCAGACCCAGAGATGAGCTGGCCAGATTGGCCGGGATCGAAGTAGGTACAAGAGGTGGGATCATTGTTAACGAATACATGCAAACCAGCGACCCTTCCGTTTTCGCCATTGGCGAATGCGCATTGTTCGATCATAACATATATGGATTGATTGCACCAGGCTATGAAATGGCGGAAGTTACTGCCGCTAAGCTGTGCGGCGACCATAAAACTTTCAAAGGTTTCGACATGAGCACCAAATTAAAATTAATTGGTGTGGATGTAGCCAGTTTTGGAGATCCATTCACCACGGAGCCAGATGCAAGGACCATTCTATTTGAA
This sequence comes from Pedobacter sp., assembly GCA_031179845.1. Taxonomy (GTDB): domain Bacteria; phylum Bacteroidota; class Bacteroidia; order Sphingobacteriales; family Sphingobacteriaceae; genus Pedobacter. The sequence goes on from JAPSHM010000175.1 coordinate 3,749, forward strand.
GATAGCCACAAAGGAATTTACAAACGCATTAACATCAGCAATGACGGTAAGTATTTGCTGGGTGGAATCCTCATAGGTGAAGCAGAAGCTTATAATATGCTGCTGCAAACCGTAAACAATAAAATACTGTTACCTCCGAACCCGGAAGACCTGATCTTAGGATCGAGAGGTGGCGCTGCACAAAATGAAAATGCAGGGCTGACCGGACTACCAGATGAGGCGCTGATCTGCAGTTGTGAGGGCATCACTAAGGGAGCGATCTGTACTGCTGTAACGGCTGAAGGTTGCGAGTCTGTTGATGCGATTAAGAAATGTACAAAAGCAGGAACTGGTTGCGGCGGATGTATACCGATGGTAAAAGACCTCATGCTGCATACCATGAAACAAAATGGAAAATTTGTAAGAAATGTGATCTGCGAACATTTTCATTTGAGCCGTCAGGAGCTTTATGACCTGATCAAGATACATGACCTAAAAAGTTACGAGCAGGTACTGGATAACCTGGGCAAAGGAGATGGCTGCGAAGTTTGCAAGCCGTTGGTATCATCTATTTTGGCGAGTTTGTGGAATGACATGATCCTCAAAAAAGGGAATGATACTGCCCAGGACAGTAACGATCGTTTTCTGGCAAATATTCAAAAAGGCGGTACGTATTCCGTTGTGCCACGGATAGCAGGAGGCGAAATTACGCCCGATAAACTGGTAGTGATTGGCCAGGTTGCTGAAAAATACGGGTTGTACACAAAAATTACCGGCGGACAGCGGATTGATATGTTTGGCGCGCACCTGAGCGACCTCCCTTTGATCTGGGAGGAGTTGATCGCGGCGGGTTTTGAAAGCGGACATGCCTATGGAAAATCGTTGCGTACTGTAAAAAGCTGCGTAGGTAGCACATGGTGCAGATTTGGATTACATGACAGCGTAAGTTTTGCCATCCGGATCGAAGAACGTTACAAAGGTTTACGTGCGCCACATAAATTAAAATCAGCGGTTAGCGGGTGTATCCGCGAATGTGCCGAAGCACAAAGTAAAGACTTTGGAATTATTGCAACAGAAAAAGGATGGAACCTGTATGTATGTGGCAACGGCGGCAGTAAACCGCAGCATGCATTACTATTGGCAGCGGACGTAGACAGTGACACATGTATCAGGTACATCGACCGCTTCCTGATGTTCTATATCCGCACTGCGGATCCCTTGACAAGAACTGCCCCTTGGCTAAACAAAATGGAAGGTGGCATGGAATACCTGAAAAATGTGGTCGTGAACGATAGTTTAGGCATGGCAGCACAATGGGAAATGGAAATGCAAGCTTTGGTAGACAATTATCAGTGCGAATGGAAAACAGCAATAGAAGACCCTGAGATCAGAAAACGCTTCAACCATTTTGTCAACGCGCCGGAAGAGAAGGATCCTACAGTGAAATTCGACGCGCTGCGCGGACAAAAAATGGCGGCAGACTGGACATTAGCTTAATCAAAGAACTATTTATACACCAACAGACAGAAATCATGATAGAAACGACATTAAATTGGTTTGCAGCCTGCCGCGTAGAAGATGCAGTAGAGAACGGTGGCGTATGTGTAAAACGTGGTGAAGAACAAATAGCCTTGTTCTATTTCACACGCAGGAATGAATGGTACGCAACACAAAACCTTTGTCCGCACCGCAAACAGATGGCACTTAGCCGGGGCATGATCGGCTCGGCTGGCGATGTACCAAAAATTGCCTGTCCTTTTCATAAAAAAACATTCTCCCTGGAAACCGGAGAATGCTTAAGTGGTGATGAATGCTCCATTCAAACTTATCCCGTAAAGGTGGAGAATGGTTTAGTATACATCGGTTTGGAAGACTAACCGTAATTAAGAATGCCTGAGCATGAATAAGAATTATTACAGGAGCCATATGAAGCTAGATTTTATAGCAACGAACGGTCAGCATAAACTGCACCGGGCCAAGATTCTTGTGATCGGTGCAGGGGGCCTGGGTTGTCCATGCCTTACCGCACTTTCTGCTTCAGGAATAGGTAATATTGGCATTGCAGATGGCGATATAGTCGGCACCACCAACTTATCAAGACAGACACTTTTTAATTATGAAGATGTCGGCAAGTATAAAACTACTGCTGCCATCCAGTCACTGATTTCCAGAAACCCTTACCTGCTGTATCACGAACATAAATTTTTTGTAAACGAAGAAAATATATTGTCGCTCATTGAGCCTTATGACCTGATCATTGATGCCACAGACAATTTCCACACCAGGTACCTGATCAACGATGCCTGTGTGGTGAAAGGAAAGCCACTGGTTTACGGAGCGATATTTCAGACTGAAGGACACCTTACTGTGTTTAATTATCAGAGTTCTCCTACGCTTCGTTCTCTTTTCCTGGAACCGGAACAGGAAGACGCTATTCCTTCCTGTGCTGATAGTGGTGCTTATATGATCTCTACAAATGTAATTGGGACGATGATGGCGAACGAAGCAATCAAAGTCGTGCTCAACCAGGAAGACGTATTAAGCGGCAGACTTTTCACTTTTGAAGCTTTGAGCGCTACGACCATGGTAACGAGCTACCGTTCCGATAAGCGGTCGGAAAACCTCTGTTATCTAAGGTTCCAGGGGGCACCGAAAGCCATTGAACTGGCGGCGGACGACTTTGCTGAAAGAATTCAAACCATGGGTATGGAGCTGATTGATGTCAGATCAGCAACAGAAAGACAATTCCGGCACATCGGGGGAAGGCACATCCCCTTACAGGAACTTGATTACATCGACCTCAACAGGTTCTGTGCCAACCATCATTTTTATTTCTACTGCCAAACCGGCGTAAGAAGTCTGCAGGCAGCTAAGAGGTTACGATCAAAAGGATTCAATAACGCTTTTAGCTTGAAGAACGGGCTAACAAATTTCAACTATCAACTAGAAAATTCCTGACCTATGCGCGATATCACCAGCAAACAAATTACTTTGAGAACAGCGAAAGCTGTCGCAGTGATCTATTGCACAAGCGAGACCATCAGCCTGATCAGGAACAACGAATTGCCAAAAGGGAATCTTTTTGATGTTGCAAGGGCCGCGGGATTTTTAGGCGCTAAACTTACCCCTCAATTGCTTCCGCATTGTCACCCTGTTACCATAGATGCTATGGACCTTAGTTTTGAGTTCAATGAACAGGACAGACCGGGTATTACCATCAGTGGTACAGCGAAATCGATTGGAAGGACAGGCATAGAAATGGAAATGCTGACCGCAGTTTCAGTTGCTGCCCTTGAGATCTACGATATGCTGAAGCCTGTTGATACTACTTTGGAGATCGGTGGCATTAAACTATTAAAGAAGACGGGCGGAAAAAGCGACCGTAGTAAATTTTTCTCTACTCCCCCACCTTGCGCAATCCTGGTATGCTCAGACTCGACAGCCTCTGGGCAGCGGGAAGACAAAAGCGGTATCATGATCCGTCAGATGCTGGAAAAGGTAAATGCCAATGTTTTGGCGTATGAAATTGTACCAGATGACAAAGCGTTGATCCAGCAACAAATCTTGAAATGGGTGGACGAAGATATCCACTTTATCTTTACCACAGGAGGAACCGGATTGGGTCCGCGCGACAACACCGTGAGTGCAGTAAGTGAATTACTGGAACGTGATGCCGACGGAATCACTGAGGCGATGCGCAGTTTCGGCCAAATGCGTACACCAATGGCCATGATGAGCCGTGCCGTAGCTGGTTCAATTGCACATACCCTGGTCCTTACACTTCCGGGCAGCACTGATGGTGCAAGGGAATCTTTGGAAGCCGTATTACCAGGTTTGTTCCATGCCCGTAAAATGATGAAGGGAGGCGGACATTGATGATCAGTTTTGACGAAGCGATTGCAATGATTTCGGCTATAGCCGCACCCTTTGAGACAGAATCGATCGGCCTTGAAGAAGCGAATGGCAGAATCCTCGCAGAAGATATTCTTGCGGATCGGGATTACCCGCCATTTAACCGTGCAGCGATGGATGGTTATGCCATCATGGAAAGCGATTGGAGAAAGGGATTGAGAACTTATAGTATCATTGACACCATCTTCACTGGTCAGGCGCCGAAACATCCACTGATTTCAGGGGCCTGTTACAAGATCATGACCGGCGCGGCGACACCGGAAATTGCAGAGCTGATCATTAGAAGAGAAGATGCAGAAGAGCTTGACAGCCGTGTGATCCTGAAGGCAGATAAAGTCAAGTCCTATCAAAATATAGCCAAACAAGGTGAAGACAGTAAATCAGGAGATTTATTATTGTCGGCCCCCATACGTTGTACCCCTCAGGTGATCAGCTTACTGGCCACCGTTGGCAAAGTGACGCTGAGCGTTTACAAGCTGCCAAAAGTAGCAATTGTTACTACC
>JAPSHM010000013.1 GCA_031179845.1 Pedobacter sp.
TCTGGTGTAACTTCATTTTCATCCACACCTAATTTTTCAACGATAATAGCCTTAACTCTTGAAGCAATATCAGACATAATGTTATAATTTAATGGTTAAATAATTCAGTGCAAAGAAAAATAAATTCTTACACATTTCAAATGTTTTTATTTCTATGTCAATTTTAATGTTTTTATTTTGAACATCAATGTAAAATTAGTTTTATAATTTCGTATTCCAGTAAAATATTCTGTTTTGAACAAAACTTATTTAAAACTTTCATTAGATCTTGATTTTGTATTAATTGCCATTACAGCATCCTTAAAGGATTATGTACTCTGTCACAAAATCAATACCAGTTTAAGCTTCAACTTTGAAAAGATAGATGATCACGAAGTATATTTCAACATTGACGAAGACCCACTGGCCTTTTCGAAATACTATTTTTTTGTGGAGCAGGGTGAGATCGAATACTACCTGATTAACAATAGAAATGCAGAAGGATTTTTAATTCCGGAGATGAATAAGGTCGATTTTTTTATGGTCATTCATCAATATATTGATAAGGAAGATCTGAATTATATCTTAACCGGCCTTAATAAACTTCCTGATATACAGGTGGCTGCACAAATTAATCCACTGAAATTAAGGTCAAAAGAGAATTTAGTAATGTAAATTTATATAAGGTGTACAAAATACACTATATTTGAATCTACATAACCAAACAGATAACTTTAATAAATCAGACTAGCATCGGTTTTCTGCATTGAAATGCTCGTTTTGTTGGTCTGTAATAAATTTAAATAACTCAATGAAACCATTTCATTCTAGAACAAAAATTGTAGCCACATTAGGCCCCGCCTCAGCTAAACCGGAAGTTTTATATAGTATGTTCAATGCTGGGTTGGATGTTTGCCGTTTGAACTTTTCACACGGTTCGCAGGCAGATCACCAGGAAGTGTTGAACACGATCAGGGACATCAACAAGAAATACAACTATAATGTTGGTATTCTTGCTGATTTACAAGGCCCTAAGATCAGGATTGGCATGGTAAAAGATGGCGGTATTCATCTGGTTAACGGAGCAACGACTATCATTACGACTAAGGAATGCATTGGTAATGAAGAGCGGATCTACATTACTTACGATACATTTCCAAAAGATGTGAAGGCTGGCGAAATCATATTATTGGATGATGGCAAGTTACAAATGCGGGTAATCGAAACGAACTTTGTAGATGAGGTGCTTTGTGAAATTGTTCACGGAGGAATCCTGACTTCACGAAAAGGGGTTAATCTGCCAAATACGAAAGTTTCTATCCCGTCACTTACCGTTGAAGATCGTAAAAACCTTGAATTCGTACTTGAAAACGATGTAGAATGGATAGGATTATCATTTGTTCGTAATGCGGAAGACATTATCGAATTAAAAGAGATTATCAAACAAAGAGGTAAGACGGCGCGTGTTATTGCTAAGATTGAGAAACCGGAAGCGATCGCAAACATCGACGAGATTATTGCCGTTTCTGACGGAATTATGGTTGCTCGTGGTGATCTTGGTGTTGAAATGCCAATGGAAGAAGTTCCTTTGTTACAAAAAATGATCGTTCAAAAATGCCGTGCGGCGTCTAAGCCGGTTATCATTGCAACACAAATGTTGGAAAGTATGATCACTACACCCAGGCCTACACGTGCTGAAGTGAATGATGTGGCCAACTCTGTGCTTGATGGTGCGGATGCAGTGATGCTTAGCGGCGAGACTTCAGTAGGTGAGTTTCCACTTATTGTGATCGAAACCATGCAAAAGATCATTCAAAATATTGAAGTAAACAATTATCCGTTCCATCCTGATAAATTTTTGAAGCCAAAATCTGACAGCTTTTTGAGTGATGCGATTTGCGATACGGCTTGTTTCCTTTCCAAACAAACCAATGCTGTTGGTATCGTTTCGATGACACTTAGCGGTTATACTGCTTTTGAAATCTCGAGCCACAGGCCGAAAGCGCTTACCTACATCTTTACAAGCAACCGATCGTTGTTAAACACATTAAGTCTCCTTTGGGGCGTCCAAGGCTTCTATTACGATAAGTTTGAAAGTACAGACGAAACAATCCTTGATGTGAATGAACTTCTTAAAAAGCTTAAAATGGTGAAAAAGGGCGATGTTATCATTAACACTGCAGCCATTCCAATGGAGCGTAAAGGGAAAACCAATATGGTAAAAGTTACTGTTATCGATTAATATTCCTTAGCATTCAATTTTTTTTTTACTTTTGCAATCCGCAAAACGGAGAGTTGTCCGAGTGGTCGAAGGAGCACGCCTGGAAAGTGTGTATACCTCAAAAGGGTATCGAGAGTTCGAATCTCTCACTCTCCGCAGCTACATAGAAAAAGGTCTTCAGATATCATCTGAAGACCTTTATTTGTTTACAATAAATGCCTGTCAGGACAATTTAAGAATGATCGATTATTTTTCCCGCTTGCGCTCGTTATCCTTATTGCTGGTTTGATCGCTGCGCTGACCACCCTGATTTGATATTCCTTGTTTTTTTTTATCCTCCTTAGGATTGTGAGACACGCGATCTGAAGTTGGGTTGCCCTGTGGACTACCCGTTCTTTTTGGATTTGCCTGATTTTTCATAACGATAGGTTTAAAGCCGAAAGGACGCATGTCCTGTCTGTCAGCGGATTACTTCTAATAAAACAATCCTGCATCTGATAAGTTTGAAATAAAAAACCCCGACATCAATTCAGATGCCAGGGTGTTCCATAGGTATATGGATAATAGTTTTCGACTAGAATTTAACTCCAAATCCGACAGAGAATACCTGGTTTTTATATTCCGGAGTTTCTCTTGATCCATCTTCATTGTTTTTTTGAAAGTCTAGTGCATAGCGACCGTGGAAGTCTAATTTGTCAGAAAGATCATATCTAAAACCAATTAAACCGCCAACCAGACTCTTTTTGAATCTATCAGATTTATCTTCGATAATCTGTTCTTCGGCGGTTCCAAACCCAGTTTCAAATTTGTTCTTTGTAGATAATAGAAAGGATACCTGCGGTCCCACTACCAGGTTCAAGCCACTTCCGCCAAGGTTGATACTTGCCAGGATCGGAATGTCAATAAAACTCGTTGTTTGCCTAAAATCACCGAAAGCCGTTTCAGCTTTGTATCCTTTTGTAGAATAGAGGGCTTCAGGAGTAAAGGCCAGGCCTTTTATAAGGTTGATGTCTAAAGTTATACCTGCGTAGAACCCAGGATTAATTTTTGTTTCAAAATCGTTGTTTCCATCATCTTTAATAATGTTTGGAAGGTTTAACCCAGCTTTCACACCCAGTCGTACCGGGCTTTGCGCGTTGGCAGCACCTGCTGCAAATAGGCCAATAGCCAAAATTAAGATTTTTTTCATGTTGTGTAGTTTTTGTTCAGCATACATGATGTAACAAATGTGCCAAAGTTTGGCATAACACCAACCTATCGTTGCCAAATCAGTTGAAAAAGCTGTTTAGCTGATGTATAGGTGTTTTTTTATTGAATTTATGAACACTCAAACGTGGGACTTTTTTCTTTTTCTTCGTATCAAATTTGATACAAAGTGACTTGGTAGGCATACCTGTACAGTCAAACAGGAGGACGGTTCCTAAAAATAGGACAAGTATAAGTGTTGAGATTCGGTAAGCGAGGCTTTGGGCCTCTTTAAAGTGGTACATTTGTTTTATTTTTGAATATTAAGCAAGGTTTTTCAAATGAATTTCAAACACTTTATTATAGTCAGCATTCTGGTGCTGACAACTTTAATTAGCGCTCGTGGCCAGAAAAAAACTTATCTGCAAACCCTAACAGAACCTAACGAGTGGGTGGACTCCGTATTCAATAATTTAAAAATGCGGGAAAAGATTGCTCAGATGTTCTTCGTCAGGGCGCATACTAATCTAGGTAAGGCTTATGAAGATTCTGTTGCGAGAGTTGTGAAGAAGGGGCGAATTGGTGGTTTAGTTTTCTTTCAGGGTGGCCCTGGCAGACAGGCCATTTTAACCAATCAGTACCAATCACTCGCCAAGGTGCCTTTGTTAATTACTTCGGATGGTGAATGGGGATTGGGTATGCGTTTGGATAGTTCAATTTCCTACCCCTATCAAATGGCGCTTGGCGCTGTGCAAGATACGGAGTTGCTTTATAAAATGGGCCTGGAAGTCGCGAAGGATTACAAACGCCTCGGAATGCATATGAACCTGGCGCCGGACGTTGATGTTAACAATAATCCAAAAAATCCGGTGATCAACTTTAGGTCTTTTGGAGAAAATAAGTACAATGTGGCAACTAAAGCAGCGGCCTATATGAAGGGTATGCAGGACGGTGGGTTACTGGTAAGCATCAAACACTTCCCTGGACACGGCGACACCGATGTTGATTCGCATTATGATCTGCCTCAATTGAAATTTACTAAGGCACGTTTGGACAGTCTGGAGCTATATCCTTTTAAAGCGTTGATTGATGAAGGCGCCTCAGGTGTGATGATCGCTCACATGAATATTCCGGCGCTCGATAACACACCTAACATGCCATCAACGCTATCCAGGCCGATCGTTACCGGGCTTTTGAAAGATGAATTGGGCTTTAAGGGCCTTGTGATCTCTGACGCGATGGAAATGAAAGGAGTAGTGAAGCACTTCAAAGACGGCGAAGCGGACGTGATGGGGATCATTGCGGGTAATGATATTCTGGAGCTGTCAGAAAACAGTAGAAGAGCCGTGAAGTTGGTACGTAAGGCGATCAAAGAAAACAGGATCACCATGGAACAAATCGATGCCAGTGTACGGAAGATCCTTACTGCAAAATATTGGGCCGGTTTAAATGCCTATCAACCTGTGAGCGAGCAGAACGTTGTATCAGAGGTTAACCGGCCAGAAAGTAAGGAATTGCTACAGCAGATGGCTGAGGCATCGATGACCTTATTGCGGGGCAAAGAGAACATCAAGCAATTAGATACAAACAAACGCACAGTGATCATTAGCATAGGTGCTCCTCAAGTCACAACTTTCCAGCGTGAGCTGGCTACGCATTACCATAAATCTATCTTCTATACCCTGGACAAAAATGCGAACGCTAACGCCATTGGGAAAGTTTTGCGCGACCTGCAAGCATTTGACCAGATCATCATAAGTATCCATGATATGCGTACCCGCCCTGGAAACGGAATGGTATTGAGTCCAGACTTGAAAATGTTCATCAAAGACATGTCCTTGAGCAGTGCAATTTTCACCTTATTTGCCAATCCATATAATTTGTCGGCCATACCTGGATTGGAGCAAAGCCAGGGATTGATCGTTGCGTATCAGAAAGAAGATTTTATGCAAAAGGCAGCGGCAGCGGTACTTAAAAATACACTTACAGCAACAGGGAAGTTGCCGGTTACGGTAAATAGCTTCTTTAAGTATGGCGATGGGCTCTAAAAATATTAATAGCTTTACCTGATGCCTCAACTTCCTTTAAAAATAGTACAAGCGTCTGCCGGATCGGGAAAAACGTTCAGCTTAACAGCACATTATTTGACGCTGCTGCTTTCTGGTGAAACCAAATACCGGGAAATCCTAGCGGTAACTTTCACCAATAAGGCTACAGAAGAGATGAAAAGCCGAATCCTTGATGTACTTCATGGCTTCGCTACCGGGAATGAGAAATTCAATAGCTACCGTGACCTGGTGATTCGTGGTAACCCTTCTTTAACGGCAGACAGTTTAAGGGAAAAGGCAGATCGGATCTATCGTAAAATTCTTCATGATTACAGTAGATTTTCGGTTAGTACGATTGACGGGTTCGTCCAGAAGGTGATCCGTGGATTTGCCTTTGAGCTAGGCCTGGATGCCGGTTATAGTCTGGAAATGAACTACGACAAGGTGAAGGACGATCTCGTTGCCAAACTTGACGAGGCGTTAGACCACAATAAGCAACTATTACAGTGGATCATAGACCTGGCCATTGAACGGATCAACGACAATAAAAGTTGGAATTATAAGGTTGAATTGTATAACCTGATTGGAGAGATCTTTAAGGAAAGGTTCCAGGTATTTGAAGAAGCAATTGAAGCCTTTGGCCCGGAAAGTATTGATGAGTTGTTTAAGCAGTACATCAGCGTTACAAAAGCAGCAACTAAAAGTTTTGAGGAGGAACTAACGAACCTCGCTATTCAGGCACAGGACATATTTAACAAGTTTGGCGTAGAGAAAGAGCATTTGAATAGGAAGTCGGTTAGTCCACTTGCCAAGATTCCCCTGATCATCAATGGAGATCTTTCCAAGATAGAACCCCTGTTCAGTTATATTGATGAGCCGGATATCTGGTTCCAAAAGAACAACAACTTTGATGAAGTTTACCAGGCGCTCAACCCGGTATTAAAGGCAATTCAAACTTATTACTCAACCAATCTGCCTAATTATACATTGTCTATTGCCTTCAGTAAAAATCTGTACTATCTAAGGTTGATGCAGGAGATCGCCGTATTGTTAAAAGTATACAGGCAGGAGAATGATAATCTGTTGATCAGTGATGCACAAAAACTGATTACAGGGATAACAGATGATGCGGGAGATAATCCATCATTCATATGGGAGAAAGTTGGAACGCGCTACCGCAACTTTTTATTCGATGAGTTTCAGGACACATCAACCAGTCAATGGAACAGCTTCAGATCCCTCCTGGCAAATGCCATTGCAACCCCGACAGAGGAGTTTACTGATCACTTAATTGTAGGCGATACCAAACAATCCATTTACAGGTGGCGCAATGGCGATTGGAACATTCTACATAGGCAAGCGAAACATGATATTGGCGCTGATCGGGTTTTGGAAGAAAGCCTTGAAGAAAATTATCGTAGTGCGGAGAACATTATCAGCTTCAACAACTTTGTATATACCGCTGTGCCTTTATTGTTGCAGAACGAATTGAATCAGTCGTTAGCCGGCAAACCAGAAAAGATCTCCTCCTGGTGGCAGGCAGCTAACTTTGACCGGATTATCACAGATATCTATAGCACCTCCAAACAGCGGTTTGCACCTGGTACACCGAAGGGCGGTACCATAAAAATCAGAAAAATAGGCAAGGAAGATGCCCCGGATGAGCAGCGGTTCACCGAAACCACCTTTAGGGATATTGCGTTGGAAGAGATGATCAGGGAGATCAATTTTTTAAAGAACGAACAAGGCTATGCCGCCAGGGACATTGCCATTTTAGTCCGTTCTAATAGTGAAGCCGTCACAACTGTTAAAAAACTGATGAGTCAGGGAATTGAGGTGATCTCTGGTGAGGCTTTGCTCATCTCGAGTAATCTCGGCATTCAACTGATCATCAACACGATGAAAGCCTTAACAGGTCTGGATAGTCAAACCGCTTTGTACAGGGCAAATTGCATCGCATTATACAGTTCATTAAAGGGTGTCATTCCCGATGCGAACCATTACTTAGATCTAAATGATTCTTCCTTTAGCCATCTTGGCGCCGTTTTGCCTGAATCGTTATGTAAGAATTGGCAAAGCTGGATGCAATTGCCTTTACCAGAATTGGTAGAAATATTGATGGAGAGTTACGGGTTGACTGATATGGAAGCTCATCTCCCATATTTCCTGGCATTCAGGGACCTGGCAGCAAACGCAAGTAGGTTGGGTGAAAAAGGAATTCTATCATTTTTGAATTGGTGGGAAGAAGAAGGGGTTAACAAATCATTGCCATCCCCTGAAAGTGCGGATGCCATACAGATCATTACCATTCATAAGTCGAAAGGCCTGGCGTTTCGGGCAGTTTTTGTTCCTTTTTGCAATTGGGAAATTAAAGGAAAAGTGAATAATGTTTTCTGGGTCTCTGCCGAAGACACGGCTTACAGTGAACTGGGCGGAATTCCACTTAGATACAACGAGTCTCTGAGCAATTCCTCAGTGGCAATGGCATATTACGAGGAGCTGCTGTATAACAATATGGATGCGTTGAATATGCTATATGTAGCCACGACTAGATCGCGGGATTACCTGTATATCGCTACTATGGCGAAAAAAGATACCTCAAAGCTCAGCACAATGGGTGATGTATTGAATAAAGTGTTTGAAATAGAGTTGGCAGATGCTAATAGTTATGAGATTGTAGATCATGTGCCTGGTCGTGAGGGACAGGCGGTAACTACCAGTCGAATTGAATTGAATCATTACCCTACGACAAGCCGTTTATCCGAATTATATGTTTCGAGTCAGGAGACTCATTTAAAGCATGTGTTGAACATCCAAAAATCTGGAAGGAGAGGTTCTTTACTGCATGATGTACTAGCCAATGCTACTTCAGCACAGGCTGTTGACGATTATTTAGCTTCATTGGTTCTGGAAGGTATTATTTTAGATGATGAGAAAAATGGACTTCGGACAGCAGCGTTGGAAGTATTGAATCACGCTGATCTTCAGGCTTTATTTAGCCAGGCGGTAGAAAGCATCACAGAAAGAACTATCATTGATGCCAATGGCAAGATGCACCGGCCTGACCGGGTGCTGATAAATGCAGATGAGGTGATCATCCTGGATTATAAATTTACGCTGACAGAGGCCAATGAACACATAGAGCAAGTCTTGAACTATAAATCACTATTTACCGAAATGGGTTATACCAGGGTGAAAGGGTATTTGTTTTACGCAGTTACCGGGCAACTTAAATCAATTTGAACATGAAGCCGTTTTTAGAGGAAGTAGCGACCGACCTGGTTGCGCAATTTGGCGACAGGTTACAACATTGTGCCATTGTATTTAACAATAAAAGGCCCGCGGCCTACTTACAGAAGTACCTCGCAGATATTCTTAAAAAGCCCTTCTTTAGTCCCTCATTCTTTACAGTGCAGGAATTCTTTGGCAAGTCTACCAATTACCAGATCGCTGATTTCTATATGCAATTTTTTACCCTGCATAAGATTTACAACCAATTGTTGAAGGAAGAAGGTTTGGAGCCAATGTCTGGAACCAAGTTCTTTCCGTTGGCCAAGATCATGCTGGCAGACTTTTCTCAGATAGATATCGATTTGGTCGACCCCGATAAGATATATCGTGACCTGGAAGATATATCGATCATCAACAAAGATTTTGACTATTTAAGTCCCGAACAATATCAGTTCTTGTCGCAATTTTGGACGTCATATTCCGAAGGCAAGCACAAACGACAACAGGAGCTTTTTATCAAGATGTGGCACCGGATGCCAAAACTCTACCATAAATTTCATTCCGCATTGAAAGCGCAGGGCTTTGTTACCAATGGTCATATCTATAGGACACTCGCAGTGGGAACCCCTTCAGCGGAGGAGTTTATTAAAGGTTTTGAGCATGGAAAGATCATTTTCGTTGGGTTCAATGCATTAAGCAAAGCCGAATCAAAGATTTTTTCGAATTTGCAGGAAGCAGAAAGAGCCTTATTTTATTTTGATGCCGACAGTTATTATTTGGATGACCCGCTTCAGGAAGCCGGTTTATTCTTGCGAAAGAACATTCAGGAACTCGGACTAAAGAATGTATTTGATAACAGCCGAAGTTTGATGCGTCATGAGCAATACAAGGTTGACGTGTTTAGTGTACAGGGGCAGTCTGCACAGGCGAAGATTCTAAACAATATATTGAAGGATGATTATTTGAGTGCAGAAGAAGTAGGTTCAACAGTCGTGGTTCTGGCCGATGAAAGTTTATTGATGCCTACGTTACAGACCATTCCCGAAAAATATCATGGAAAAGCAGTAGACCTGAATGTCACCATGGGATTTGCATTGTCTGCCTCGAGCGTGTTTGGTCTGATCGATCTCTGGTTAAGTTGTCAGCTTGAGATCCAGAAGACAAAAAGACTTTCGTATAAGAATGTAGAATCCTTTCTGACACATCCGCTGACCGGTTTAAGCCAGGTTATTCGCGACAAGATCAAGACTGCATTGTTGCAAGAAAAGGAAGTGGAAATTAGTCAACAGCGGCTGATCAATCAAAAGGGCTTGTTCGAAGTGTTTTTTCGGCTGGTGCCAGATGCAAGTCAAATCCTAGAGCAGCTTTTAGCGGTCCTTAATTTTGTACTAAACAGGTTGTCGAACGTAGGTACATTAAAAAAAATTGATGCAGAGTTATTTGTTAAAGCAATACAGGAATTAAACAGGTTACAAGATACGTTTGGCAGATATGTTGACCAGGAAGAGGTTGAGTTTGTAATTTCGCTAGTGCAAAAGGCGACTATGGGAGTTGCGGTTCCGCTTTCCGGAGATCCATTGAGAGGCATACAGGTAATGGGGCTTCTGGAAACAAGAAACTTAAACTTTGATAAGGTCGTTATTCTTGGTTTCAATGAGGGAATTGTACCGAAGTCGACCGCTGGCAATAGCTTTATCCCCGACAGCATTCGTCGAGTATATGGTTTGCCAGTGCTGGAGAATCAAGACGCTATTTCTGCATATATGGTTTACAGATTGATTCAGCGGGCCAGCGAGATTAACTTCGTTTACAATAGTCTGACCGATGAATCGATCTCAGGGGAGCCGAGTAGAATCTTGAAACAATTGGCCTATGAAAGTGGGTTTGACTTCAACTACCATAGTCTTGACCTCAATGTGAGAACAGAGCCGGTCAAAGAGATCCAAATTGCAAAAACAGGGAACATAGCAATTCAGGAAAGTCTGCAGAAATATTTGAATAAGCAGAAAACTTTGTCTCCATCTGCGATTACCCAATATATCCTGAATCCTATTGATTTCTTCTTCAATTATATCGCGGGGATCAAGGAACCGAAGGAAGTAACGGCTGTAGTGGAAGCCAATGAGGTCGGCTCTATCCTTCACAAGGTGATGGAGTATTTTTACGAAGATTGCATCGGTAAGGAAATTACCTTTACGTTTCTTCAGGAAAGGAGGAAGAAGATTTCGCTGCTAACAGAAAAGGCATTTGCTGCGGTAATATTTAATGATCCACAAAAGGCAGTCGCTTTTAAGGGGATGCAGAAGGTAATTCTTGCTATTGTAGAGGCCTATGTAAATATCATCGTTGCGCAGGATGAAAGCCAAAGTCCATTTCGAATTGTCAGTCTGGAGCAAAGGGTGGAAGCGGATATCAGTTTTCCCTTGCAGGGAAAGGAAGGCAGCATAAAGATTGGAGGTATCATTGACCGGGTTGATTTGAAGGATGGGATAACCAGGATCATCGATTACAAAACTGGTAGTGATAAACTAAGTTATAAAGATATTCCGGAGCTGTTCAACACCGATGGGAAGTACATCAATAAAGCACTGATCCAGACCTTGCTTTATACCTATGCTTATGAGCAATTTTCAGGACAAACTGCCGTTGAGCCGAACTTGTACGTGGTGAAAACGATGAATCAGGATGGGGTTTGGTTTAAATCAGGAAAGCAGGTTTTGTCTGGTGACCATCTCGAAGAGATCAAACCAGAATTCCTCGACGCATTAAAAGAAAAGCTTACAGAGTTATTTGAAGCGCCATATTTCAAATCAAGTATCGTGGAGGATAATTATAAATATTCTATTTATAAAACTTTATTTGGTAAGTAGTGCCTGATGTGTATTTAAAACACTTTGTTTTCGGGTGCTTACAAAACATATTTTCAGTGTGCTAACAGTTTGTTTTTAAAGGTGTCAGCGAGATCGATAAACTTGCATTTGAATGCAATTTTATCTAAGTTTGCGCCAGTTAATATTTGAATATACAATGAGAGAGATTCAATTTAGAGAAGCTTTGCGTGAAGCCTTGAACGAGGAAATGCGTAAAAATGAGAACGTTTTCCTTATGGGGGAGGAAGTTGCGCAATACAATGGTGCTTATAAAGTAAGTCAGGGTATGCTTGACGAGTTTGGCGACAAGCGTGTAATTGATACACCTATTGCTGAGTTGGGTTTTGCCGGTATTGCGATAGGTGCTGCAATGAACGGATTAATTCCGGTTGTAGAATTTATGACTTTCAATTTCTCTCTGGTTGCTATAGATCAGATCATTAATGGTGCAGCGAAAATGCTGTCAATGAGTGGTGGTCAGTTCCCTGTACCAATCGTTTTCCGCGGACCAACTGGTAATGCTGGTCAGTTGGGCGCACAGCACTCCCAAAATTTTGAGAACTGGTACGCAAACTGTCCTGGATTAAAAGTTGTAGTTCCATCTACACCTTACGAAGCTAAAGGTTTGCTTAAGCAATCTATCATTGATCCTGATCCGGTTATTTTCATGGAGTCAGAAGTAATGTATGGCGATAAAGGAGAAGTTCCTGAAGAGGAATACTACTTGCCGATTGGTAAAGCCAGGATCGTTAAAGAAGGTACAGATGTGACCATCGTAACTTTTGGTAAAATGTTAACCCGTGTGGTAAATCCAGCGGTTGAAGAATTGACCAAAGAAGGAATTAATGTAGAGGTGATCGATTTACGTACTGTACGTCCTATCGATTATGCTGCGATCATTGAGTCTGTTAAAAAGACCAATCGTTTAGTAGTGGTAGAAGAAGCTTGGCCATTGGCATCGATCTCTTCTGAGATTGCTTTTAATGTTCAAAGGAATGCATTTGACTACTTAGATGCGCCAGTATTGCGTATTACTTGTGCGGATGTGCCATTGCCATATGCTCCAACACTGATCGCTGCAAGTTTACCAAATGCAGAAAGAGTAGTGAAAGCTGTTAAAGAGGTGATGTACGTAAAAAAATAAAATTGCTTTAATTAAGCAAGTTTTGATATAGGATCCTGCCGGTAACACCGGCAGGATTTTTTGTTAACAATATATTTATTTGAGATGTCAATTGTTAGAATTATTTTTGGCAGCAATTGGACGTTGAAAGATCAAACAAAGATAAATGAGCAATCATTCTAAAATCATTGCTGCTGAATTAGCAGTAACGGAAAAGCAGGTTATCGCTACCATAGAGTTACTGGACGAGGGTGCTACCGTTCCGTTTATATCACGCTATCGGAAAGAGGTGACCGGAAGTCTGGATGAAGTACAGGTAGCGGCGGTCCGTGATCGGTTTCAGCAGTTAAGGGAACTTGATAAGCGCAGAGAGGCGATATTGAAGGCGCTAGCAGCGCTCGACAAGCTTACGCCTGAGTTGAAAGCGCAGATCGATGCTGCTGAAAATATTGCTGTAATAGAGGATATATACCTGCCATATAAACCAAAACGTAAAACAAGAGCTTCTGAAGCCAGAAAGAAAGGATTGGAGCCTTTGGCTTTATTGATCCTTGATCAAGGGAATGTGTCGCCCGAAACAGAGGCGGGCAAGTATTTGAGTGATGAGCTGGGTGTAGGGTCGTCAGCTGATGCGTTGGCTGGAGCAAGGGATATTATTGCAGAGCTGGTGAACGAGAATGTAGACGCGAGGACAACGATGCGCAAGTATTTTCAACAAAAGGCCGCATTTAAATCTACTGTAATCAAGGGTAAGGAAGAAGGAGGGGTAAAGTACAAGGATTATTTCAACTGGGAGGAGCCGCTTAAATCTGCGCCTTCACACCGGGTATTGGCCATTCGCAGGGGTGAAAATGAAGGCTTTTTGAAGCTAGAGGCACTGCCTGCGGAAGAAGAAGCAATTGCTATTCTGGAACGTCAATTTGTAAAAAATAATAGCGACTGCAGTAAGCAGGTACGACTGGCAGTGCAGGATAGTTATAAACGGCTGCTTAGTCCAGCAATGGAAACTGAGATCCGTAACCTGTCTAAAGAAAAAGCAGACGAGGAAGCGATTCGCGTATTTGCAGAAAATGCTCGTCAGCTTTTGCTTGCAGCACCGATGGGACAAAAGAACGTACTGGCGATAGATCCGGGTTTTCGTACCGGATGTAAGGTGGTTTGCCTCGATAGGCAGGGAAAGTTACTGGAAAATACAACGATTTATCCGCATACGGGCCAGGGAAATGTAAAACGGGCAGGCGAAAAGATCATTGAGCTTTGCAAGAAATATGAAATTGAGGCTGTTGCGATTGGAAACGGTACAGCTGGCCGGGAAACCGAGGCTTTTGTTCGTGGACTCAACATAACAGACATCGCTGTAGTGATGGTGAGTGAGAACGGAGCATCAATATATTCGGCATCGGAAGTGGCCAGGGAAGAGTTTCCCACTCAAGATATTACTGTTAGAGGGGCCGTTTCGATCGGCCGTAGATTGATGGACCCTCTGGCAGAATTGGTAAAGATCGATCCGAAATCAATAGGGGTAGGACAGTACCAGCATGATGTTGATCAGCATAAACTTCAGGCATCGTTGGACGACACGGTGATGAGTTGTGTAAACGCAGTCGGCGTTGAATTGAATACGGCTTCTAAGCAAGTGCTTGCCTACGTTTCCGGTTTAGGTCCTCAGCTGGCGCAGAACATCGTCAGCTACCGAGATGAACATGGTGCCTTCAAGAACCGCGAAAGCCTTAAGAAGGTGCCTAGGCTGGGCGACAAAGCATTTGAGCAGGCTGCGGGGTTCCTAAGGATCAGAGACGCAGAAGCGGCTTTAGATGCCAGCGGTGTACACCCTGAGCGTTACGCGTTGGTTCATAAAATGGCAAGAGATCTAAATTGCAGTGTAAATCAATTGATAAAAGATGCGGACCTGCAAAAGCAGATCAAGGCAGAGGCCTATATCAATGACGATATTGGTTTGCCAACATTAAATGATATCCTTGCTGAGTTGGCTAAGCCAGGCAGGGATCCACGCGAGCAATTTGAGATATTCAGTTTTACGGATGGGGTTAATGAAATAGCCGATCTTAAAGTTGGCATGAAGCTGCCTGGAATTGTAACTAATATTACCAATTTTGGTGCTTTTGTTGATATTGGCGTGCACCAGGATGGTTTGGTTCATACCAGCCAGATCTCCGATAAATTTGTGGCTAATGCCAGCGAAGTGGTTAAGGTTCACCAAAGGGTTGAAGTAACCGTGGTAGAACTTGATGTAGCCCGGAAAAGGATATCCTTGTCTATGAAGAACCAGGTGGCAGTAAAGACAAAGCAAGATCACAAAGGAAGTGCCGGTAAACCTCGGAATTCACCAGTGTCAACGCGACCTGAGCAAGCAAAAAGATCCGCAAAACCTCAGCAAAATCAAAAAAGTGGACAGAAAGAAAAAGCGTTGCCAGACGGAGATTTACAGTTGAAACTGGAAGCTTTGAAAAATATGTTTAGTAAATAACCATTCTCTTCTGAGGCTGGATTACTTTTCGGTGAAGAAGCTCCAAGAACGCTGAGGCCTCTTTTGAGAAGGTAATTTTCTTTTTCACAACAACAGGCAGAAGTTCCAAACCTCCTGCCTGTGGTGTTTTATTCATTGTGATTGATTCAATGTGATTGATTTTATTCAAAGACTTTTAGTGTTACGTCAAGAGCTGCCCAAACCATATAGGGATGCGAATCGGTATGGTATACCTCACCGCTGGCCGCAATGCCAATGACACCTGCAAAGCCATCTATTTCCGCCAGCTCGAGAAACGATTTATCGCAGGCTTGCTGAAGCGTGAAACCATCTGTTACCCGGGTTACGATCTTCGCAGCAAGCGCTACACTCACAATGTCCTCTCCAACTCCTGTACAGGATATAGCAGCATGCTGGTTGGCAAAGTTACCGGCGACTGTAGCGGAGTCACTTACCCGGCAAGGAAATTCAAATCCTTTTCCGCCGGTAGATGTAGCCGTCGCGAGATTTCCATGCTGGTCTAAAGCCACACAGCCCACAGTCCCCTTACGCAAAGATTCATTCCGTTTGGTTTCAAATTCTTGCTGACGTTGAGGGGTAATTGGGTTGTAAAATCCAAAGCCATTGTTACGGGCAAATTCGACTGCTCCTTCGCCACTTAAGACGCTGTCTTCGCATGCCGAAAGTCGCTCAGCTATTTTTATAGGATGTTGTACGTTCTCGATATTAATTACGCCGCTAAACTTGTGTGATTTGCCATCCATGAGGGCGGCGCTCATTCTTACCTTGCCATCACTTTGGACCTGAGATCCCAAACCGGCGTTGAATAATTCGTTGTCTTCCAGTAAAGTTGTTGCGTACACTACAGTTTCCAATGCGGTGTGTTTTTTTAGGTATTCATAAGATTGTTGGACAATCGCGGATAAGGCATTTTGTTTTGCCTTCTTGGTTTCCTGGTTCGTGGCCGACTCGCTGAAAAAACCACCGTGGATGATAATTTTCATCTGATTAATCTATTAGAATGGCTTTGGGGTGGTGAATAGTTAATGAATTCAGACTAAGGTCGTATACATCCCCATCCGACATGGTGTGAATTGTCATGTTACTGATAGACACGGGCTGGCCCATATCTACATCAGTTAAGTTTGTGTCAGACATATGCCTTCCGTCTACCAGAATCACCATTCCTGAGCCGATGGCTTCCATAATATTGCCCCCCGAGATAAATAGACCTGTATCTTCTCCCAGTCCTATGCCCAGAATTCCAGGGTTACTTGCAGCAGCGTACAATAGCCTGCCAATTCTTCCCCGCTGAACAAAATGAGTGTCTACGATCACACCGTCAATGAAACCTAGTCCGCCCGTGATTTTCACTTCCCCTTTAAGCAAAGCATCTTTGCTGCTGCCCTGGTAGATCATGTTCTTTGAGCTGGCCGCTGCCCCGGCCGATGTGCCTGCGATTACAATTGGTTCATTTTGATATTTAACCAGCATGATCTTGTGCATGGTGGTGCCGCCAAAAATTGACGATAATCGAAGCTGGTCGCCGCCAGTAAAAATGATAACATCGGCATCCTGTATACGCGTACAGTTTTCTGCTGCGTTGGCTTGCTCACGGTTGCTGATGCTGAGCACACCTACATTATGGACTCCGAGCTGCGCAAATGCATTAATGTATTCTACCCCTACTTTTTCCGGGATCAGAGAAGCTGTTGTGATGATTTCAAAACGGGATTCTGTGCCCTTCAATGATTCTGTAGTTATCCTTTTTAAGATACCTCTTTCAAAAAAGTTCATATTGTGGGGTAACCCGAACGTAGTTTCTGTGAAACTACCCGTGTTTATTGCTCCACCTATAATTATTAGTTTGCCTTTTGGAATCATTTTATCGCTTTTATTGCCATTTTTTTCAAATATATGGTCATTCAGCCTAACATCAGCATTTTTAAATTAATAATAAAACGCTTAAACCTTAACTTATTCTTAACATACAAGGTGTATTTTGGTTCAAAATAAATATTTCCAACAATTTGGGTGCTCGTAGTAAGGAATCAGAAAAATATGTATACTTTAATGGTTCCATTTGATCCTATCCAGATAACCAGTCTCGATTCCGACAATAGGTTCATCATCAACATATAGCAATAATTTTTAGCATGAATATTTTAGGCATACAGGTGCTGCGCGGACCGAATATCTGGTCGATTAATAGAAAAAAATTGATTCAGATGCGTCTGGATCTTGGCGAAATGGAACAGCGTCCAACTAATGTAATAGAGGGCTTCGGCGACCGTATTGCTCAGTTGATTCCAAGTCTATACACGCACAGGTGTTCAAAAGGTGCACCGGGCGGTTTTTTAGTCCGTATAAAGGAAGGTACCTGGATGGGGCATGTGATTGAACACATCGCACTTGAAATTCAGACCCTCGCCGGAATGGATACAGGATTTGGAAGGACGCGTCAAACAAAAACTGAGGGAATCTATAATGTAGTCTTTAGTTATATCGAGGAAAAGGCAGGCGTTTTCGCCGCTGAAGCAGCGGTTCGAATTGCAGAGGCGTTGATCAACAATGTGGATTATGATCTTGAAGCCGATATACAACGGATGCGGGAGCTAAGGGAAATGGAACGTCTGGGGCCAAGTACTGGTTCCATTGTTGATGAGGCTATCTCCCGGGATATTCCCTGGATCAGGTTGAATAAAAGTTCACTCGTGCAGTTGGGTTATGGTAAAAACCAGGTTCGCTTCAGGGCTACCATGACAGAAAGGACAAATAGCATCGCTGTTGATATTGCCTGTAACAAAGACGAAACCAAAAGGATGCTACAAGATTCGGCTATTCCGGTTGCGAAGGGTGTTACCATATCGGAAGTTGAGGATTTACCAGCGGCTATTAATAAAGTCGGGTTCCCTATGGTATTTAAGCCACTTAATGGAAATCATGGTAAAGGCGCTTCAATCAATGTACAGACAGAAAAAGCCGCCTTTGCAGCTTTTGAATATGCAAAGACGTTTTCTCGTAAAGTAATTATTGAGCGGTTTATCACGGGATACGATTTTAGGGTTCTGGTCATTGATCATAAGATGGTCGCTGCGGCATTGCGGGTTCCTGCGCATGTAAAAGGAAACAATCAATTGACCATACAGGAACTGATCGACAAAGAAAATGAGGATCCGAAAAGGGGTTACGGACATGAAAATGTGCTAACCGAAATAGGGGTCGATAGGGATACTTTAGACTTATTAGCCAAGAAAGGGTATACTTTAGAGACTGTTCCTGCGAATGGGGAAGTTGTGTACTTAAAATCTACTGCAAATTTAAGCACAGGAGGTACATCAATTGACGTGACGGATCTCGTGCATCCACAAAATATTTTTATTTGCGAGCGAATATCAAGGGTAATTGGCCTGGATATCTGTGGAATTGACATCATGGCTGAAAATCTTACCCAGCCGCTTCCTGAAAATGGAGGAGTGGTACTGGAGGTCAATGCTGCCCCTGGATTCAGGATGCACCTTGCCCCTAGCGAAGGGCTGCCACGGAATGTTGCCGCGCCTGTTATCGACATGCTTTACCCTCCGGGTAAATCGGCAAGAATCCCAATCATCGCTGTTACTGGTACCAATGGCAAAACAACTACCACGAGGCTAATTGCCCATATTGTAAAAAGCAATGGCACCAGGGTCGGCTTTACTACTTCTGATGGCATATATGTGCAGAATACTATGCTCATGAAGGGAGACACCACGGGTCCGATCAGTTCAGAATTTATCTTAAGAGATCCAACAGTAGAGTTCGCGGTATTAGAGACGGCCCGTGGAGGAATTTTAAGGTCGGGTCTGGGCTTTAATCAGTGTGATATTGGTGTGGTGACCAATATACAGGAAGATCATTTAGGAATTTCGGACATTCATACGCTGGATGACCTGACGAGGGTAAAGGCGGTAGTTATTGGCTCCGTTAAAAGGAGCGGGTGGGCAGTATTAAATGCCGACAACAAATACTGTCTAAAAATAGCTGCGAATGCCAATTGCAATGTCGCCTGGTTTAGTATGGATGAGAATAATCCGGTGGTGGCCGAGCACAGTAAAAAAGGTGGTATAGCTGCCGTCTATGAAAATGGGTACATTACCGTGAAAAAAGGCGACTGGAAAATCAGGGTGGAGAAAGTGTCTCATATCCCATTAACGTTTGGAGGCAGTCTGGACTTTATGACCCAAAATGTATTGGCAGCAACCTTGGCTACTTTTTTATGGGGTTATAAAATTGAAGATATCCGCATGTCCCTCGAAACTTTTATTCCTTCTGCTGCTCAAACGCCCGGTAGGATGAATATTTTCCGGTTCAAAGAGTTCAAAATACTGGTTGATTTTGCACACAATGCGGATGGTTTCAATGGTATAAAGACTTATTTGCAATCCATCGAAGCAACTGAGCATGTGGGAGTAATTTGCGCAACTGGAGATCGAAGAGATGAAGATATCAAAGAAACTGCAAGAATTTCTGCGCAGATGTTTGATCGGATTATGATTTGTCAGGAAAAATACCTTAGGGGAAGTAATCAGCAGGATTTGATTGATTTGCTGCTGGCAGGAATTGCAGAAGTGAAACCAGATATGGAGGTTACAATTAACAACAATGGTGAAGACTGTTTAAAATATTTAATCGCTACCGCAAAATCGGGGTCGTATATTACCATTCTGAGTGGTACAATTGACAATGCTGTGCAAAGGGTCTCCGAGTATTTAGATAAGGAGTTGGGGGTTTAAGTACGCTATAAACTTCAAAATGGACCAATGAGGGAAAAGTTTTTATGGCATTGGACATAGGCGATTTCTTTGAAAGAAGATAAAAGCAGGAACGATCAATTAATACAATTGCAAGACATTGATATCGATTTAACTGCAAAAAAATAGGTGCTCAAACTATTAATTTATATAAATAGCGGTTGAATAAAGGTGTTTTAAGATTCTTGCTTTGATAGGTCTTTGGCGGATTTAAGATTCACTATTTCATTTTTATGCGCTAAATAATACAGTATTTATTACTAGACTCTTTTTATCTTTTCAAATTCAGGTGTTTCCAGTGGAATAGTGGGGGTTTTAATATTTTAAATTTTTTTTTAGAAATATTGGTTGGTGCACGCAGGCTGCACTGAAGTTTTATAATATTAATAAAATTATAAGGAAGAGATGCGATATCTCAATGAAACACCAATATAACTAAAATGAAAAACAGATCTTCAGTCATTGGCGTTTTGTCCTTTAGCATTTGTATGAGT
The DNA here is from genome assembly GCA_031179845.1 of Pedobacter sp. Taxonomy (GTDB): domain Bacteria; phylum Bacteroidota; class Bacteroidia; order Sphingobacteriales; family Sphingobacteriaceae; genus Pedobacter. The sequence goes on from JAPSHM010000013.1 coordinate 20,430, forward strand.
GTAATATCACAAAATGTCTATCTGGCAAATGATGATGGGAAAGTAATTTTATTTATCGACCAAAAGGATTACTACGCAGGTTGGCGAGCAAAATGCCAAATCAAATTTCTAGTAATAAAAAATGAAAAAGCTAGTTAGTATAAAACAAGTGAGAAAATTGAGTTGTCTATTTTTCGACAGAGGGAACGGGCAGATTGGCGGGAGTGTCGGTATTGGAACGGCCCCACGAAGTACTTATCAGTTAGCCGTCAAAGGAAAAATCATCAGTCAGGAAATTAAAGTAGAGCATGCGAACTGGCCAGATTATGTCTTTTGTGAAGATTATAAATTAACTCCATTGGATGAATTGGAAATTTACATTAAAGACAAAAGACATTTACCTGGAATTCCGACCGCTTTGGAAGTGAAGACTCATGGTATTGAACTTGGGGAAATGAACGCAAAGTTATTGCAGAAGATAGAGAAATTTACTTTGCATTTAATCGAAATGAGGAAAAAAATCGAAGATCAGCAGAAAACAATTGAAAAACAAAATTTGCTTTTTCAAACGGCAATAAAAGACTTACAATGTAAAATTAGGAAAAAATGAAAATTTGTTTCTTAATTATTTCGTTTTTGTGTTCTAACATATTATACGCACAAACCAATAGTTTCCCGTCAACAGGAAATGTTGGAATTGGAACAACCGAGCCAGCGTTAATGTTTACGCTCAAAAGGATGATCAATAATGGTGATGCTATCAGTATCTTAAGGAGTGATAATACGGCAAATTTAGATATCTACTCGAATTATAATGGTCTTTCTGATCTGCAAACAGGCAGCTTCGCATACGGTGTTCGCCCTTCTGACGATTCCTGGCAGATTTGGGAGAGAGGACAAAATTTAAGCTGGGTGAACCTATTTTCCGTTAAAAAAGACGGAAATGTTGGAATTGGCACCACTAATCCGATCTATAAATTGGATGTACAAGGCGGAGCCGTGAATATTAATCTAGATAATCTTTCGGCTTTAGGTGGGCAGATTACTGTCAGTAATGGTCATGGTAGTCAAAATGGATCAGTTCGATTAAACCTTAGAAACGGTAATGCCATCAGCTGGATTAAGGGTGTAGTAACCGGGACAAATACAAATACCGGTAGTGCAATTGTTTTTGGAGTACCTTCTAATTCTTCCGATGGTGTCGAACGCATGCGAATCACCTCGTCTGGAGATGTTGGAATTGGCACGGATAATCCAAATGGATACAAACTTGCGGTTGCAGGAAAAGTCAGAGCTCAGGAAATTAAAGTAACGATGGCAAATTGGCCGGATTATGTATTCGATAAATCATATCACCTTCGCTCACTTAGTGAAACGGAAAGCCACATAAAAGCGAAAGGACATTTACCTGGCATCCCCACCGCTGTTGAAGTAGAGGCTAGTGGTATTGACCTTGGGGAAATGAACGCTAAACTGTTACAGAAAATAGAAGAGCTTACATTATATTTAATAGAATTGAAAAAGGAAAATTTTGAGATGAGAAGATCTGTTCAGGGACTGAATGTGAAAATTGATCGAATGAATAACAAACTAAAAAATAATAGATAGAATGAAAAAATTAATAATTATAATATTGTTTATCTTACCGGCATTGAAAGGTTCTGCTCAAGCTACTTATGTAGCTATTCAAGATACCCGCACAGTAAATAACCCGCCCTCGGATTTTAAATCTCGATTAGCTCTGGATTTTAAGGAAAATTCCGTTATTGGAGTGGCTAATGCGGACCGATACGCCGCTGTCCTCACTATTGCTCCATGGCATGATTTCAGCGGAGGCCAAAATCATCAGCTTAGCTTCAACGCAAGTGGTGTATTCTATAGAGTCGGAAACCATGGTGCACCCGAGTGGCAATCATGGAGAAAAGTGTTGGTAGAAAGTTCCAATGGCAACGTTGGAATAGGAACTCCATCACCTACCCATAAACTATCTGTGAATGGTAATATTAGGGCTCATGAAATCAAAGTTGAGACAGCAAACTGGCCAGATTATGTGTTTGCAAAGGATTATAAACTTACCTCTCTTCAGGAAACAGAGTTTTATATCAAAAAGAATGGACACTTGCCTGGATTTCCATCTGCAATGGAAGTAGAAAAAAATGGCGTTGATCTGGGAGAAATGAACGCGAAACTGTTACAGAAAATTGAAGAACTGACATTGCATTTGATTCAGCAAGCCAAGGCAAATGAAATGCAGCATAAGTAAAATTATATGCACCATATGAAGATTGATATACAACAACGCGAGATAGATCAACTAAAATTGATTCACAAACGACGTTAATTTTTAAATGTCAGAAAATGAGAGTAACTTTTAAAATATTTATTGTTACAAGTGCTGTCTTATTACTTAATTATTCAGCGCTCCTTGCTCAGAACATGTTAAATTTACAAGACTGGCAAATAGGGCAGGGATCGGCCGGCATGTTTGTGCAAAACGGTCAGACTTCAGAAAACACCCGTGAATGGGCGGAAGGGCCACAAGGGAAAGGTGTTATTGTCTGGAAAGCTGCACCGGATGGAAATGTTCATGATGATGGGGGTTGGAACTCTAATCAAATTACGATTAACCCCGTCAATATGTATCGGTTTGTAGTTTGGTTAAAAAAAACAAATTCAATGTCTGGCGCCTCCTATTTTGGATGTAGTAATGTATCCCATTTGAATGGTACCTTTAATGAAAACCCATATTTCTGGTCTGGTCGTTTGCCTGAATTGAACAAGTGGTATTTACTCGTTGGATATATTCATGGAAGTGGCGATGCTTCAATGGTAAACTATGGGGGGATTTATGACGGAACAACCGGTGCTAAGCTTGTTGAAATTGCCGACTTCAAATTTGCTGCCGGTACCACTTCTACCAATCACCGTTCGTATCTGTTCTACGACCCAGACTTAAATGACAGGCAATACTTTTATGCTCCACGAGTAGACCTCGTAAATGGAAATGAGCCAACGATTATGGCATTGCTTGGTTTGCAAAGCGCATCTTCAGATCAAACTTACTTTGCTGGAAAAGTAAGCATTAAGACACCGAATCCAGGAGCTTATGATCTGGCTGTGAATGGCAGAATACGATCTGCTGAGATTAAGGTTGAAAGTGCTAACTGGCCAGATTATGTCTTCAAAAAGGAGTATGAGTTGCCAACCCTTGAAGAAGCCGAGGAACACATCAGGGAAAAAGGCCATTTGTCAGGTATCCCATCTGCCGTGGAAGTCGAATCCAACGGCATAGAATTAGGGGAAATTAATGCTAGACTATTAAAAAAAATTGAAGAATTAACCTTGTATTTAATTGAGATGAAGAAGGATGTTCAACAAATAAAGAAACGTATATCGACTGTTGAGCAAAAATAAATTAATCTGAAATGAGTCATTAAAAATTTGTTAAGGGTAGGTCTTCATCTGCCGGCGTTTTTTAAGGCGGGGGCACTGGAGCCGATCGTGGCGCTATTAACAAAGCCCCACCAATATATCTCCAAAATAGTTTTTTATAAACTAGTACTTAGAAGATGGTAAAATGCAATTTGCCTGGATCAACTCCCATCTGATCCTTATGCACGTCTTTTGAAGATTGCTGCAATATTATCTATTTGATAACACTTTGCAATTCGTTTGATTTTCTAAAAACGGATTTACTATATTTAGCATTGAAATATTTAAATATGAAAACGCTCTCTACATTAGCGATAGCTTTTGCTATATTGCTGACAGCCTGCAAAGAATTTATAGAACCTTCTATTGCAAAAAAAGAAGTGGTCCTGCTTGCCCCGGCAAATCGAGCAGAAAGCAGCTTGTATAGCCAGGTCTTCTGGTGGGAGCCAGTAGAGGATGCACTGAAATATAGATTGCAGGTAGTAGCGCCAAGTTTTGATCAAACGCTTAGATTGATACTGGACACCCTGGTAGAAACGAATAAATTCAATTATACGCTGGATCCAGGAAATTATGAGTGGCGAGTAAGTGCGGAAAATGGTAGCAGCCAGACACCCTATACGAAATTTGCTTTTTTTATTTTCTCCAGCTCCATTAAGCAGCAGCAGGTACAGTTACAACTACCAGCCAACAATACACTTACCAGTAAGGCATTCAATACTTTCACCTGGCTTAAGCTATTTGGTGCAGACCAATATAACTTACAGATTGATACCAATAATTTCAGTGATGAAAGTAGGTTGTTTTTGGATCAAACAATGCCAGGGCAGGAATTTACAGTAACCTTTGAGCGGGACAAACTCTATAAGTGGCGTGTGAAAGCGAAAAATGATACAGCCGAGTCCAAATGGTCTGTTATTCAAAATATTACTATCGATAAAACTTCGCCTGGTATTGTAGTGTTAACAGCTCCGTCAAATAATGAACTGGTACCAAAACCAGTTAATTTACGGTGGAATTCTACGCCCACTGCCGCCAAATATCAATTATATCTTTATAAAACGGAAAGTAGAGTTCCTTTCAGTAATCAGTTCCCAGTAAGTGTTACGACAACATCATACAGCTTTACCGAAGGAACTATTGGAACAAGAATCTACTGGGAGGTTAGAGCACAGGATCTCGCGGGAAATGACGGGGCCTACAGCGACTTGAGAAGCTTTGTAATCCAGTAAATATGGAATCTAGCAAAAACAAAATGCTGACTTATTTTCTAATCTGTTCTGTAGCACTTGTTTGGAGTGTGATACTTTATAGAATTTTTTTTAAAAATTCGGAAGAAGACTATTCGTTGAAGAGCGTGTCGGTCATCGACAAACAGGAATTTTATGATCAATATGTTACAAAGGAAGACACTTTTAAGCTAGCTTTAAATTATCGGGATCCTTTTCTTGGAACGATGGAACCATTACTAGCATCAAGTCTTTCCATACCGGTGACTAAGCAACAAAACTTTGTCCCAGCAACACCAGCTAGTCCAAATATTGACTGGAACGCCATTAAGTATGCTGGATATATTGTTAATCCAATTAGCAAAAAATTAGTATCCATTATAGTGGTGAATGGAAAAGAGCGGATGCTGGCTTTGGGGGAACGATTTGAAGGGGCACAATTGCTGAAATATGAAAAAGATTCTGTGCTGATCAGTTGGAAAGGCAAACAGAAATATATAAAACAATGATCAAAGAAAAATTTAATTTCCTATGCCTGGCTTTAGTATTTGCTGGATCAGTGTTGGCAGCTAAAGGGCAGAAAAATGTCAATGAGTTGTTAACACATAAGGTCATTGTGAACCAGGGAGACCACACTATTGTGGCATATGCAAAACCAGTAGATCAAATTTCTCTAGACATTGATAAGCGCTATTACTGGTTTTCCTCTAACCAAATAAAAAGCACTCAAGGCGGTTTTAGCGGTAAACTGTTGAATGGAAGCTATCAGGAGTTCTATCCCAATAAGCAATTGAAAGAATCTGGATTTGTCACTAAAGGGCTTAAAGCTGGCTTATGGAAAAGCTGGGACCGGACAGGACAGCTACAAAATGACTACAATTGGAACTCTGGCAGAAGGAATGGCGTTTACCATATATATGATTCCACAGGAATTGTATTTGAAGTGGGTAGATATAGAAATGATTTGCTAAATGGTAAGCAAAAGCTTTTCCACGGCGATAGCGTAAAGGTGGTTCTTTTTAGAAACGGAAAAGTAAGAGAACGCAAAAAGCTTCGCATGCCAGCATTTATCAATAAGATTTTTCATAAAAATCCTAAAACTTTGTAATAAATTATGCTTAAAGCTGGGGCGCTCTATATTGTTGTCATCGTATCCTTGCTAATTGCGATGATTTCGACCTCACTATTAACCATAGCTTTTTATTTTAGGCTGGAGGAACAGAAGAAGGTCCGCTTTGACATGTTAATGAATAACCTCGAATCTGGAACAGCAATTCTGCTTTCTCAAGGCTTTACTTCCTATGACCAGGATTCTTCAATTGATCTGTTCGAAGAGCAGAAAGACAGCTTGCTTTTAAGGAAGGAAGTTTGGGGCGCTTACGAATTAAACATGGTTAAAGCTTTTGAATTGAGGGATACTATAAAGCGTGCCTTCTTTTCTGCCAATTCCTTTTCAGATCCGTCCGCTATTTACCTAGCGGATGAAGACAGGCCCCTTTCGGTTAGCGGTTCTACACAAATTATTGGAAATGGAGAATTGCCGAAGGCTGGGTTGAAACAGGCCTATGTAGAAGGAAGACCGTACCAAGGAAAAGAACTAATTAGGGGCTCAATAAAAAGCAGTGAACGAACGCTACCTCCTCTAAATGACGCGTTGCTAAATAATATTCTAAAAGAACTTAAACAAGTAAACGGTGATTCAACCGAATTTAATGAAATAGTAAACGGAAAACTTTTCAATGTCCGCGATTCCATTGAGAATTCATTTTTCAATGCTGCTTTGATTTATGATTTGGATAACACACAAACGGATCTTAATAACAAAACGCTTAAGGGGAAAATTATTCTTAGAACAGACACTATATTACGAATTGCGGCCAACACGCAGTTGGATCAGGTGCAGATCTATGCACAGGCCATAATCGTGGCTGATGGTTTCAAAGGCACTTGTCAGTTATTTGCCCGCGATTCGATCATAATTGGAAAAAACTGTGTTTTTGATTATCCATCCTTTGCAGGTGTATTCAAACCAGCAGAGTCCGAAACACCCGGTATAGGCGGCCAAGTAAAGGTTCAGGCGAAGGTCAGCTTGGGCGAAGGCAGTCACTTTTCCGGGGTTATGCTTAGCTATGAAAAGGAGATAAGCCAGTTGCAAACTATCATTTCATTGGCAAGAGGTTGTAAGATATTTGGTGAGGTATATGCCACTGGCTACGTAAAACTCGAAAAAACGGTGGTAATAAATGGTAAAACCTATGCCAAGCGTTTCATCATGCAAACTCCAACCACCCTTTATGAAAATTATCTAATAGACATAACCCTAAACCGCAAACAGTTGAGTAAGTATTATCTCAGCTCTCCGATATTTAAAAGCGGTCAGCAAAATCAAAACGTTTTAAGATGGCTAAACTAAGTGAAAAATTAAAAGCTTCCACTTTGCTGGAGGTGATTGTAGCGATGGTTGTCATCCTTATTGTGTTTGTATTGAGCACGGGAATCTATGCCAATGTGATTCGATCTTCCCCTTTAGTAAAACAGCAGCGTATAAAAGCGCTTATGGCTGGATTAATCCAGCAAAGTATGGATCAGGGCAACTTGAAAGAAGAAGTGGTCTTTATAGATAGTATTTCCTTTGAAACAACGGTTAATGTTTATCAAGGTTATGCTGATCTCTTGCTGGTAAGTATTGTTGCGGTCGAACAGGGGAATGAAGTTGGAAAAACAAAACGAATCTTTAAAGTAGATGGCAATGGGTACTAGTATGAAAATACCTGCATTTACGCTGATGGAGGTAACCATCGCCATGCTTATAGCCGGAATTGCGATAGCTATCACATTTACCACTTATCGCATCGTGAGTGGTTCATACATCGGATTTTCAAAGAAGCAAAATGAATTGGCTGAATTTACCAGGCTAGACAAGTTGCTAAAAAAAGATTTTATGAATGCCCGAAGTATTGTAAAGTCACCGGGAGGGTTGATGGTGGCATTTGAGCAGGGAGTAATTAGTTATCAGATCGACAAGGACTTTGTGCTCCGCAATCAATTTTCAATACGGACCGATACGTTTAGTCTGAAGATGGACAAGACCAGCTTTCTATTTGAAAAAGACGAGGTAGCGGATGGACAAGCAATTGATCAGTTTGGCTTCGAAGCGGTAGTGCAGGGACAAGTTATACCGTTGTCGTACCGAAAAATATATAGTGCCCAGAATTTATTTAAATAACTATGCCTTCAATAGATATATCACGTTATCAGAAAAAAAAACAAACGGGTCATAAGACTGGCGGTGTTGACTTATTTGCCATGCTGAATAAAGATATCAGTTTTGGTAGTAAACAGGTTTCCGATAAGAAAAAAGAAAGTTTGTATGTAGAACTGAGTACTTTACTGCTTTCGGGCATTGACCTGCGAACTTCCCTGGAACTGATATTGGTTGATCAGGAACAAGCTAAGGACAAAGCGTTGTTTGAAAGGATCAGGCAACGGATATTGTCGGGATCGGCTTTATCTGATGCATTGAAAGAGACCGATCGATTTAGTGATTACGAATATTACAGTATTAGGATAGGTGAAGAAACTGGTAAACTGGGAGATGTGTTGACCGATTTGGCCAAGTACTACAAGAGTAAGATCTCCCAAAGAAGAAAAATTGTAAGTGCAATTACTTATCCTGCTATTGTCTTGCTATCGTCGTTAGGAGCTGTCTTCTTTATGATCAAGTTTGTAGTGCCAATGTTTGCCGATGTGTTTTTAAGGTTTGGCGGAAAGCTGCCTTGGATTACCGCGTTAATCATCAGTTTTTCTGGCTGGTTTGACCGATCTTTTATTTATCTGGTTGTGTTTATATTAGTGTTGGCGATTGTATACACCTTCAAACGTAAATCTGATTGGTATCGAGATATTTCATCTCGTTTGTTATTAAAGGTGCCTGTAGTAGGCGATCTGTTAAAAAAGATTTATCTAGCGCGTTTTGCCAATACTATGCGGTTGCTAGTCAGCACAAATACGCCGTTACTACGCTCAATCGCTTTAGTAAGGCAGATGATTAATTATCATCCAATTGAGACTTCATTGTTAAAGGTTGAACAGGACATATTACAAGGTAGATCGCTTCATCAAAGCCTTTCCGATTTTCCATTTTATCCGGCTAAAATGATCCAGTTAATTAAAGTCGGCGAAGAGGTGAACAGAATGGATTATTTTTTTGAAAAAATTGCTGCACAGTATACAGAAGAGGTGGAATA
>JAPSHM010000176.1 GCA_031179845.1 Pedobacter sp.
GTCTATAAACAAAAAACTGTCCTGGTTTTTATACCAGAACAGCTTTTTAACATGCATCAGTAGCTTGTTATTGATGCGTGAGTTCCGTGATAGGATCACCTACGCTGCCACTTGGCATTTGTATGTGTAACATAGCTGCTAAGGTTGCAGCGATATCGGTCATGTAATAGGTTTTATTGGTTTTTCCTGGCTTGACGTTCCAGCCCATAAACACACATGGAATGTGTGTATCGTAGGGGTTCCAGGAGCCGTGTGTTGTTCCTGTGTTACCACCATCGAAATAGTTTGATTGAAGGACATAATAGATATCGCCACTGCGACGCGCATTGTATCCGTTGGTAATGGCTTCTTTAAGTCGTTGCGGAAGGGTAGCAGACGCTATTTTACTTAGGTCTATGGCATCCATCACTCCCGGTCGTTTCCTCAGGTAATCGATGGTAGCCGACTTAATTACGTCAAAATCCGCATTGGCTTTACTAATTTCATCACGATCAAAAACCAATTGGTTGTTCATCGCAGTGGTGATCGCTTTTTTAACTTTATACTTTTCGGTGAAAAGTTCATTTAGCTCTTTTACGATTGCCGCGTCATTGAAGGTTCCACCAGGAAGTCTGTTTTCTTTCATGAACCCAGGTACATGAGCTGCTCCATGATCTGCTGACAAGAAAAATAAGTAGTTTCCTTTGCCAATTTTCTCGTCGAGGTAGTTGAAAAAATCTTCAAGATCCTGATCTAACCTTAAATATGTGTCCTCTGCTTCAATTGAATTCGGGCCATATTGATGTCCAACATAATCGCTGGCTGAACAACTTACCGCAAGAAAATCAGTGTCATTTGCGCTACCCAATTTTTCTGAGGTGATCGCTAATTTAGCCAGATCAAGTGTCATCGTATTTCCATACGGCGTACTTTTTATCATTTCATAGTTTTTGCCTATGTAAAGCTTAAGGGGATGCGGGAAGGTCGGCGTTTGTTCCCCTCTGTTTTTCCGCTCATAAGGTTTATTATCGCTTGTACTCTCCAAGTAAGTCTCCAACGGATAAAGTGTATTCCAGTTTTTAGCATAGAACTGGTCAGATGCCTTCAATTTATTATAATCCTGCAGCCAGGTAGGTAGGGTATCCATGTAGTAAGTGCTGCTGATCCAATCTCCTGACTGCGCATCGAACCAGTAAGCAGCATTTCCTGAATGTCCTGCCGGCAAAATTGAGCCCCGGTCTTTTAAGGAAATTCCGATTACTTTACTTCTGAAATTAGTGGCCAGACGAAGCTCGTCTGTAATTGTCGTAGTAAGCATGTTTCTTGGAGACATCAAACCTGCCATACTGCTGCTTCCGACAGTTTTAACTGTCGTGTCTTCCGCGCAATAAACATTCCTTTTTAACTGAGGGTCATACCATTCGTTTCCGATAATTCCGTTAATGGATGGAACAGAACCAGTGTAGATGCTGGCATGTCCGCAACCTGTATAAGTCGGTGTGTAGGGAATGAACGTGTTCTCTGCTGAAAAGCCATCTTTAATGAGCCTTTTGAAGCCGCCAGTTGAGTATCTGTTATAATATCTATACAGATAGTCCCATCTCATTTGATCAATTACCAGTCCTATAACCAGTTTTGGTCTTTTAACTGCATTTGCAATTTCGTTCTGTGCTTTGTTTTTAACCGGTTTTTTTTGAGCAATTGATGCGAAACTAATTAAAATAAGCGCAGTAAATAATAAATAAACTCTTTTCATTGTGTGTTTTGAATTTTTACCGTTTGAGTATTTCAGCACTCAGGTTGTTGAATGTGGTAAGACTATTGTACGAGAGTGTATGTACCGGAAACTCCAGGCTTACCATAATTTGGCTAATATAGCTACTTGATGATAAGTTTTCTTTAGGTTTATGTAAAGTTTATGAAGTATTACAGGGCTTCAGCAACAACAAAGGTACTGCCTCCGATAAAGATCAGATCGGTTTTTGCAGCGTTAGTTTTTGCTGCCTGGATAGCATCTTTAACAGACTCGAATGCTTCACCATGTAAGGAATGGTTTTTAGCTGCAGCGATAAGTTCTGCCACAGGTAATGCGCGTTCTAATGGAGGCTGACAAAAATAGTAGATTGCATTTTTTGGAAGCAGGGCCAATACGCCATCAATATTTTTATCCTTTACCATGCCTATAACCATATGCAACTGCGTGTAGCTGGTTCTGTTGATGTTCTGCATCACTTCAGTAATTCCGGCAATATTATGACCAGTGTCACAAATGATGAGTGGCTGCTCCTGTATTTTTTGCCATCTTCCCTGCAATCCGGTTAGGTCTTTTACGCGCCTGAGTGCGGTAAAAATATGATCATCAGTAATTTGATAGCCCATGTCTTGTAAGACAGCTACCGCCTCTAAAACTGTCAGGACATTTTTTAGTTGATAGTAACCGCTAAGATCAAGTGCCAGGTTTTTGAATACCGCTTTGGAGCCTCTAAAAATTGAGGTATGGAGATAGTCCAGATCTCTGTTTGTGTCAGATACCTGCAGATTCTGGTCTGCAAACAACAGTCTGCTATTCGTTTCTTTGGCTTTTTCGATGAAGACATCTTTGATCTCATCTTGCGTTTCACCAATCACTATGGGCACACCGGATTTGATGATACCAGCTTTCTCCAAAGCGATTTCAGTAATGCTGTTCCCTAAAATGTTGGTATGATCAAGACTAATATTGGTAATAACCGATAATTCCGGGGTGATGATATTGGTAGAATCCAGGCGTCCACCCAATCCAACCTCGATAATTGCGATATCAACGTTTTCGCGTTCAAAATAGGAAAAAGCCATGGCAACGGTCACTTCGAAAAATGAGGGATTGATTTCCTCAATGATTGGTTGTTGCTGCGCAATAAAATCGGTTACAAATCCTTCAGAGACCATTTCTCCGTTAATCTTGATACGTTCCCTAAAATCTTTAAGATGCGGAGAGGTATACAACCCGGTTTTATAACCTGCCTGCTGCAGAATAGCGGCGAGCATATGTGATGTGGAACCTTTTCCGTTAGTCCCACCAATATGGATGCTTTTGAATTTATTTTGCGGATTATCCAGCCTTTCGCACATGATTACCGTATTGTGCAAGTCTTTTTTTAGAGCCGCACTTCCCAGCCGTGTAAACATGGGCAGCCTGCTGTAAAGGTAATCGATCGTTTCGTTATAATTCATTTTTAATGCCTGATCAGCAAAAGTAGCAAAGCCGGTAATTATTCCACTTTAAAATTGAAAACAACTATACCGATTTGTACATCAGGAGCAGATTCAGACTGTGTCAGGCGAGCGCCCATTACAGCATCTTTACATTTCTGCCATAATTCCCGATCATTTAAGGTCGTTCCTTTTACTCCGGGTGTGGCATCAATCACGATTCCACTTTTATTAATCTTTATCCTTACGGCTATTTTTCCCCTTTTCTGACCATCATCTTTTGGGGTCACCAGGTTAGTGAATTTACGTAATGCAATCGGAGTTTCTCCAAAGCCGGAGCCACCCTCACCATAGTTGTTAGCCAAAGGGTCACCATTCACACTTCCCTGGTTTCCTGCTGTAGCACCAGTGCCATCCCCTCCGCCAGTTCCTTTATTTGTCTTTCCTTTATACAGCGCATTCTGATTGATCGCAGGTTTGCTCGGTTTGGTTTCCGTAGCCGTAGCCACGGGAGTTGCTGTACTCTTGGATGTTTTTGTTTTGATACTGACTGCGTCTTCTGAACTTTGAGTTACAATCTCCTTGTCACTGGTTTGTGCAGTTGAAGTTTGTGGGGTTGGTTCTTCAACCACTACTTTATCTGGTGCCTGGTTATTCGCATTTGGATCGGCCGAAGGCTCCTCTATACTGGTATAATCCGTTCCCATTCCTTCAACAGATGTCCCGTAATTGACTACCATACCACCCATTCCAGCTTCTATTTCTGGTTTAAAAGTATCGATAACAATAAAGAAGCTCAAAGCCAGCAAAACTGCCATGATGCCAGTTGCTATGGCAAAAGCTTTTGGATAATTATTTTCTTCTTTAGGGTAAGTCATCATTTCTTAGGCTCTACAGCAAGTACAACTTTCAGTTTCAATTTGTTTGCTACATCGAAGACAAGCATTGTATTTTCTATAGATACGCCTCGGGCCACATAGAGTACAATTGTTAGATCTGGAGAGGCTTTTTGATAGGCCTCCACGGAAGCTTGCAGTTGATCGAGTGTAACCTGCTGTTTATCTACAAAATAGTTCAACTTCTCATCTATAGATACAGTAACGGTTTTTTGAGCAGAAGATTGTTGACCAGACTCAGATCTGGGCAACAACAGCTTTACCACCTGCGGATTAACTACGGCGGAAGCCAATAGGAAAAACAGCAGTAGAAAGAACATGATATCGTTAAGGGCAGAGGTGTGAACCTCCACCGTACCTCTATTTTTCTTGCGTAGATTCATTATTTACCTGGTTCCTCCAATAGATCAATAAATTCAATTGCATCTGTTTCCATTCTCAAAATAATGCGGTCGACCATCATATTCAATATATGGTATAATACATAGGCAATGATACCGATGATCAAACCAGCTGCAGACGTAATCATTTTAGTGTAAAGTCCCCCAGATATCGTTCCAATTTCTATGGCGCCTTTGATGGATACGTCATGGAAGATCGTAATTACTCCGATAATAGTTCCCACGAAACCAAGCATTGGAGCAATACCTGCTATAATTCCAAGAACATTTATATTTTTCTCTAATTTCGAGACCTCAAGTTTTCCATTGTTTTCAATAGCGGCTTCGATGTCCTTTATTGGTCGGCCAATCCGTTTTAATCCTTTTTCCAACATTCTGGAAAGGGGTGAATTGTTATTTTTACATAATGAAATTGCATTGTCCAATCTGCCGTCCTGTATATATTGTTTAATCTGAAGCATTAGATTAACTTCAGTTTTTGAAGCTTTTCTGATTGTAAGGTATCTTTCAACAAATATAACTAAGCCCAGAAATGCAAGGAAAGCCAATGGAAGCATTACCCAACCTCCTTTTAGCAAAAGGTCTATAAAATGTAGTTCTGGAGCGGGCGGGGAAACAGCATGAGTTATAGCATTTGCGGTATCAGTAATTTGTGTAACGGTATCAGTGGCACTTTGAATGAATGCAATCATAATTATTTAGAATTGTTTGTGTGTTTAACGGGGTAAATGTAAATTCCTGGGATCTTTGTTGTTTTCTTCAGGATTTCAAGTTGTTTTCTGGCAGTTTCTTCGTCTGAGAACGAGCCAATGCTAATTTTTACTCTTCTGCCAGGCATATTGGCAACCTTTGCGGGAATGCCTTTTCTTTTCATATCTGCGAGGAATCTATCTGCTTCTTTTTGATTGATTAAGGACGCAGCTATAATTTCATAGGAAATTCCCGTAGGTGTGATTTGCTCAACAGGGGAGCTTACTGTGGTCGAGTCTTTAGCAGAGTCTGCGGCAAGAATCGCCATTTCATTACTTTTCCTGATGCTGTCTATTCTTGCAATGGAATCGAGTTTTGCCTGTTCAATGTCCTGTGTTTTCTGATGGGTTTTCGAACTGCCATCTTTACTTCCTGTCACAGCTTTTGGACTGCTTTGAAAGAGTTCAGGTTTAGCCAGATAGATACTACCAATGATCAAAATAAGTGCAACAAGCCCAATGGCCAATTTGATCATTCCAGACATTGGTGGTTTACTTTCTGTATAATCGAGCGCAAAATGACCGGTCGGAGCAGTTGTTTCCTGCTGCATAGCGTTTGGTGGTACGACCACCTCGCTATGATTCTCTGGAGTCTCTATTTCGTGTGCCGGAGTCTCTTTTTTATGCTCTGGTGTTTCTACTTGATTTTCTGAACTGTCTATTCGGTCTTCCGGAGTTTTTTCAAGCGTATCTGCCGCCTGGATCTCATTCGCAGCTGGAGTTTCTATAGTTTCCCCTACTTCCTGGTAAACTGGTTGCTCATCTTTTTCCTCATCTAAAACAACGGCAGGTGGTTCGCTGATGTCGAGGTGGGAAAGTAGGGAATCATCTGTAGTCGTTTCTTTTGGAAGATCAGGAAGGTGCTCTGTTCCATCGCTCAGATCTGCATTGTTGTTTTCAAGCTGTATTTGTTCTTCGGAGACTTGGAGCGTTTCTTCTTCATCCGGACCATCCTTCAATGTTGGTAAGCCATAGAACTCAAACCCAAAATTGCGTTCTTCTTTAGGAATAAAAACCAGGCTGCCAGCCGCCGTGGAAAAGGTGCCAATTTCGCCAAAATCGGATTCCTGGTGACTGGAAAGTTCATCAAGAACATTTTGTGAGAATTGTTCCACAAAGTAGGTAGCCGCATCTATGGATATATTCTTTTTCCTGGTAATCATACCGGTTAAAAGAGTCTGTTCATTTAAGTCTGACGTAAAAGCTAAAGAATAGCTTGGAGGCAGAAATGAATGCGTAGCGATATCATATCTCCCGGGAGATTTCTTTTTATAAATCGTACCCAGTCCGGGAATTCCCACTTCCTTGTGGGTTTTTATAAGTGTTGTCAGGTATGATAAGATATCCATTCTGGTAAAATTAAATTTTAATTCTGTACCAAGCAATTTTTTAAGCGAAAAGCGCTAGAATGAGTAAGCTACACCACCAAATACACTCAGGCCAATAGCTTCATAATACAAATACTTGCTGTATTTGTTGTTTAACAAGTTATTTACGTTAGCAAATGCCGAAAATTTGTTGTTGATCTTATAAGTTGCGCCTACACCAAGGTCGATAAAACCTTTCACATTTGTAATGGTTTCGTTTTCCAAATCAGGTGTTAGATATGGGTTTGCTGGTGCAGCAGTATAAATTTTTGCTTTGCTATCGCCCTGAGCGGCTACAGCCGCATTGAAGGTAATTTGTTTTGTTATGGCATACATCAAGTTCGAACTCACCCGCAGTTGTGGTTTGAACCAGCTTTGCGATTCGGCGGCAGGTTTGTAATCTTCCAGGTTTAGTTTACCCGTCCACTTCAAGGCATCACTCACCTGAACAGAAAGTTCACCTTCAAGTCCGCTTAATTTCATTGAACCAAAATCATAGATCACATCAAACTTGTTGAAATTTTCAAAGTTGTTCACATACAATGGCATGTCTTCAATTTGCTTGTGATAGAACCTTGCTTTATAACCGAAGCCAGGACCACCTGTTCCTTTGATACCACCACTTATACTTAACTTTTCAATGGAGTTTCTGATCGCTATATTGGAATTTAAGAAAGGGTTTTCGTCTGACAGCAGTTTAAGCGAGTTGCGGCTTACATCGCCTTTTATTTCTCCGAATATTTGTAGATAGTCTGGAATCAAAGTGAAATCAGCTGTTACGGCCGGGAATATCCGACTGGAAGAAAATGCACCAAACTCCTGAACGAAATTGATACCTGCGTTGATATTAACGCCATTGGTCTGAAGCCTGATGTAAGGATTTAGTTTAAACAGGTTATTGCCAACGTTGGTCAATTCATCTTTACTTTTTCCAAATTCTACAGAACTGGCCAAACCCAAATTTAAGCTGCTGATGCGTTTGTTCAGGTAACCATTGATGACAATAGCACTTTCTTTAGCTTTATATTGATCACTCCATACATAACCGTTTACTTTTGCAGCATAACTTAGAGCATCAGGATCATCGGTAAATTTGTTTACGATTTCTCCTTCAGCTTCCAAAAAGCTCAGTGCCTGTTTTGCCGGATCTGGATTTGCGGTAGGATTGTTTTTATCTACCCCATAAAAGTAGAAGCCGTTTCTTTGGAAGTTTAATCTTCCGGACAATGTGGCCTGATCGCCTATACTTCTACCAAAAGCACTGATCTGCTGTTGGTTCATGTTTTGCTTGTTCAAGCTTCCTGACTGGCCAAAGTGTTTGAAGAATGCACCTGCTTGCAAAGCTTCATCCCTGCCAATGTTCAGGTAAGCCTCGGCCAATGTGGTGGCTGCAGAACCGAACGCTCCTTTAACATAATTGTTGATCAATTCCGATTCTCTTTCAGCTACAACCTGTTGTGCCTGTAATTTATTGATATCGGAGTTCAGTTCTAATTTCCTATCGGTAAGGCTGTAATTGAATTTTGCCTTATAGGTTTTTAC
>JAPSHM010000177.1:0-6605 GCA_031179845.1 Pedobacter sp.
TTATATAAAAGTAGAATATTGTTTGAAATCTTTGAACAAGATATAGATACTGAAAAAACAAATTACTTAACGATAACCCTACCACATTTCGATCTGTGTTTCTTTGAATTTGAGCCCTATGATCACGAATTAATTTTTCTTAAAGATTCAAACGAATTGGTATGGCAGGGGAAAAGCTGGAAAAAGCAACCCGACAAATCAAAGTAGCAATGTGTCTAATTATTACTAAGAAAACGACATCTCAATCTTTCTTTCCTCAAACACCTCAAATATCTGCGCATTAATCATATTCTTCGTAAGCTCCGCTTTAGAAATATCCTTGCACCAGAAATAAATATTGATCCTGCTATTGACATTACTGATCGGACTGATCATGATCACCGGTTCCTTACTGATAAAAACATTGTTGTTCTCCGCAATGATATCCCTGATCAGACCTACCACTTCACCAGAATTAAACGGCTTGGCAATCGTCAAGGAAATATCAACCCGCATCTGGTTATTACTTAGCGTCCAGTTGATAATATTATTAGACAGAATCGATCCATTGGGAATGATGATCTCCGCACCTTCATCACTAAGTAAAGTACTTGCGCGAACACCAATCTCCTTAACCCGGCCTTTTTTATCACTCAATTCTACCACATCACCAATGCGGATCGTCTTGTCAAAAATGAGAATGATCCCTGATACAAAATTGCTTACGATATTTTGTAAACCCAATCCAATACCCACACCGAGGGCACCTAGAATCACCGTAATCTTATCAACAGGCAGTCCCGAAGCAGCCACAGCAATCATAAACCCACCAATCAGCAAGATCAATCGCGTAACTAACAATTTAGAGCGTTCCCCTTTGTTATCGTCCAGGGTATCATCACCCGTATCACCAAAAAAGTAAGCAATGTATTTCTGTAAGAAATTAGCCGTCCAGATGATCCCCAGGAAAAGCACAATGCCCCCAAGCGTAAACGAGAAATTTCCTATAGTTCTCTTCTCTGTAAGAACCTCCATAACAGATTCGTAAAGCCCGTTAAATATATTAAGATTGGTGGTGAAGATCACAACCCAGATGATAGTTACGCCAATACCCGTTAGCCGCTTCAAACCGGAAGTCACCGGATGCCAATCGAAATATTCCGGGTATCCTTTACGTACCCTGCTACTTTTCATTTGCAACAAGAAAGCTTCAACCAGCACTTTTGCCAGTATGGTTAAAGAAACAGCGTTCAGCAATGCACTGACTCCTGTAGAATAGAAGATGCGGGTAAGTGTAACCCGTCCAAAAACGTTGCAGAAAATGGCCGCGACCGCCAAAGCACTAAATATGAACCCTGCCAGGAGGATAACCTTGTACTTTTTCGCCTGCTCGTCCAATCTCTTCCAAACCACCAGCCCGTACACCGCAGAACCGATGCTGAAGAACAATAGAAGCCAGCGCTGATATTTTGGCGACATCCCTAAAACCCTGAGAAAGACCGGCGCAACCAGGAACACAACGAAAACACACCAATAGAAAAAGACCTTCGCAGGCAGTTTCTTTCGGAAGAACATCGTCAGCAGAATGGCCAGCAGAATCTGTACCGATTCGATATACAAAGCCGGAGCCCTGAGGTCGAAGATCGGTGCCAGGGTAAGCAACATGATAAAAGTGATCAAATAGGGCTGCGGACTCAATAACGAAAGGTCATGAAGGGTTTCCATTCGGTCGCGCTTTATAATGCTCTTAAAATTAAAAAACACCCAAAAGAAGAAGGTAACACAGATCAGTACAAGTAAAACACGGCTGCTGCGGGTGTACACAAAATAATAACCCGACATTTCCTGTTCGCTGTCAATGAACTTACGGAACCCAACCCCGCTTCTGCCTTTTCCATTCGATGATTCCCAAAGGTAGCGGCGCTCTTTTCCGAAAGCTTTAATGCTAACGGCATCAAGCTGGTTGTCAGTAAGGTACATCAACTCCTTAATGTTGATCAGGTTGGAAGAAGTTCGCGCCTGCAAGTTATTGATCGACAGGGTCGCCGACTTCAGCAAGCTATCCGTCAAAATTCGCTTTTTCCTCAACTCAGTCAATTGCTCTATGAACATGGCCCGAATGGCTGGCTGTCGGAAAATCTTGATGAGCACCGTATCTTTACGAAGGTTAAGGATCTCTGTCTTCAACTCCCACAATTGTTTTTCATAGGCATCAAGGTCGGCCAGGCAGTCGCGATTGTTCTTTTGCAGCTCTTCCAATAAGGTCTGATCCATTTGCAGGTTCTGTAAATTCAGCATCCTGTCTTCACTGGTCAGCCTGCTTTTGAGTAGCGCAAGCGCCGATTCATCCTGCTTCAGATGTGCCGCTATAGGTACCAGTTTCTTAAAAGAGCCCACAATGACAGGAACCTTGTTAACCGCTTCAAACACGGTTTGTAAACGAATCAGGTAATCTCCTTTAGTCAATGTTGCAGAGTCGGAGAGGATAGAGAAATCCGGACCTTTAGCGGATGAGCCGGACTGTTGCGCAAAACTAAAGCTGTAAAAAGTAAGGCATAGGACGAAAAGTAAGCAAACCCTGCGGGGTATGACTGCTGACAGCGTATTTTTTGTGATCATTTAAGCTATACGAATATTGAATAGGGATCCAATGGCAGACCTATGCTTTTTGGACGCGATAAAAATACTCAATAATTCGTAATATTATTTAGATAACGCAAGTTCGTTCAAGTGCCCGGTGATCATATCAATTTCTTCCTGATTTAGACGGATATCTGCTGCTGCAGCATTACTCAAGGCCTGCTGCGCATTCCGTGCACCAGCAAGTGCGATGGTGATTCCCGGCCGCTCAATCGTCCATTTCAACACCAACTGGCTAATGCTTACATTTTTGTCTTCCGCAATTGGAAAGATCTTCTGGAGAAACTCATTCACTTTTCGAAGGTTCACGTCCTTGAAAAAGTAAATGTCTGCACGGTGATCGTCCACTTCGAAGGCGTGTCCCGGCTTCATCTTTCCGGTTAGCAAGCCCCTTTCCAGCGGACTGTAAGCCAGGATCGATTTTCCGTTTTGTAAGCAATAAGGGATCACTTCCTTTTCAATATCCCGCCTCACCATGCTATAAGGAACCTGGTTTGAAACCAAATCTATATAAGCTGAAGCTTCTTCCAATTGCGCCACGTTATAGTTACACACCCCTGCATAGCGTACCTTACCCTGTTCAATAAGCCTGGAAACCGCTTCCATGCTATCCTGAATAGGAGTGGTGGTATCAGGCCAGTGGATCTGATACAGATCGATATAATCAGTGCCCAGTCTTCTCAAACTGTCTTCACATTCCTTGACGATACTTTCTTTCCCAGCGTATTTATAAATATCAATTGAATTGCCGTGGTTGTCCTTGCTGTGCATTGCGAGATTGCCTTTCGCTAAGTCCCAACGCATACCGAACTTAGTCAGGATCTGAACTTTATCCCTTTGCAGATCTTTAATTGCTTCACCAACAATTTCCTCACTTAAGCCTTGTCCGTAAATGGGGGCCGTGTCGATGGAAGTCACGCCGGCATCAAAAGATTCGCGGATGGCGCTAATTGCCTTGCTTCTTTCCGTACCGCCCCACATCCATCCACCAGCTGCCCAGGCACCGAAAGTGATCGCTGATAGTTCAAGACTGCTGTCGTTCAATTTTCTGTATTTCATGTGAAGCTGTTCTAATTCAAATCCCTTTATTAATCCTACAATTAATTTGGCAAATTGTTTTCGGCTGCTGGTTTCAAATCCCCGCAGGCCAACGTTAATTTCGGAAAACCTGCGTGATCATCAAGCCATACAGACCGCCACTGATCACGCCGATGCCAACCCTGCCAAACGTTGATTTTAAAATATTGGCCCGGTGTCCCGGCGAATTCATCAAGCCCTGGTGGGCGATGCCAAGCGTTTGCGCAAGGGCGAGGTTCTCACCGGCTGTTAAAAACCGGATCTTCGCTTTACGAATCCTGTCAAAAGGATCTTCACCGTCTGGATTCACATGGGAAAAGTACCTCCGTGCAAACATATCCCTGGAATGAGTCCTGGCAACTTTGACCAGCGCCGTGTCCATCACCAGTGGCTTAAAGCCACGCTGTACCCTTTCTTTATTTAGCATTTCCAGCATTTCTACTTCCAAATCCGGACGCTCTTTGGTATCGGTTGTTTGAAAAGGAAGTTTTATCGTTTCCCTGGAGTCAGGGGCGACTGTTACCTTATTCAGCGTTTTCTGAATGGCTTGATCAAATACAGGGAAGAGTTGACCTTCTGCCCATTCAGCTACCGGTGTCAGTTCTGCTGCAATCCTGCTTTCACGTGCGGATTCTGATAATCTGGTTGAAATCGGGAAGGCCAATAAGAGTACGGCAGCCAGCATCGCATAGATTAAACCGTTTATAAAGCCTGTCGCAAGACCGAATACCTGGTTGATGCGGTGTTCATGTGCCTCGCGCGGGATACCTATTCGCAGGAACAAAGTAGATAACACCAATCTGGAAATGATCAGTAACAATAAAAACGACAGGGGAGTCGACCATACGCCGACTGAAGGGAAATGCCTCACAATAAAATCGGAGAGGTCCGGATAAAGCGCAAATGCAATGATCCAGCTGCCCAACCACAGGACGATATCTGCAAAACCTGCAATGAAGCCTCGTTTCCATCCGCTCCAGACAGCGGTTAAGATCAATACGCAAAGGATAAAGTCTACAAGGTTCATATTTCATTAACAAACTTTATCCACGATAAGTTGTATCGAACTGTCAACATACAGATTTCGGTTCGGCTTTTGTTTTCACTTCGATAAAGACATCATCTCGTTTAGTTCAACTTGTTTCGCTTTTACAAAGGCGGAATGAATTGTTCCCCAGGCATCTATCTGCAATGACAACGGAAGTATTGTTTTCCCTAATTCCGTAAGAAAGTACTCGGATTTCTTGGGATAACTATCCTCATCGCATTTCTTTTCAACCGCGCCATAAAAGAGCAATTCTGCCAATTGCATTTCGATTACCCGCAGGGGAGCCTCATGAATTTCCTTTTGTATCGCTGCTGGTCGGACGATGCCCCTGTTGATGGCGTCAAGAATACACAACTTCCACTTGCCTCCAAATATTTTGAATGCAACGCGAATTCCACAGTCTAAATCTTCAGGTAACTTATTGGTCGAGATCATACGGGTTTTTTAATACAAAATAAGGGATTAAATCAATACATCCAATCCTTACATACCGAATCTTTTTTCGGTTATTGATCAGCGACTGAATTGTTAACACTTTTGCCACAGGCCTTCTTCAGAGGTTAAAATTAAATTATCGCAAATCGTACAAGTAACAATTATGGCAAATCGTATCAGTAACAACAACGTTTTAAAACTCGACAAAACCGATATTGGACCAATAATGATATGGATCCTCGTGATCTTTCTAACCTGGCTATTCATGCATGGCGCGGAGCATTTCCTAACCTTAACACCAGAGGCGCTTGGAAAATATTTCAAGCTCAAATGGATCTTGATCGCCCACATCACAGCAGGAGGCGGGGCGCTCATATTGGGACTCGTCCAATTCTGGCCGAAATTGAGGAGCTTCAGCTGGAAGATCCACAGAATAATAGGGATTCTATATCTGCTCGCAGTCCTTTTGAGTAGCCTTTGTGCAATTGTCCTGGCCTTTACCACCGCCTATGCAGTGAACTGGGCGTATGCCTTTTCCTTGCAGATTTGGGTCAGCGTCTGGATCAGCTCAACTAGCATTGCGTATTATTCCGCACTTAAGAAGAAGTTTAAACTTCATCAGGAATGGATGGTGAGAAGCTACCTTGTCACACTGGCATTTATCATTTCAGGTCTAGCCTTAAAAATCCCATTTGTGTTGCAACTTGGTAGCTTCGCCGAGATATCCCCGTCTTTTTTCTGGTTTGGATGGTCCGTTCCCTTATATATTTATGAGATCATCCTCAGCAGCAAAAGAAAACATTAGCGGTGAACGTAAAACGTCTGACTAAACGCGCCATTTACAGCACTGTCCCAAGCCTCCACACGGAGCCATTTCCGACCTTTCAATTGTGGTCGGAAATGAAACTGCTGCTCGCCAAATGCTTTAGTTTCATTTAAATCAAATTTTTCCCTATACACTTTTTCACCATCACCCGAGATGACCTCTACAAAGTTCATCGGAAAGGTCCAGCTTAGTTTCAAACGGATATCGGCTGTGCCATCCGCATTTAATGCTAGCGTTTCCCCGGATATTTTGCCATTTACCTTGAGTTCATGCATCAACACTTCTCCGGTCGTGCCGAAAAATTTGCCTTTCTGCATGGCCTCGACAACAGGTTTCCAACCATCATTATACTTTGGCAGATCGTCCAGCATCATGTAATTGACGTTCATATGGGCGTACATCTCATTCTCATGGGAGATGGTGAAGAGATCCGCTTCCGTAATCATCGTCTTTTTCTCGCCCCAATTGTTCATGTCATCCAGCAGGTCCAGTACGCGGT
Source organism: Pedobacter sp. (assembly GCA_031179845.1). GTDB lineage: Bacteria > Bacteroidota > Bacteroidia > Sphingobacteriales > Sphingobacteriaceae > Pedobacter. Next base: position 6,505 of record JAPSHM010000177.1, read on the forward strand.
TTCCCAACCGTGGCTGAGATAGGTCCGCAGGCATCGCTTTCCATGCAGCTCCCATAAAGCGGTCCGATTTAAAGAATTTCTCATGGTTGTAGATGTCAGGC
>JAPSHM010000177.1:6615-8025 GCA_031179845.1 Pedobacter sp.
TTCACAGAACCCTTTGTACGGGCATGTGCTGTCCAGGCCAGTCCCTGTTCTTCCTCCAGGAGCTTGAGCATGTCGTCCTGATCGCCAATATGATACACTTTACCAAAACCGGGCTTGTTCTCCACAAAAGGGACGTTCTTATTTCTTGACATGATCCAATAAACGGGCTTTGGAAAGATCTGCAGCCAGTGCCCGCCAAAGAATTCGTTGGGCTCTTCTCCTGGCATCAGGAGGAATTCGCGGTCCGACAGACGCTGGCATTGCTCAAACAGCGCCTTCAACTCCCGAAGGCGAAGGGAATCAGGGCCTTTCGGATGGGCGGTATAATGAAACTCTCCAAGATGGACCATATCAACACCCATGCGTTTAAAGACCTCCACAAACTCAGGCTTCTCCGGAATAGGCTTTCCCGCAAGCACAACGTTCATGATAAATTCATTGTGAAAGTGGCTGGACATCGTTTTAAAACCCGGTAATTTCACATAGCGGTCGGCATTTGTAAATTTCTTAACCGCGTTAAGCGCTTGTTCGGATCCCGCATCACTGATCAGGCAGAAAAAATTCAGCCGTTGCTGCGTTCCTGGAGGCGCGTTAAACCAGGGCACAAAGCGACGATCGCCCTCCAGTTCCTGGCGGATCCCAATTCCATACCCGTCCAGCATTTTCCTGTAATGTCGGCCGTGCCAGATAAATTTAAGGTTAAAGGCTTCATCCAATGGATAAAAATACTGGTGGGGCGCAGGGAATAAGGCTAAGGAGCCAGCTTTACCAGTAGCAGCAATACTGCGGTATTTTACAGAGAGATTTTTAGCAGAGTCGGGGTAATGGACACTTGCAGATTTCAGCTCATCGGCTGTGTTGGTCCAGGAAAGGCTCTTCCATTTCTCCGTCCTGCTGATCAATCCTGCATCGTAAACAATGGCAGTTGCGTCCGCTTCCGTCGACATGACTGCTGCAATATTGAAAAGCGGACTGCCGTTGTAGAACGTCACTTCCAGCAGACCTTTGAATCGGTCGGCCTTCAGCTTTCCGATAGTCACCACCGTGCGGCTTCCAACACTTTTCACAGCAATGTCCGATTTTTCGAGGATGACCGGGAAGGTTTTAAAAGGTCGTAATGGCACTTTGTCGAAAAAAATGTTCCAGCCATTTTGGGAAAGGAGGTCGCGCTTCCCAATGCTTAACAAAAAGGCGGGGTCAAGGTCCTCCGATACGGTATGGGATTCGGTTGCAGTACCAATAGCTATGCGTTTAAACAGTGGGCTGGAGGGCGACAGGTCAAACTGCACCTTACCCACCTTTTGCTCACCAGCAGGCCAGGTAATCTCCACGAGATGCTGCTGACTGGTGATTTTTGCTTCGCCTTTTACATTGAACTGTTTGGTGTCCAGCTTGGGTTGTTTCGCACCC
>JAPSHM010000178.1 GCA_031179845.1 Pedobacter sp.
AACTCTTGGTATTGTTGACTATCCAGGTTATTTAGATAGGATTCTGCATCAACACTTTTTTTCGTAGGGTTAACTTTTGCCTGAGCCTCGGCAATTTCCCTTTTAATGACATTGCGTTCGGCATCATTTAAAGAGGTGATCAGTGTCACCGGACCGTTCAATACCGGACTATTGAAGATAAAAGCCTTCGTTTCCTTTTCGTAGAGCACGAAGCTCATAATGATCATCCCTACAAATAGAAAAGGGACAACCCATTTTGCATTTATGTAAGGTGTTTTAAATTTTCCTCTTGCAATATCGGGTTTGTTTTGGAGTACCAATACTCCTGCACAAACCAGTACAAACGCGAAAAGGGTGCCGATTGAACATAGATCGGTGACAATCGTCAGGTTCATGAACAGCGATGGAACTGCCACTACAAACCCTACTACGATTGTAGCGAAGGACGGCGTTTTGTATTTAGGGTGGATCTTTGAGAAAGCCGGTGGTAGTAGTCCATCCCGACTCATGCTCATCCAGATCCTTGGCTGTCCCATTTGAAAGACAAGTAATACACTAGCCATCGCAAAAACGGCACTGACGGCGATGATACCACTCATTAGCTTCAAATCTATCTGATCAAAAACAAAAGCAAGGGGGTCTCCAACTGCCAATAAGCTGTAGTTAACGATTCCTGTTAGAACTAGGGCAATGGCTACGTATAAGGTCGTACAAATGATTATCGCCCACATCATTCCACGTGGTAAATCGCGTTGAGGGTTTTTACATTCTTCCGCTGTGGTAGATATCGCATCAAAACCGATATAAGCAAAGAAAACAGCGGAAACGCCCTTCAATACCCCAGTCACCCCGTTTGGTGCAAATGGGTCCCAGTTGTCGGTGTCGATATAAAACACGCCAACGGCAAGCACCAGCAAAATAACAGCAAGTTTTACGATAACCATGGCATTACTCGCATTTCTGGATTCCCTCATGCCACGGTAAACTAACCAGGTAATGAATATAATGATCCCCAGTGCAGGCAGATCAGCAACAAGATGGAAAGATCCAATCTTTGGCGCGGTAATCCATGCGTTGTTGGCTATCCTGGTGGCTTCATCAAGGTTTGCGTAGCTTTTTCCGGCATCCAACATTGCATCGGCATGAATGTGACCATTATAGGCAGTCAGGTAATCCATTGTTGTCCAGTCGGGCAGGTTAATCCCCTTGATGTTCAATGCTGGAATATGTATGGATGACAGCAGCCCTGTAAAATAATCAGACCAGGAAATGGCTACAGTAATGTTTCCTATCGCATATTCCATGATCAGCGACCACCCTATGATCCAGGCAACGAGTTCGCCGAAGGCCACATAGGAATAGGTATATGCGCTGCCTGAAACCGGTACCATTGATGCGAACTCAGCATAGGCAAATGCAGCAAAGCTACAGGCTACAGCAGTAAATATGAACAAAAAGATCACAGCAGGCCCACCGTCTGCACTCGCTTTACCGATTGTGCTGAAAATCCCTGCCCCTATAATTGCCGCAATTCCAAAAGCGGTAAGATCTCTTACGCCAAGTGTTTTATGAAGGGAAGCGGAATGATCACCATGTCCCTTTGCGGCGTCAGCTAATATTTTTTCAACGGTCTTTTTTCTGAAAAGTTTCTCAAACATGATCCAACTTTTCTAGTTCTTCCTTAATAAAAGTAGCCAGTTCATCAATATATTCCAGGCTAAAGTCGAACTTTATGCCTGCTGTTTCGTAAATCTCATTAATTGGTTTTGTATAACCCAGGGAAAGGGCTTCCAAATATTGCTGCAAAGCTTTTTGAGGATCTTCTTTATAATTTTTCCAAATCGCAATAGCGCCAAGCTGCGCAATGGCATATTCTATGTAATAAAATGGAACTTCAAACAGATGCAGCTGTTTTTGCCAGGTATTGCCAAACTCCTTTTCTAAACCGTCCCAATTGGCGAAGCCAGCGCCAAAACGGCTGTAGATCTGTTTAAACGCTTCATCGCGATCCGCGGCATTGTGAGCCGGATTGGTGTAGATCCAGTGCTGAAACTGATCGATAACAGCAACCCATGGAAGGGTTTTGAGTACGTCTGTCAGTTGTTCTCTTTTGGCGCGGACAAGGTCTTCCTTGTTGTCAAAATAGATGTGCCAATTGTCCATGGAAATCAATTCCATACTCATTGAGGCCAACTCGGCTACTTCTGAAGGACAATGCTTGAAGTCGTTCAACTCCAGATTTGCCGTTAAAAAAGTATGAATCGCATGGCCTCCTTCATGAACCATTGTGGTCAGATCCCGTAAGGAATTGGCTGAATTCATAAAAATAAATGGAGCGCCGGTTTCTGCCAGGGGATAATTGTACCCGCCCGGTGCTTTGCCTTTTCTGCTTTCTACATCAAAAAGATTGTTGGCCTTCATAATCGCTAACATCTGACCCAATTTCGGATCAATTGCATTGAAACATTCGATGCTTTTGTCGATCAATTCTATTCCGTCCTTAAAGGGTTTCAATGCTGGTTTTCCGGTCGTACTTACTTCCATATCCCAAGGCTTAAGCACTTCGATACCAAGTAGCTCGGCCCTTTTCTCCGCTTGTTCCTTAAGTATCGGTACAATTTTTTTTTCTATTGCTTCATGAAAATGATAACAATCTTTAGGGGTATAGTCAAACCTGCCTAATGCCTGGAACATATAGTCCCGGTAATTTTCAAAGCCTGCATTCAAAGCTACCTGATGACGCATTACAATCAGCTCATCGAACAGCATATTTAAATCGTCTTTGTCTATCAGACGACGTTGCTGTATGGTTTCCCAGGCTTGTTGCCGCACCTGACGATCGGTGTCCTTAATAAAATTTGCGGCCTGTTCAAGCGTATATTCCTGTTCGTTGATGATCACGCTCATCGCGCCGGTAATACTTTGGTATCTCTGCTGCGACACCTGTAATTTGGTCATCAGCTCCACGTTCTCCTCTCTGTAGATCTCTAAGGCTTTTCTGATCGCTCTGATGTAAACAAAGTACTTTTCCTGATCAAGTTCGTCAATGAAAGGGCTGTCGTTTAATTTCTGATTCAATTGATTGGCGATCGGAGAGATCTTCGGTTCAATTTCTGTAGCGAAATATTGAAATTCTTTCACTAACTCTTCGTTGGCCGTATCGCAGCTCATCCGAATATATCGCCATGCGAAATCTTCCTCAAGGGCTGCCTCCAGTTCACTTTTGTCTTTTAGCCATCTTTCCAGCTCGTTCACATTATTTATTGAACGGATCAAGAGCTCGCTTAGAATAGATTCCAGGTTATTCCAATCCATCTGCAGATCCTGCGGAATATAAGCTCTTGTCTTTTTAGGTATGTTAAGGTTGATCATAGAAACTGTAATTAATGGGTTCTAAAAAAGGCATCAAGTAAAAAACAAACAGCGAAAACAACAGAAGCGATGCCATTTGTAGTAGCAAATGCCCTGTTCACTTTGCTGATGTCGTTGGGTTTTACCAGCAAATGCTGATAGATTAACATCGAACAAAAGAAAGCTAAACCAATATAATAAATCCAACTAAAAGGAGTGAAAAATACAGGAAGAATCACGCAGACTGCCGACAGAATGTGCAACACAACGGAAAGGTTCAACGCATTTTTTATACCCAGCGCTGCGGGAATGGAGTGGAGCTTCTCTGCCTTATCAAAACCTTCATCTTGCAGGGCATAAATGATATCAAAACCACTCACCCAAAACAATACTGCAAAAGAATAAAATACCGGAACCAGGCTAAATGCGCCTGTAACAGCGATGTAAGCACCTATTGGAGCCAATGACAAACCAAGTCCCAGTACCAAATGGCACAATGCCGTGAACCTTTTTGTATAGCTATAAAACAGTACAACAAACAATGCAACAGGTGAAAGGTATAAGCAAAGGTTGTTAATGAACGCCGTTGTAACAACGAACAGGATGCAGTTAATAATTACAAAGATAATTGCTTCGCTGGCAGACACTTTCCCGGCAGGAATATCGCGCATTTGAGTTCTCGGATTTCTGGCGTCTATATTTCGGTCGAGATACCTATTGAAAGCCATGGCAGCATTACGGGCAAAGACCATGCAGAGCAAGACCAAGACCAATTTTAACCAATTGAAGGGGCTGTCGGTAGTTGTAACGCCCAGAAAAAAACCAATCATCGCGAAAGGCAATGCGAAAATGGAATGCGCAAACAGGACTAATGAAAAATACTTCTTCATGCAAAGATATTAGTGTTAATAGTCGTTTTTTGGGGTTAGAACAGGCATGGCAAAGTCGAGATTTACCTGCGAAATAAATTGAAGTATTTCCTCTTTCCCTCCACCTTTTTCGGCCGAAGTTACAAACGATGGCGGAATTTCCTCAAACCAGCCAGCCAATGCTTTCTTAAACGCCGCTACATTTTGATTGGTTTTTACGGTAGACTGTTTATCTGCCTTAGTAAAGGCGAGGACAAATGGAATTTGAATTTCCCCCATCCAGCAACAAAATTCAAGATCGATCTTTTGAGGCTCCAGGCGACTGTCGATCAACACAAACACACACTGCAGGCTTTCCCGCTTAGTAATGTAATTACGGATAAATATTTCCCACTTTTCTCTGCTGTTTTTAGATACCTTAGCGTATCCATAGCCAGGTAAATCTACTATATACCATTTCTCATTGATCAGGAAATGATTGATTAACTGCGTTTTTCCCGGGCGTTGCGAGGTTTTCGCAAGTCCATGCTGGTTCACCAGCATGTTGATCAGGGAAGACTTGCCGACGTTAGACCTCCCAATAAAAGCGTATTCTGGCATGTTGGCTGTTGGCAGCGCAGAAACCTTTGTGTTACTACAAATAAATGTTGCTGATTTTATAATCATTTTACAAAGGTAGAAAATTAGTTTTCAACAATACTTATCTTTGCTGCATACTATGAACGAAAACATTAAACCGTACCAGTCTCAAACAGCTACCAAGAAGGAACAGGTGGCCACAATGTTCAACAATATTTCCAAAACTTATGATTTTTTAAATCATTTTCTCTCTTTAGGCATTGATATTATATGGAGAAAAAAGGCAATTAAGGAGCTTAAAGCTTTAAAGCCAAGAATTATACTTGACGTGGCTACGGGTACGGGTGATTTTGCCTTTGAGGCGATAAAGAGCTTACAACCTGAAAAAATAATTGGTGTAGATATATCGGAGGGCATGTTGGATGTAGCGCGTAAAAAGATCAATGATCGGAACTTGCAACATATTTTTTCGGTTCAGATGGGCGATTCTGAAGGCTTGAACTTCGAAGACAACCACTTTGATGCGATCACGGTAGCCTTTGGCGTCAGAAATTATCAGAATCTGGAAAAAGGACTGGCGGATATGTACAGAGTACTGAAGCCGGAAGGAAAGATCGTTATCCTTGAGTTTTCCAAACCGAGAGCATTCCCGGTCAAGCAGGCTTATAATTTTTATTCGAACCAGGCATTGCCATTTATTGGAAAAGTATTTTCCAAGGATCAAAGTGCCTATACTTATCTACCGGAATCTGTAGCAGCTTTTCCGGATGGGGAAGATTTCATAAAACTAATGAATCAGGTAGGTTTCAAAAAATCTAAAGATATTCGGCTTACCTTTGGTATATGTGCAATTTATACCGGCATTAAATAAACTATGGATTTTGGCTGTAAAACAGAATAGATGCTGACTAGAACAAGATTATGGCTGTCGGTTTTATGTTTGTTCGCCGCACCAGGGGTTCACGCCCAAAATTGGGGTGGGGGGGTAGACGATGAGAAATGGCACTTCGGATTCACCTTCCAATACGTCTCCTCAGAGTATAAGTTCTTAAAAAAAGATACCTGGCAAATGCCTTTCATAGATCCTGAAAGAGGCGTGCCCGTTTCAGGGGAGCTCCAGTCGCTTTCTTCCAAATCATCACCTGGATTTGGCATAGGTTTCGTAGTGAACCGGCGCTTAGGCGAAAATGCGGACGTCAGACTTACGCCAATTTTGGTGTTTAACGATCGCGTGGCTCTTTATGAATTTGAAGGAGAAGAAGCCTTGATCGAGCGGAAATTGCAGTCAACCATGATCGATCTGCCTATTGGTATTAAGTTGAAATCTAACAGACGGAATAATTTCAGGGCCTATATAATAGGTGGGGCAAAATATTCTTTAGATATCGCATCGAAAAAACGGACAAATGATGCCCCGAACGCACCAATGGATAAGTTCTTGAAGAACAAAAAGAACTTTTTATCCTACGAAGCAGGATTTGGAATGGATCTGTATTTTGAATATTTCAAGCTGTCGCCCGAGATCAAGTTGTCCTATTCTTTAAATAGTGTTTTGAAAAATGAACCTAGTCCATATTCCGCGCCAATTGATAAGCTAATGTTGCGACATGTTACATTCAGTTTGTATTTTGAGTAACGGCCTGTTAAAAACGCAGGAGTCCTAATAAAAAAATTATAGATTTGCCACAGAAATTAAAGTTGACGCAATCTGGCTAATATTAGCTAAATTTTTTCTATGGTATCTTTTTAACTTATATCGACATGAAAACGGCATTGATTACAGGAGCGACTTCTGGTATAGGAGCAGCATGTGCGCATCTTTTTGCAGCACAAGGTTACAATTTAATACTCGTGGCTCGACGAGAGGCATTGTTAGCAGAAGCGGCAGTGTTGATGGAAGAGAAATACGCCATCTCTGTTAAAAAGATTTGTGCAGATGTCAGAGACTTTGAGAACCTTTCTTACCACCTGGAAACTTTGCCCTCACAGTGGAAAAAAGTAAATGTATTGATCAATAACGCCGGACTAAGTCAGGGATTAGAGCCGATTCACAAAGGTGAAATAGCCGACTGGGATACCATGATCGACACCAATATAAAAGGACTGCTTTATGCCACCAAGATCGTCTCTAACTGGATGGTCACAGAAAAAAGCGGTCACATCATTAACATAGGGTCAATAGCCGGCAAAGAAGTATATCCAAATGGCAATGTATACTGTGCCACCAAACACGCGGTTGATGCTTTAAGCACCAGCATGCGGATTGACCTGTTAACTCATGGAATTAAGGTTACCGCAATCCATCCCGGAATGGTAGAAACTGAGTTCTCCAAGGTTCGTTTTAAGGGAGATGAAAGCAGGGCAAGAAAAGTTTATGATGGCTTAGAGCCATTGGTGGCAAACGATATTGCCGAAGCAATTTGGTTTGTGGTAAGCCGTCCTGCACACGTGAACATAAATGATATGCTGATCATGCCAACCGCACAGGCAACAGGTACTATAATAAACAGAAACTAAAAGAAGTAAATCATGATAGCAAATACGATAGACCAGGAAATAAAACAAGCAATGCTGGCGAAAGACCAGGCTAAATTGCGCGGACTTAGGGCAATTAAAGCTGCATTGTTGTTAGCCAAAACCGAAAAAGGAACTGCTGAAGAGATCTCAGAAGAAACAGAGTTGAAGCTTTTACAAAAATTAGTTAAACAACGTAGGGAGTCTGCCGACATCTACAAACAACAGGGTCGAGAAGATCTGAGCGTCGTTGAGGAAGAAGAAATCGCGGTGATCAGTGCTTTTATGCCTAAACAACTGGATGCAGCAGAAATCGAAGCGGTCATTATCAGGCTGATCCAGGAATCCGGAGCCACTTCTGTAAAAGACCTCGGTAAAGTAATAGGTCTTGCCAATAAAGAGCTTGCAGGTAAGGCAGATGGGAAGTTGATCGCCGAGCTGGTAAAGAAGCAATTGGCATAAATTGTGCTGCAAAATAAACAACAGGTACGCTTTATCAATAAATTAATATTTTAAAATACATTAAATTAATTTTACTCTACTAACTTAGTAGCAATAATCATTACACAAAAATATATGACATACGAAGTAATAGACGATGATGGGTTTAAGTATATAGAAGCCGGAAAAGGTGAAACCCTGGTATTACTTCATGGTTTAATGGGAGAATTGAGC
>JAPSHM010000179.1 GCA_031179845.1 Pedobacter sp.
CAGCCCCAACGCACCCAGACCCGTGATGAGGTAGAAATTCAGAAAGCGCTTAGCGCCCCATCTTGATTCGAGCACGCCACCAAACATGAAAAGGGCGAACATGTTGAAGAAGATATGTGCAAAGCTTCCGGGGCTATGCATGAACATATAGGTGATTGGCTGCCAGATTTTGAAAAATGGTGAATCAAAATAGAATACCGAAAGTTGTTCAACCAGTAAAAAGTTACCTTGTTGGTCCCTTAACATGAACATGGCAAAATAGATGATCACATTAATGATCAATAAATTTTTAACTACTGGTGGTATATGAATGTTATTCATCTAGTTTATCTATCAAATTTCTTATCCAACTCTGTTAAACCAATGGTTTGGACGACTGGTTTTCCACTTATACTAAAGTTCGGGGATTTACAGGCAAAAAGCTGTTCGATCAGCGTATTCATTTCTTCCTGCCCTAAAACCATACCACTCTTTATCGCACTGTTCCTCGCCATGCTTCTTGCCAAAGCATCCCTCCTGTCTAATTTCAGTTCCTGCTGGGAATTTTTAAACCCTTCTATTAAATGCTCAAACAACTGTGTTTCATTGATGTTGCTTCCACCCAGATCAACCGGGATTCCCTCGATTACGAGTGTGTTTTTCCCAAACTCCCTTACTTCAAACCCCAGACTTTTGATGTCTTCCAGCAAACTTTTTGCAAGTTCAAAGTCGTTCGGGCTTAAAGTTACGGTTTGTGGAAACAGACTCTGCTGTGAGGCTCCTTTTCGATCTTCCAGGTGTAAGGTAAAGCGTTCGTAAAGTATTCGTTCATGAGCTGCCTGCTGATCAATCAGCATAAGCCCGGACTTAATCTGGGAAATAATATAACGGTTATGCAACTGCATCAGTTGTTTTTGTACCGGACTGAACTGATGTTCAGTCTCTTCATCCCCTAATTCCAGTGCAGCTTGTTCCGTTGGCTCATGATTAGCAATTTCATAAAGTGAACCCCAGTTCTTTGTGCTCGGTGACATTTTTCCTGCGCCTCCTCCATAGCTTTTTGGGAAGCTCGCAAAGGCAGCGTCTCTTGCTTCAGACGGTCTATCGGCCGCAAAGGGGTTGAAATCTGGATTGAAACTAATGCTTGGTGGCACAATTTCTTCCGGCGCTTTATGTGTAATCATCGCACTAAAGCCAGTTTCCTGGTCGAAATCTATCGTCGGACTGATGTTAAACCTTCCTAAAGACCTTTTTACTGCTGAATGTAAGATCGCATAGATCGATTTCTCGTCCAAATATTTAATCTCTGTTTTAGTGGGGTGTACATTCACATCAATATTGGCGGGATCTATATCGATAAACAGTACGTATAAAGGAAAGTGATCATCAGCAAGCAGTTCTTCATAGGCCCGGTTTAGGGCATGGTTCAGATAAGCGTCTTTGATGAAACGGTTATTTACAAAAAAAAACTGCTCTCCCCTGGTTTTTTTGGCGAACTCTGGTTTGCCTATGTAACCTTTTAAATTGATGATGCTGGTATCTTCTTCGACTGGAATGAGTCGCTCGTTATAATTGTTTCCAAACAGGTGGATGATGCGTTGCTTCAAAATGGCTGAAGGCAAACGGTATATCTCTACGCCATCATGATGCAGCGTAAAGGCAATGGCCGGATGTGCAAGCGATACCCGCTGAAATTCATCTATGATGTGTCGCATCTCGGCAGGATTGCTTTTCAAAAAATTACGTCTTGCCGGGGTATTGTAAAAAAGGTTTTTGATGCAAATGCTTGTGCCGGGCGAGCTGGCTACAGGCTCCTGCTTAACGAAGACGGATCCTTCTATCTCGATAATAGTCCCGATCTCTTCATCATGCTTGCGGGTCTTCATTTCAACCTGAGCGATGGCAGCAATCGAAGCCATTGCTTCCCCTCTGAAGCCCATGGTCCGGATCGCAAACAGGTCTTCAGCTTTGCGGACTTTAGAAGTGGCATGTCGCTCAAAGCACATTCTGGCATCAGTTACGCTCATGCCAGAGCCATTATCTATCACCTGGATCAATGCTTTCCCCGCGTCCTTAACGATCAACTGGATCTTATTCGCCCCCGCATCTATTGCATTCTCCAATAATTCCTTTACTGCCGACGCAGGGCGCTGCACCACTTCACCTGCGGCGATCTGGTTGGCTACACTATCGGGTAAAAGCTGTATAATATCTGACATCTGTGTTTCTTCGGTAAAGTTGCTAATTTAGGGAAAATAAGACTCATCCCTTATCTCATTCGGGAATAATTTGTCGTTATATAGTTAAAAAATTCCCTTGCGCTCATTTACCGTATATCATTTCCCTATCTTTAGCTTTATGAATAAACTGATCATTTGCCTGCTAATTTTGTGCTCATTTAATGCGTGTGCACAGGACCGAAGACAAAACGAACTGCAACTTGCCATATCAAACACGATTACCAGCAATACTGTTTTACTGAATAACCACGACACAATAGTTCCGCTAAAAATGCTGGATAAGAGACGAATTGCAACGGTTTCTTTAGGCTTCGCCTACCAGACAGTATTTGACAGCCTATTGAATAAATATGCAAAGACGGCTGCCTACTCCTCGGCCGCCTACAAAAGCGATGCAACGCTTCATACCCTGGAAGACGACCTTAAATATTTTAATACGATCATTGTAGCGATTCCATCATCTGAGGTGCAAAACCCAAGGAATTCAGAATTCATTAGGAGTTTATGTAAGAACAAACAGGTTATCATCGCACTTTTTGGTGATGCGACCGCATTGCCGGCATTTGATCTGCTCAATTGTCCCATTATCTGGACGGACCAGAATACGCCGGTTGCTGCAGCAATCATCCCGCAGACTATTTTTGGGGGCATCGGTTTGAACAAAAAATTGGCCAGTACGGTATCTCCAAAGTATACAGCCGGATCAGGCTTCAGCACCAACAAGATCCGGTTGAAATACACAGTACCTGAAGATGCAGGAGTAAATTCAGGTAATCTGGCAAACATAGACAAAATTGCTATGGAAGCGATCAATGCGCAGGCAGCGCCGGGGATTGTGGTTTTAGTTGCCAAAGATGGAAAGGTTATCTTCAATAAGGCTTATGGCAGCCATACCTATTCCACAGACCTGCCAGAAAAAGTAACAGATATTTTCGACCTCGCGTCTCTAACTAAAACAACGGCTACTACCCCAACCATCATGCGCCTGGCTGAGGAAGGAAAGTTAAATCTTGACACCAATATTGGGGCCTATATTTCAAGGGCACGGACTTCGCCGATGAATAAAATCAGTGTGCGGGAAGTGATGCTTCATCAGGCAGGTTTTATTCCCTTCATCCCGTTCCATAGCAATGTGCAAACGGGTGATTTCAGTCGTGACTCCAGCATGGCGTACCCCACAAAGGTCGCCGATAATTACTTTATCAAAAGGGATTATTTCAAAGATGTGATGTGGCCAAAAATGTTGGGTTCACCGATCAGAACCAGGGGGACTTATGTTTACAGCGACATCAGCATGTATGTGATGAAGGAGATCGCCGAACACCTGAGCGGCGTACCCATGGATGAATATGTACAAGATAACTTTTATGGCCCATTGGGGATGCAGACAGCTGGTTTTTTACCAAGGAACAGGTTTACCAAGTCGCAGATCGTGCCGACAGAACAAGACACGTATTTTAGGAAAACTTTACTGGAAGGCTATGTGCATGATCAGGGTGCGGCGCTTGCCGGTGGCATTGCAGGCCATGCCGGCCTGTTTGCCAGCGCGAATGATGTGGCGATCATTTACCAGATGTTGCTTAATAAAGGAACTTATGGTGGAACGCAATACTTTAAGCCAGAAACTGTAGACCAGTTTACGGCCAGGCAATCTGGGGTAAGCAGGAGAGGACTTGGTTTCGACCGCTGGGACCCGGACCTGGGTAAAAAGTACCCTTCTGAAACGTCTTCACCACAAACTTACGGTCACACTGGTTATACTGGCACCTGCGTTTGGGTTGACCAAACACGAGGCCTGGTGTACGTCTTTCTCTCCAACCGGGTTTACCCCGCCGCAACCAATAAGTTGAGTAACATGAAGATCAGGGGAAGGATTCAGGATGTCATTAACCGCGCGGTAGACCAGGGACTTTAACTTGATTACAATTGGTGACGCGTTACCTTTCCTTTAACGATAAACAGTCTTTTGATCATGTTTCTTTCGATTATTGTATCTCCAATGTAATCGGGGTTGCACGAACGAAGTACGATCTTCTTCTCATTTGGATGTTCGAATAACAATTTGACGGTAGTGATATTGTTTGCGCGTTCATCAGCAACGACAAGGTAGGCCTCCCCCCATTGGATAATACTATAATTTTTGATTTCCCTTACAGCGATCACTTCTCCACTGGAATACCTGGGATACATGCTATCTCCATAAATAGGAAGATAAGCATCGCAATCGTTGAAGGGTCTGTAGTTAACGTAATACTCCGGAGCTTCCTTTAACATGCTAAAATCATCAAAAGACAATTCAGAAAGGTTAACGTTGTAAAACGGCACCCCTGGATCAGTTGCCGATCTACCAGTCCGATCTTGCGGCAACGGTTGATCATCAAACATTTCTCCTTCTCCAGTTTTCAACCAATCCGGATTTATACGGTGAAATGCAATAATATCTTTTGACAATCTTTTGCCAATATTTCTTTTGTTATTTTCGATCGCTGAACAATTACTAACGTGTTCCGTTACCGGACTGTAAAACTGCTCCAACGTCATATCTTTCTTTATTCGAACTTCTTTTAACCTTGAGCCAATTTTATTGACCTGTAAACCAGTGTTTTCCAAAATAATATCATTAATGATGTCTTTTGATTTGGTAATATAGTCAAAAGACTGTAAGTTTGTTTGTCAGCAGCTGCAAGATACAAAAAAGTACTTTATCCTCGGTTAAATAAATCAACCTTGGCTAGAAAATAAATCTATAAAGTACTTCACACTACCCATAAATCGCTTTTAAATCATCCAAAATGAGAAAACAAGAACCAACTGCAGTTTCTGTAAACGCGACAGCAACTGAAATGGAGTCCAGGGAATTAAAAACACTTACAGATTTTATTCTTACCAAAGTAGACGCGGAAAAGATCATTTGTTTTGGTAGTAAGATCAATAGCGTGCAAAATAGCAGCTGTTTTCTAGCGGTCAACCGGCTTATCGAATTGAGGTTAAACAGTTATTATTTGCTGGTTATTCCTAAAGTCACCGAACCAATCTCAGATTTCGTCCTTCAACAAAACCTGGAAAAAAAGTTGAGCTCCGTCGCCAATGTAACAGTATTGGTACATCGGATGACCGAAATAAATTCCGCACTTCAAAGTGGAAGTTCCTTCTTCACAACGCTATACAGAAAAGGTACGTTATTACACGACAACGAATTGGAGCCATTTGTTTTTCCGTCTGCTGGCGGGGAAGTCACTGAGCGCATCACCAGACGAGAAGCTTACTGGAACCGATGGTATCTGCTTTCTGAAAACTTCCTGAAGGGAGCACGTTTCTATTGCGGAGCGCAGGAGAATAACCTGGCCGTTTTTATGTTGCATCAAACTTTGCAGCATTGCTATTCGGGAATGTTACGGGTTTTGACCGGATACCGCAGCGACAGCAACAATTTAAAGAGATTGCTAAAGCTGATTGAAAACATACGACCTGAAGCTTCACTGTCTGCAAAACAAACTCCCGAAAACGTGCGCTTAACCGCGCTACTTTTGAAAGGTTTTAGTGATGCCCGATACAGTGAGAAGTTTGCGATCACAACTGAAGAACTTCATCAGCTATTCATTAAGATAGAAAAAATATTGAAGGACGGGAACGTTACCTGCATTGATCATCTCAAAAACCTAAGGGAAGGTAAAGCATCCTACATTGCCTAACCATTAGCAGCCATCCCGTGGCACATAACTTCACCTAAGCTCCCGATCTGACAAAAGATTTAGGATCTACAAAGGGACAAAGGATCTGACGCCTTTTGGCGCAACGCACATTCTCTCTTAGCAGATCGCTAAATCTTTTCTATTTTTTTAATCCGATTTCTTTAAGCCTTTCATCCAGATACGCTCCGGCAGTCATGTCTTCATATACTTTTGGGTACTCAGCATCAATACAAGATTCGAGGCTGGTTAAATCCATATCACTTCTTGGGTGCAAGAAGAACGGCACGGAAAAACGGGAAGTTCTCATCAGTTCAGCGGGAGGATTTACTACCCTGTGTGTTGTGGATTTAAGTTTGTTATTGGTCAGCCGTTGCAGCATATCGCCTACGTTGACGACAATATCTGTATGGTGCGCTTTGATCGGCAGCCATTCGTTGGTTCTGGTTAAGACTTCGAGTCCATCGGCACTGGCCCCGATCAGCAAAGTAATCAAGTTGATATCTTCATGTGCGCCAGCGCGGACTGCATCATCGGGTAAGGCATCCGGATCTTCTATCGGGAAGTAATGAATTCCTCTTAAAATTGAATTCCCATTGTGTACCTGCGGGTCAAAATATGCTACAGGAAGCCCTAAATAAGTCGCTATTGCTCGTAACAGTTGCTTTCCATTGGCTTCGAGACGCTGATAGATCTCCCTGGTGACGAGATTGAAATCCTGAACTTCTTCCAGAAATACATTATCAGGGTATCTATCTTTTATAGGGTCTCCGTCCATTACTTCTTGTCCAATCTGCCAGAATTCCTTAAGGTCGGCCGTCTTGGCGCCTTTCGCTGTTTCTTTACCAGGGCTGGTATAACCACGCTGTCCGGCAAGTTCGACACGCTCATATTTTTTCTTTTGATCGGCGGAAAGGCTAAATGCAGACTGGATCTTTTCATACAGTTTATCGATCAGCTCCTGATCTACGCCATGGTTGGTAATGGTTACAAAGCCGGAGTCGTTAAACGCCCTGCCCAATTCGTCAGAGAATTTTTTACGTTGAACTTCGTCTCCTTCAATGTAGGAACCAAGATCCAGGCAAGGAATATAAGGTGTAGACATATATATATTGTATGTAGGTAACAACGATCGAATTTAGCAAACAATTGTTAATAAAACATCCAAAAAAACGGGATTTATGATAAGAAGCTGCATTTAAATTCTATAAGTTATTCACAGTTGGCCAGCACCATAACTTTATCAGCAAATTGTAAAGTTCGCCTCCCTTCAACTACTATGAAAACTAAACGCTCTTGTGTTCTGTAACTTTAATGGAAACGTTAGTTTCCATGAAAATTATTCCTATGAAGCATTTAACCTATTTACTTTTAATCCTCTTTTCCGCAGGACCAGTTAGTGCCCAAACGAAGAAGTTACAAAAGGCAACTTTTGGCATGGGTTGCTTCTGGTGTACGGAGGCTTTATTCCAGAGACTTAATGGGGTGGAACAGGTTCGTTCCGGATATGAAGGTGGCTCGGTAGCTAATCCTTCTTATGAGGAGGTGTCTACCGGAACGACTGGCTACGCTGAAGTAATTGAAATAACATACGACCCCAATAAAATTAAATATGATGAATTATTGGAAGTGTTTTGGAAAAGTCATGACCCAACGACTTTAAATCGTCAGGGTGCTGATGTGGGCACGCAATATCGTTCGGTTGTATTCTACCATAGTGAGAAACAAAAACAGACCGCTGAGAAATATAGGAATGCATTAAACAACAACAATGCGTTTGGAAAACCAGTGGTCACTGCAATAGACAAAGCACAGACGTTTTATGTCGCAGAGAAATACCATCAGGACTACTTCAATAAGAATGCTTCTCAACCCTATTGTCGCCTGGTAATTTTACCTAAAATGGAAAAACTGGAAAAGATTTTTAAGGTCAAACTGAAACAAAAAAAATAAGGACATGGAAAATGTAGTGCAGAAACAATGGGAAGAGCAGAACAATACGCTTTATAAAGTGATTATATTCAAAGATTTTCAGGAGGCATTTACCTTTATGTTCCGGGTGGCTTTCCTGGCTGAAAA